>JAZNDF010000035.1:0-17768 GCA_045587925.1 Faecousia sp.
ATATTTCGAATTGGTATGCGGTGCCACGATGGACAGCAGTCGGGTAGAAAAATCCGATGTGATCGCCTATTTGCTGGAATATGTGGGCAGTGTGGAAAATATGGTTATGGTCGGTGATACGGCATTTGATGTGACCGGTGCCGCCAGCCACAATATCCCTACCATCGGCGTCGCCTGGGGCTACGGCAAGGTGGAGGATATGGTCGCCGCCGGTGCTTGCGCCATTGCCCAAACCCCGGAAGCGCTCCTAAGCTTGCTGGTTTAAGATCACCGCAATGGCCGCCGATAATGCGTCCGTTGCGCGCCATCGTTTATCGATAGGTTTCACAAAATATGGGAGGTGCTCGGAACCGAGCACCTCCCAAAATTGTTTTTTATTTCGTTAATAAGGGAAGGTATTAAGGATCAAAATCACAATGGGCAATACTAAGGAAAACAGGCTGATGAGCCAGGGGTAGACCACGCGGCGGGAGCAGAACATCAAAAGCAGGCACACACCGGTCACTGCCAGGGGCACGAACACCGCCACACCCCGGCTGACGGTCATTGCATATTCGCCGCTTGCCTGGAGGTTCAGTCCTACTTCTGCCGGCAGCTTTGCCATATTCCGGATCGCCAGTGCAATTGCGGCGACGACCACAGGAATGGATAACAGGATACTGCGAAGCTTATATGCCCAAGTGCATACATAACGCACATTTTCCCAAAACTTGCTTCCTTCTTTTTGTGTCTTCTGCCTTTGCTGCAGATTCTGCTGTCTGTCCTGCATAAGCTACCTCCTGCTGAGATTTCTATAATCATAGCACATTTTTCACCGGTAAGCAACCGTGAATTTATCAGTCCGTTTTATTGTACCTTTATTCCGGTATTCTTGTATCAACCAAGAAATCAAGGAGGTACAATTTATGAAAACCACAACTTACTATCAGCCCCGCTATTTGCCCCGCCGTCCTATGAATATGCCCGGCGGAATGACGCGCCGTCAATTTCTCGGAAAGGCGCTGGACCTTCTGCTGATCGCCGCATCCGGCATCGGACTGGCCGCGATCGTGCTCTTTCTGCTGATTTTGTTCTGATCAGCCCTTTTTGTTCTCCCGATAAAGGGCGGCAAGCCCCTTTAGGATCAGGTCCTTTTCGTAGACCATCGGTGTTTTGCACATAGGAAGCACAAATTTAGCAATGCCGCCGGTCACCACCACAGTCGCTTTACTGCCAAGCTCTTCTTCCATCCGTTCCACCATACCGTCCAGCATACAGGCGGTGCCCATCATAATGCCGCTTCGCATACAGTCGATGGTATTGCGTCCGATCGCCTTTTTCGGCTGATCCAACTGCAATCCGGGCAGCAGAGCCGTCCGCTCCGTCAATGCATCCATTGAGATCTTCACACCGGGGCAGATACAGCCGCCGATCAAAGCACCGCTTTCATTGAGCACCACCATCGTGGTGGCCGTGCCCATATCCACAACGATCATCGGCGGTTTATGCGCCCGCAGTGCCGCCACACAGCCCACCACAAGGTCTGCACCGGTCTGGTTGGGATTTTCCAGGCGAATGTCAAGACCGGTTTTCAGGCCGGGGCCCACCACCAGACTTTGCTTGCCGGTGAGCTTCTTCACCGCAGTCTGCACGGAATTGAGCACCTGGGGCACAACGGAAGCTATGATCGCGCCTTCCACATTTTCTGCACGGAAGCCGTAAATTTCCAGAAGCATCTTGATCTCCACCGCATACTGGTCTGATGTTTGTGTAGCATCTGTACGAAGGCGGGCTTCAAAAAGGATCTCTTCCTGCTCCACGCCTCCCAGCACAATGTTGGAATTTCCAATATCGATCGCTAAAATCATTTTCTTTCCTCCAAGTCTTCCCAGCTTATTAAATAACAGCCTGTGATCTCATTTCCATCGGTTTCTATCACGCCGGCTGAGCCACCGCCGCCGCTGCTTCCGGGATTCAGGACCCAAAGGCCGTCATCCTCCCGGCGGCAGTCCGGTCTGTGGGTGTGCCCGTACAGCACGCCCTGGGCTCCGTTTTTTCTTGCATCGGCAAGCAATGCGCCGGTCCCCATTTTTACATAGTGATTATGGCCGTGGGTCATAAACAGGCGCACGCCGCATACGGTATAGCAGAGCATCTCCCTGGCAGAAGGCGGACAGCGGTAGCGGTCACAATTGCCTGCCACCTGATGCATCGGCAAGCGGGGATTTTCTTCCGCGATCACCTGTCCGTCATCGTAATGGTCCCCCAAATGCACAAGGGCATCCGGTTTTATTATCTCCACACACTTGCGCATAAACCGCAGTGTGGAATGAGAATCTGATAAAACTAAAATTTTCATAAGGCACCAACCGTTTCACAGGGTCATATACTGTACTGTAGCCTGAGCAATATTATAACAGGCTAAGCATATTATAACAGGCTTTTTGACTGGAGGCAATCAAATGGAGAAAAATTCTCAGAATTTTTCTATGGATGAGGCTATGCGGCTGGCAAAATCTCCTGCAGGACAGCAGTTAATTTCTCTGCTCCGCCACACAAACGGCGGGGAGCTTCAAAAAGCAATGGATCTGGCATCCGCCGGAGATATGAAGGGTGCAAGCAAAATTCTCAATGCACTTTTGTCCTCCAACGATCAGGCGCAGGCACTTTTGGATCAGCTTGGAGGGTAGAAAATGGACGATTTAGAAAGCAAGCTGGGAGCAATTCTCTCCAATCCGGGGCTTATGCAGCAGATTATGGCCCTGGCACAGAATTTCGGACAAGGTGCACCGGCACCGGAGCCGCCCCCGCAGGAGCCCGTGCCCAATGTGGATTTTACCGCCATACAAAAGCTGGCAGGGCTGACAGCCGGCAGCAGACTGAGCAAAAACCAGCAGAACCTGTTGCTGGCACTGCGCCCCTATCTGAGTCACCGGCGGATCGACCGGCTGGAAAAAGCGATGCAGGCGGCCAAGCTGGCAGGCCTGGCAACCTCCCTTCTGGGCACAGCCAGGTGAATGCTATGTATAACCGATATATTCCCCAGCCGGACGGCTCTTACCGGCGCAACCGGATGCCCGATCCGGGAAACCAAACGAAGCAGCCGCCACCGCCGCCGGAACTGGAGCTCCCCCCACCGAAAAAGGCAGAGTATCCCCCCGGCCCCAGGGAAAAGGGTCCCGGCAGCAGCTTTTTAAGCAGTCTGTTTCCTCCGGGGTTCGATCTGGGAGATCTGATCGTGCTGCTTTTGCTTTTGCTGATGGCAGGAGACAGCCGGGAGGACCGAAACACTGCCATTTTAACAATGGCCCTGTATTTTATCCTATAATGTCCAAAGGTTTTGGGTTTACCGTGGAAAACTTTGGTAAAAAAACAAGTTGACGAAACTGCCTATAAATGGTATTCTATTGCATATCCGTCTTTCGCGCACAAAAGTTTTTCTCAGACGGATAAGGAAGAGAGGTTACCTTTATGAGCAATACGGTTCAAATCATCATCGCAATGGTTATTTATATGGCCGCGGTGATCGGCATTGGCATTGTATATGCCAAGCGCGCAAACAAAAATTCTGAGGCCTATTTCCTGGGCGGCAGATCTCTGGGCCCCTGGGTGACTGCAATGAGTGCAGAAGCCTCCGATATGAGTGGCTGGCTTTTGATGGGTCTGCCCGGCGTTGCCTACTGGTGCGGTCTGGCAGATGCCGCCTGGACTGCCATCGGCTTGGCTTTCGGTACATACTTAAACTGGCTGTTTGTTTCCAAGCGACTGCGCCGGTACAGTGTGCGGGCGAACAATTCCATTACCCTGCCGGAATTTTTCTCCAACCGCTTCCGTGAGAAAAAGAAGACCATTATGCTGATTTCTGCGGCATTTATTCTGATCTTCTTTACGGTGTACGCATCCTCCTGCTTTGTCACCTGCGGCAAGCTGTTTTCCACGCTGTTCGGTGCAGACTATGTTTCTATGATGACCCTCGGCGCGATCTTCGTGCTGGTGTACACCCTGCTGGGCGGCTTCCTGGCAGAAAGTGCCTCTGACTTTATGCAGGCGATCGTTATGATCCTGGCGCTGGCAGTTATTGTAATACTGGGCACCATGAAAGCCGGCGGTCTGGGCAATGTAGCCGCCAACGCAAAGGAGATCCCCGGTTTCCTGGAGTTCTTCGGTCTGGCATCCCCTGCCCTGAAGGATGGCACACAGCTTGTGGAAAGCGGAAAGCCTGTATTTGAAAGTGCTTCTTCTTACGGTGGTCTGTCTGTTTGCTCCACCCTGGCCTGGGGTCTGGGCTACTTCGGTATGCCCCAGGTTCTGCTTCGGTTTATGGCCATCCGCCAGGAGGGCGAGCTGAAGCGTTCCCGCCGGATCGCAATGATCTGGGTGTGCATCTCTCTGGCAGTGGCCGTATTCATCGGCATCATTGGCCGTCAGCTGTTCCCCACCGAGCACCTGACCAAGTCTTCTTCTGAAAGCATCTTCATTACAATGTCCACCAGCTACCTGCCTCCCATTCTGGCCGGCTTTGTAATGGCCGGTATCCTGGCGGCTACCATCAGCTCCTCTGACTCTTATCTGCTGATCGCCGCCTCCGCCTTTGCCAAAAATATTTTCCAGGGCATTTGCAAGAAAAACGCCTCTGAAAAGCAGGTTATGTGGATGTCCCGGATCACCCTTCTGATTTTGGCAGGTATCGGTGTGCTCTTTGCACTGGACGAAAAGAGTGTGATCTTCCAGATCGTGTCCTTTGCCTGGGCTGGATTTGGTGCCACCTTCGGTCCTCTGATGCTCTTCAGCCTGTTCTGGAGGCGGACAAATAAGGCCGGTGCCATTGCCGGTATGGTCGGCGGTGCAGGAATGGTATTTTTGTGGAAGCTGGTCATCAGCAAGCTGGGCGGTGTGTTCGCCATTTACGAATTGCTGCCTGCCTTCATCTTCTCCGCGATCTGCATCGTTGTGTTCTCTCTGATCACAAAGAAGCCCTCCCAGGAAATCTATGAAGACTTCGAAGCCGTCCGCATAGGTAATGTGGGTTAATTCTGAATATATGAAAATGGCGGGGAGCGCACTCCCCGCCAAATTTTTATTGAATTTACAGTACATTCCCCATCTCTATGCATTTACACATCAGGTGGCACAACTACGCCGTTTGCTTCATTATATTCACAATGACGGTCTGCCACGATGGCAATATCCTCTGCCGAAATAAAGCCTTGTTCATACGCTTCCTCCAGCATGATCAGTTTGCTATTCCTGCAGACAAGGAAATCAACTGACAGTGGATTATAGAATCTTGATCCTGCCAGTTCAAAATCCACTATTTCATCCCCAGCTCCTTGCACGACCCACACAACGCAATCATTAAATGTACCGTAATATAAATAGCAGCCCCGTCCCTCCAGATTTCCCTGCTTCGGCATTACAACTTCCCACGCTTTCTCTGCGGTGAAGTCTGTAATCTCGAATAAAGCACGCTCACGCAATTGCGTCGTATATGCTTCCTTAAGTTCCTTAACCGCTTTGTCGGAAAATTCCAATTCATATAACGACACCGTCCGGTCATCTTTACGCATACAACCGCCGAAACTTCCAATTATCAAAACCAGAAGGATTAGAAAAGTAATCTTCCTCCGCATATAAACACCTCGTTTATATTCTCAAGATTTAAGGAATATCCCCTTGTGCTTCATTGTATTCCCAATGGCGATCTGCCACAATGGCGATATCCTCTGCCGAAATAAGCCCTTGTTCATAGGCTTCCTCCAGTGTGATCAGTTCGCCATTCCTGCAGACAAAAAAGCTGATTCCATTTCTGTTATAAAATCTTGACCCAGCCAGTTCAAAATCCACAATTGCTTCCGTTTGTCCCTGACTAACCCAGACAACGCAGTCATCAAATGTGCCGTAGTATAAATAACCTCCGCCAACAAGCCCTTTAGGCTTTACACCTTCCCAATACATTTGCACTGTATCATCCGAGATTTCAAAGGACGCACCCTCTATCAGTCGGTTCTTATATGCCACTTCAAGCTCTGCCACAGCTTCATCAGAGAATTCTAATTTAAACAAAGACAGTGTCCGTTCATCTACCTTACCGCAACCCGATATAAGACTTATCAGCAAGACAAAAACGATCACAAATGCAGTCTTTCTAAGCATATGACACCTCATTTCAGTTTCGAAGACAGGGGACGGTTTGCGTGAACCCTAACAAAAAGTAACGGTGAAAAACACGCACAACAAGTACCCGTAAAACCTCGGCTTTAAAATTCAATTGGGGCAGTGTTTATTCTGTTGTTTTTACTGCATAATTAGGATCGTAATACTGCCCCTTTTCCAAGAGAATGTAGATCATTTTCAGTAGTTTTCTGGAAACAGCAATGATTGCCTTCTTTTGACCGATATGTCCCTGATGTGACCAAAACCATTTTGAAAAGCAGGAATTTCTGACCTTTACTGCGCCCCAAGCCGCCTGACATAGAATCGTTTTTATGTACTGGTTGCCGGGCATAATCTTCCGGGATTTTACTTTGCCGGCACTTTCGTCATTGCGTGGTGTGAGTCCTGCCCAGGAGCAAAGATGTCCAAAGGAAGGAAAACTGTCCTGTGGCACAGCACTAATTTCAGATAGTACTGTCATTGCAGTGAGCTTGTCTATTCCGGGAATGGAATCGACAATATCGATCTGGCTTGCGAAAGGTGCAAACAATTCTTCCATCTGTTGCGCTACAGTGTGAAGATATTGCTCGTCGTCGTCAATTCTTCTAAGGAGTAATTGCAGTAAGGTTTGTTCAGCAGGCGTAATAGCCCCACAGACAGCTACAGCAATGTCATCTTTGGAGTATTTCGTTTTCCCGCGCACAGCTTTGAGTACATCATCTGCTTCCAGCTTGCCATTTTGGGCAAGGGTGTTCAGCAGCTTTCGACCACTGACACATAGGATATCGCTTAGTACAGAGGATAGCTTAAAGCCGTGGGTTTGAAGAAACTTTTCCAAATGATTGGCGTGTCTACACTTTTCTTTCACAATGGTTTTACGGAGCCGGGAAAACTCCCGAATGTCCCGGATTACACGGTCAGGCACAAAGCTTGGTTCTAATAAGCCGTGTCGCATAAGTGTAGCAATCCATTCTGCGTCTTTTACATCACTTTTACGCCCCGGTAAATTACGCATATGATGAGCATTGACAACCATCATACAGTCGTATCGTGGAGAATGTTTTTCTATCACTTCGTAAATTGGCCGCCAGTAAACACCTGTACTTTCCATAGCAATGTAATAGCACTCATTTAGTGTGAGCCAATTTACCATACGGAGAAGATCTTGACGAGTTGTCTTAAATTGCTCCTGTATCTTATTCGGGACATCTAATGTTCCCTTTATGATACAGGCCTCAACAAGATCTCTGTGAACGTCCAATCCACAACAACATTCCATAATAATATCCATAGCAGAACCCCTTTGCTGTAAGATGGCGGGGTGGCTTTCTGACAGTAATGAAGTTTTGCGTACGTCCTTAATGGACAAGCTTGTGTGCTCAAAGAAAGCCGGACCATGTTCTATCAGGCGTGCTTGCTGCAACAAACCGTCCCTCGGTCTTACCCCGCACTTACAGTATAGCATATAAGGGGTTCATTGGGCGTGTGTGCGGTATCACGGCATGGATGTTCCGTCCCTTTTTCTAATTATAACATATCGAAAGAAAAAAGTGTAGATTCCTAAATTCTATTGAATTTTCTGGACAGGTATGCTATTATGTTATTGCTACACAAAGTTCATAATTACCTTGAGAGAGTGTGCGCTTTTTGCCTTTGGTAAAAACGCAGGCTCAATTTTCGCATACTCTTTTGGGTAATGGGAACTTTGTGTAGCAACAAATGGGGCTATGCGTTTTTCAGTGTGTGGCTCCGTTTGGGGCTACACACTTTTTATTTTAGGAGGAAAAAAGAAATGAAAAAAGCATTATCGTTATTTTTAGCGGTCATTATGATGCTGACCGCAACGGCCTGTGGAAGGCGTGTGGATATGCCAAACACGGACAGGATGAATTCGCCGGATGCAGAGGTGAAGGATACGGGCAGAAAAATTCAGGGCGAAATTCAGGCTGCTACTGTATTTAAGGACGGTTTGGCGTTTGTGGAGCTTACAGGTGTGAGCAATAAGACCTATTGCATCAATAAAGAGGGGAACATTGTTTTTGAAATAAATGAACAATTATCCGCAGCTACCATAATCTATGAGGAATTTGTCAATGGGCTTGCGTTCGTTAATGAGGGATTTTACGATGCCGCGGGAAATTTTACAATGCCTGCGGATGTTGGTGCAACAAAGTTTTACGGACAAGCTGTGAGCGCGGGATATATTATCGCAGAAGTGATCACGGCAGATTATACCAGCACCAGCAAAAAGCTTGGGGTGTTGGATACAAATTTCCAATGGACAGTAGAGCCCAGCGAGGAGCTGTACGATGCGTTTTCTAAGTCTAATGGAGGGTTAGCAATTGAAAGTCATCTTTACACTCAAGATTGTGTTGTTGGTGATGTATATTATAATTATAATTTAGGTAAAACATTGAATTTAAAAACCGGTGAAGTGACAAAGGGGACGAGCGCATTAAATATTGACACATCAGATTCTTCTGTTTGGTATTATGGCCGATCTCCTAAAGGATATTACAACATAATTGATGATACACTAGTTCTGGACTTATCGGATAAGGGAAGCGTATCCGGAGGTACTTCTTTTGTGAACGGCAGAGCCGCAATTCTTTATTACAATGAAGAGGCGGACAGACATTATGTCACGATAATCGATGTGGCAGGAAATCACCTTTTTGAGCCTGTAGAGACAAAATATAGTTCTGTTGAATTTGATGGGGAATATATATTGGTTAAAGAGCGAAGCCTTGGTGAATATGGAGAGGTTTTTAATGATAAAGGGGAAAAAACCTGGGAAAGAAGTGCAACTGAAGGCAAACTTTCTCTTTCTGATGGCGTGATTCTGGTAGATGATTGCAATTATTCATTAGGAGTTTCAGGACAGGTATATATGGGAAAATCATATTATTTGGATGTATACGGCAACAGATTGTTCTAATCTAACTATAAAAGCCAGAGGTTCGAAACCTCTGGCTTTTATAGTTAAAATTCAGTTTATACGCCGGAGTAGGCGGCGAAGCCTGCGTCTACGGGAAGGACCACGCCGGTGATGGCGGAAGCGGCCTTATCGTCACACAGGAACAGTGTTGCACCGATCAGCTCCTCTGCGTCCACGAAACGGCCTGTGGGCGTTCCGCCCAGAATCTTGGCGGAACGGGCTGTGGGAGTGCCGTCGTCGTTGAACAGCAGTGCCTTGTTCTGGGCAGATACCAGGAAGCCGGGGGCGATGGCGTTGCAACGGATACCGGTGCCGGCAAAGTGGGTAGCCAGCCACTGGGTAAAGTTGGAAATACCTGCCTTTGCGGCGGAGTAGGCGGGGATCTTGGTCAGGGGCGTGTAAGCATTCATAGAAGAAATGTTCAGGATCACACCTGCCTTCTTAGCCACCATATCCTTGGCAAATGCCTGAGTGGGCAGCAGGGTGCCCTGGAAGTTCAGCTTGAACACGAAGTCCACACCGGAAGCCTCCAGATCGAAGAAGGACTTGCCGCCTTCCTTGGCTTCGTGCTGATACTCGTTGTCAGTGGTGGCACGGGGATTGTTGCCTCCGGCACCGTTGACCAGAATGTCACAGGGACCCAGGTCCTTGAGAACGGCCTGGTGGACTTCCTCCAGAGCTTCGGGCTCCAGAACATTTGCCTTGTAGCCTTCAGCAATATAGCCTTCAGCCTTCAGTTCACTTGCCAGCTTCTTGACTGCATCCTCGTTCAGGTCCAGACAGGCGACCTTTGCGCCGCTTTGTGCAAAAGCGCGGGCCATTGCGCCGCAGATCAGACCGCCGCCGCCGGTCACAACGACCCCCTTGCCGGTGTAGTCAATATTTAAGGGAAGATTTGCCATTTTTATTGCCTCCATAATTTTATTTACCTGCCTGCTTGTCCAGCAGATCCCAGGCACCCAGCATATACATAATGCCCAAAGCGCGGTCATACAAACCGTAGCCGGGGCGCACATTGCCGGGACCCTCATCCCACAGGTGACGGCCGTGGTCGGGGCGGATGTAGCCTTCGAAGCCGCAGTCGTGGTATGCCTTCAGGATGTCCAGAATGCCGGTGTCACCGTCACAGTCGCGGTGGCTGGCTTCAGAGAAGTCGCCGTTTTCGAAGTGCTTGACATTGCGGATGTGGGCAAATGCGATCCGGTCGCAATGCTTGCGAACGATGTCTGCCACATTGTTGTTGGGGTCGGCGTTCAGAGAGCCGGAGCACAGGGTCAGGCAGTTGTAGGGGTTATCCACCATCTTCAGGAAGCGGTCGATATTCTCCTCGTTGATGAGCAGACGGGGCAGACCGAAAATGTCCCAGGGGGGATCGTCCATATGGATCGCCATTTTCACATCGCACTCCTCACAGGTAGGCATCAGCGCCTCCAGGAAGTACTTAAGGTTGCTCCACAGCTTTTCGTGGTCCACGCCTGCGTAATCCTTAAACAGCTGGTCCAGCTTTGCCATACGCTCAGGCTCCCAGCCGGGGAAGGACATATTGTACTTCTCGGTGAAGTCCAGAATGTACTTTGCCATTGCGTTGTAGTCATCCTGGATCATACCCTTTTCGTAGAACAGGGCAGTGGAGCCGTCGCCTACCTCGTGGAACAGGTTACTGCGGGTCCAGTCAAAAATAGGCATAAAGTTATAGCAGATGACCTTAACACCGAATTTGGACAGGTTGCGGATACACTGCTTGTAGTTTTCAATATACTTGTCCCGGGTGGGCAAGCCGATCTTAATGTCATCGTGGACATTCACAGACTCCACCACATCAATGTTAAAGCCATAAGCTTCACACTGCCGTTTGACCTCGGCGATCTCTTCTTCCTCCCAGATCTCACCGGGCATTTTGTGGTGCAGAGCCCAGACGATGCTGGTCACACCGGGGATTTGCTTGATGTCGGACAGCTTGATCTTATCATTGCCTTCACCGTACCAACGAAAACCCATTTGCATTGGCATAATTCTTTCTCCTCCGTAAATAAACATTTGCCGGTGCAGAGCCCTGCACCATCGCAATACAAACATTATAGTACGATTTGACCAAGTTTACAACAGAAAAATTTTGCAGAGGCAAAACTTTTCCCAATTGTGATTATTTCCCACTTCCATTTAGGCAATAATTCCTTTATAATACTGACAAGCGCGCTAACATTCAAGGAGGAACAACATTGAGAAAAATCCTAAATATTAACCGCAAGTGGGCTTTTTCCAAAGAAGCGACACAAATCCCTGACGGGATCGATCCCAAGTGGAATTTTGTAAATCTGCCCCATAGCTTTAATGCCATTGACGGACAGGATGGCGGCAATGATTATTGGCGGGGCACTGCATATTATGTTCGGGAAATTAACAGGGAAGATTTGCCGGAAAGTGATCGGTATTATATTGAGATCAACGGTGCCAATTCTTCTGCGGACCTGTATGTGGGCGGTCAGAAGCTGGCGCATCACGATGGCGGATATTCTGCCTGGCGTGCAGATATTACTGAGAAAATTCAGGAAAAGACATTGATCGTACTGGCGGTGAACAACGCACCCAATGAACAGGTATATCCCCAGATGGCAGATTTTACCTTTTATGGCGGACTGTACCGGGATGTGAATATTATTTGCGTATCCCACAGCCACTTTGATCTGGATCATTACGGGGGCCCCGGCATTCAGGTGACTCCTGCGGTAGTGGGGAAGAATGCCGATGTGCAGGTGCAGACCTATATCACAAATCCCAAGGCGGGACAGTCGGTGCGGTGCACCTTCTATGACCGGGATGGAAACCGGCTGGGAAGGGAAGAAACTACCGGCAGGACCCTGAACTACACCATTGAAGATGTCCGCCTTTGGCAGGGCAGAAAGGATCCCTATCTTTACCGCGTGGTGGCAGAGCTGATAGAGGACGGCAAGGTGATCGATGCGGTGAGCACCCGCTTCGGCTGCCGTACCTTTGAGATCCACCCTGAAAGGGGCTTTATCCTCAACGGGGAAAGCTACCCCCTTCGGGGCGTGAGCCGCCATCAGGATCACTGGGGCATTGGCAATGCACTGCTGAAGGAACATCACGAGCAGGATATGGACCTGATTTGCCAGGTTGGTGCAAATACCGTTCGCCTGGCTCACTATCAGCACGATTCCTATTTTTATGATCTGTGTGATGAAAAAGGCATGGTGGTATGGGCAGAGATCCCCTATATTTCCCAGCATATGCCCCAGGGTCGGGAAAACACTGTATCCCAGATGAAAGAGCTGATCGTCCAGAACTATAACCACCCCAGTATCGTCGTTTGGGGTCTGAGCAATGAGATCACGATGAAGGGGGACAGGGACTCGGACCTTTTGGAAAACCACCGTATTCTCAATGACCTGTGTCACGAAATGGACCCTACCCGCCTGACAACGGTTGCGGCGGTGTCCCCCTGTCCCATTGACAGCCCCTACCTGCAGATACCGGATGTGATAGCCTACAACCACTATTTTGGCTGGTATGGCGGCGATACATCTATGAACGGGCCCTGGTTCGATCATTTCCACGAAACCCACCCCAATTTGCCCATTGGTATTTCCGAATACGGCTGTGAAGCCCTGAACTGGCACACCTCCAATCCCCAGCAGGGAGATTACACCGAGGAATATCAGGCGTATTACCATGAGGAGCTGATCAAGGCCATCAACGAGCGACCCTATCTGTGGGCGACCTATGTGTGGAATATGTTTGATTTCGGTGCAGACGCCCGGGCAGAGGGTGGAGAAAACGGACAAAATCATAAGGGCCTTGTGACCTTTGACCGCAAGTACAAAAAAGATTCCTTCTTCGCCTATAAGGCCTGGCTCAATCCGGAGCCGATGGTTCATATCTGCGGCAAGCGGTATGTGGACCGGGTGGAGGATGTGACACGAGTGACAGTCTATTCCAATCAGCCGGAAGTTGAGCTGCTTGCAAACGGAAAAAGCCTGGGCGTGCAGAAGCATAACGGCTTACCCTTCTTCTGCTTTGATGTACCCAATGCAGGCACGACCCGTTTGACTGCAGTGGCAGGCGATCTGAAGGACGAAAGCACCGTCCGCAAGGTGGAGAAATTCAACGAGGCATATCGCCTGAAGGAAAAGGGCGCAGTGCTCAACTGGTTTGATATTACCCAGCCGGAAGGCTGTTTGAGCCTGAATGACAAGATAAGTACCATTGTGCAAACCCAACAGGGAAGTGTACTGCTGGCAAATTTGCTGGGGAATGTACAAAAAGGCTCCGATGTGATGGGCTTTGAGATGACCGATGCTATGATGTCAATGCTGGGGGGCTTTACCCTTCTGCGCTTTGTCAATATGGCAGGGGGTATGATGGGAATGGAAATGAGCAAAGAGGCGCTGTTGGCGCTCAACGGCAAGCTCAATGAGATAAAAAGACCCCAGATGTAAAAACAAAGGGGCTGTTCCCCAAGAACAGCCCCTCACATAAATGGGAGGATAGGAAAATGAGAGAGAAAATTGAAACCATTCCGGTAAATGAGGCCTTTCGCGCGGAGGATGAGTGTCCCTTCTGCTATCTGGAACGGCAGGCACAGCAACGGGCGATCCGTTATATTGCCGGACCCGGTGCGTCCTATATGGAGCCTTTGATTCGGGGCAGGACGGACAATCGGGGCTTTTGCAAGGTACATATGAAGCAGCTTTTTGACTACGGCAATTCGCTGGGAAATGCGCTGATCCTGCAGACCTATCTTGTGAAGATGCGAAAGGAACTGGATGAGAAGGTGGCGGAATTTTCCGCACCGGGAAAAAAGAGCCTGTTTGGTGGAAAAACAGCCGGTCAGAACGCCCTGGTCCCCTGGGAAAAGGAGCGGGAGGAAAGCTGCTTTTTGTGCGAAAGCATAGAAGAAAGTATGCAGCGCTATATCAACACCTTCTTTTACCTGATCAAGGATGAGGAATTTCGCAGGGTGGTGGAAACGGGCAAGGGCTTTTGTATGCACCATTTTGCAAGATTGCTGGAGGCGGCGGAAACCCAGCTGCCAAACAGTCAGCACGACTGGTTCTACGCCACGATCTTCCCGCTGATGCAGGAAAATCTTGCCCGTGTGCAGGAAGACCTGGACTGGTTCGTTCAGAAATTTGACTACCGCAATAACGGCGCAGACTGGAAAAATTCCAGAGATGCGGTCTCCCGGACGATGCAAAAGATCGAAGGCATTTACCCCGCAGACCCACCCTTTAAGGAAAAATAAAAAACGGCAAATGCCTGTTTGACAAAATTATTTGGGAGGCGGCTCGTAAGAGCTGCCTCCCAAAATGATTTTCTGATAGCATTACATTGTTTCCATTACTTTGCGAATACGGGCGACGGTTCTGTCGTAGCCCAGGATCTGCATTACGGTGTAAAGATCCGGGGAATTGGTCTTGCCGGTAACGGCCTGACGGATGAAGGTGGACACATCTGCGACTGTGCCGGGGAATGCATCGGGGTCCGCCTTATAGGCCTTCATATCGGTGGTAAAGCCGATCTCCTCGGTAATGGCCTTTACCTTGTCAAACCATACGCCGGAGTCGTCGGAAATATCAAATACCCCAAGGAATTTTTCCAAAACTGCCAGCACCGTTTCTTTTTTGAACTTTTCGTCAAACTGGGGCACTTGCAGATATGCATCGTAGAAGAAACCCATATACGGCTTGGCCTCCTGCCAGGTGGCAAGGTCCTTGCGAGGCTTTTTGCCGCCTCTGCCGATCGCCAGAATGGCCTTGGCATAATCCGGGTCCTCTTCCAGCAAAGCGGCAAATTCCGGATCAAATTCCTTTGCCCACTCCACCAGAAGTGTATATACCTTTTGGGCATCCATTTTGGCGATCACATTCTTGCTCACATCCGTCAGCTTGGCATAGTCAAAGAGACTGCCGGCAGGATTGAGCTTTTTGGGACTAAAGGCGAAGGTGTCAGCCGGGGCATCGGGATTGGCTCTGCGCCAGTCCTCAAAATTGGAGTTCAGAACGGTCATAATGTACTCGTACACCGCCTCCACCGGGAAGCCCTCGGCCTTGTAGAAGGTCAGTGCCAGCTCCGGGTCCTTGCGCTTAGAAAGCTTGCGCTTGGAAGTGCCGTCCATTTTCATCAGCGGTCCAATGTGTACATACTTGGGCAGCTTGAAGCCCAGAGCCTTGAACAGCTGAATGTGGAAGGGCAGGGTAGGCAGCCACTCGTCACCCCGAACCACGTGAGTGGTACGCATCAGGTGATCGTCTACTGCGTGGGCGAAGTGATAGGTGGGGATGCCGTCGGACTTCAGGAGCACGTGATCCACATCGTTTTCGGTAATGGTCAGCTTGCCCTTTACCAGATCGTCAAACTTAAATTGGTTTTCGATAGAGCCGGTACTGCGGAACCGAAGCACCCAGGGATTGCCGGCGGACAGCTGTGCCTGAATGTCCTCCAGGGAACGGTCACGCCACATAGCATATTTTCCGTAGTAGCCGGTGGTCTCCTTGTTGGCTTCCTGCGTCTCACGCATAGCCGCAAGCTCCGCTTCCGTGCAGAAGCAGGGGTATGCCATACCCTCGGATACCAGCTTCTTTGCGTATACGTGGTAAAGAGCCGCCCGCTGGCGCTGACGGTAAGGACCGTAATTGCCGCTGTCGCCTTCGATGGTAGCGCCTTCGTCAAAGGAAATGCCGTAGTGCTTCAGTGTATTGATGAGCACCTCTACCGCACCGGGAACCTCCCGTTTGGCGTCTGTGTCCTCCACGCGCAAAAACAGCACGCCGCCGGACTGGTGCGCCATCCGTTCTGCGGTCAGACCCATTACCAGATTGCCCAGATGGACAAAGCCGGTGGGGGAGGGTGCCATACGGGTGACCACTGCGCCTTCCTTGAGATCACGCAGGGGGAATTTTTCTTCAAGGGCCTCCGGTGTGTCTGTCACATCCGGAAACAGCAGATTGGCTAAGGTGTTGTAATCCATAATCATCATCCTTTGCAGGGAATTTTTCAATAGTATACCATATCCGACCATATAAAGTCAATTTTCCGTTGCGTTTTTCTGTCTTCTGTGGTAAAATAGCGGAAATATTGTAAAATTCCTGTTTATCGAACAGTTGCAAACATTGCACCATCTAATCGCTTCCCCCGGGGGGAAGCTGTCAGCGAAGCTGACTGATGAGGAACGGCGTGCAGTGGGATGTGGAAAAAGCCTGCAACTATGCAGAAAATGTGAGCCTACCGCCCGCATTCCTCATCCGCCCCTTCGGGGCACCTTCTCCCCGGGAGAAGGGATTGTTGGTAGCCTCTGCATAAATCAAAACTGTGCGTCAAACAGGAATTTGATCACTTGGAAAGAGATGGAAATACTATGGAAGAAATCGTTGCAAAAAAGAGAATGTTATCCGGCATTAAGCCCTCCGGTGACCTGACTCTGGGCTCTTATCTGGGCGCAGTGAAGAACTGGGCGGAGCGCGCCGATCAATACGAATGCTTTTACTTTATGGCAGACCTGCACGCTATTACCGTGCGGCAAAATCCTGCGGACCTGCGCCGCAGGACACTGGAGCAGCTTGCCCAGTACATTGCCTGCGGTCTGGACCCGGAGAAGAACACATTGTTCATCCAGAGCCATGTGCATCAGCACGCAGAGCTGGGCTGGGTGCTGGACTGCTATTCTATGTTCGGCGAATTGAGCCGTATGACCCAGTTTAAGGACAAGTCCGCAAAAAATGCAGATAACATCAATGCAGGCCTGTTTACTTACCCCAGCCTGATGGCTGGCGATATTCTGCTGTATCAGCCGGATCTGGTGCCTGTAGGTGAGGATCAGAAGCAGCATGTAGAGCTGACCCATGTGATCGCCCGCCGGTTTAACGGCATCTACGGCGATGTGTTTAAGATCCCTGAGCCCTTCGTGCCCAAGGTGGGCGCAAGGATTATGAGCCTGACCAATCCCACCGCAAAGATGTCCAAGTCGGAAAATGAGGACACCGGCAGAGTGCTCCTGATGGATGCCCCTGAGGTGGTTATGAAGCAGTTTAAGCGGGCGATCACCGATTCCGATACGGAAAACTGCATCCGCTACGATAAGGAAAACAAGCCCGGCGTGGCAAACCTGATGACCATCTATTCTGCCGTTACCGGCAAGACCTACGAGGAAATTGAAAATGAGTTCATCGGCAAGGGCTACGGCGCGTTTAAGCCGGTGGTTGGTGAGGCGGTGGTGGAGCACCTGCGCCCCATCCGGGAGGAGTCTCTGCGCCTGATGAAGGACAAGGCATACCTGGAATCTGTGTACCGGGACGGCGCCCAGAAGGCAAGCTATGTGGCAGAAAAGACCCTGCGCAAGGTCTATAAAAAAGTGGGCTTCGTTGCAAAATAATATAAATCAAAGGGGTGACCGATTGGTCGCCCCTTTCGTCATAGCAATATAGATAAGTTTTCACAACGAATTTTGTTAAATATAATGCGTTGACGATGCGCTTATAATATCTTACAATAAGTATAGCAGGATACTTATGGAAGCGGGAGATTTACAATAAAAAGACAGAGAACATCCATGCCGTGATACCGCACACACGCCCAATGAACCCCTTATATGCTATACTGTAAGTGCGGGGTAAGACCGAGGGACGGTTTGTTGCAGCAAGCACGCCTGATAGAACATGGTCCGGCTTTCTTTGAGCACACA
>JAZNDF010000036.1:0-6582 GCA_045587925.1 Faecousia sp.
GTCGTATGCTCCATGCCATTGGAGCGCGCCCGGAATCCTTAACCCCCAGCATCCACCCTAAACTGGGCGTAAAAAGCAGACACCAGGGACTTCATCGATGTGCCCTTCATAGGATTTTTAGGCCCTACCTGGGAACCGGTCCCTTCGACTAGGATACTGCACCGTCAAAATGTATATTATCACAGAATGTTTGAATATACAAGTATTATTTCATTTTAATGTATAAATTTCCATTTGGTTTTAGGCATAACCAAACCATTCTTCCACAATATCCCGGTGTGTAACCACAATTTCAATACCGGACAGCTCTTCTTTTGAGAAGAACCTTAACTGTCTGGACTCTTTGCTGATTTGCATTTGCGGCATTTCCTCCAATTCCAGACAATATGCCACAATTACCATCTTCCAGATACTTCCATCCTGATAAGCAGCAATGCGGTTACCGCCGTATACGGCGAGCTTTCTGAGTTTTTCCGGTAAAACACGCAATCCCAATTCTTCCCGTATTTCCCGGACAATGGCCTGAAGGGTTGTTTCCTGCTTTTTCACACCGCCCCCAACCAGCCCCCACAAATCACAGTCAGACCGTTTTTCCAGAAGCAGTTTTCCATTGCAAACAATCAGCACATTTGCACCCAACCGTGTTCTTTGGGTTGTTTTCGGTGCATTGGGTTCATCCCGATAAAAGGTCACGATCGCCATAAGCTTTCCTCCCGGATGGATTTGTATGTGATTATACAATATTCCCGTTTTCTTTTCTACCCCTAAAATTCCTTTGGCACAGGCTTTGTAACACCGGTGCGTCTTGCTTTGTCAAGTCCACCTGTCATATGATTTTCCGGATCCTGGGCAAACTTCGCCCGCCGGATAATATTCTCCCCGAACTTATCCCGCAGCTGGTCCACTGTCTCATCCAAGCGAAGCTTTCGCTCATACTGCACAGGCGACATACCGGAGAAAAAATCAAATTGCCGATAAGGCTCCGAAGAAAGACGGGTTACCTGCACCCCTAACTGCCGCAGAGGTGTTTTCCCGTCCCAGGCTTCATCGAAAGCCTGGCAAGCGGCACGAAACAGCTCTGCCGTAATATTGGTCGCTCCGTGCAAAAGAAGCTGATGGGAAAAATGGTCGAATGCATTGGTTCGCAGATGGACTGCCACACAGCTGCCACATTTGCCATCCTTTCGCATACGCATAGCCACGGTTTCACATAAACTCAAAAGCACCTGATGACCCGCTTCTGTATCGGTCACATCCTTTGCTGTTGTAACTGAATTGCCGTAACCTTTGTTTTCTGCCGGCTGAGAAACAACAAGCTCTGCGTTTCGTCCGTTGGCATAGTGCCAGATGGTCTGGCCGTGCTTCCCCAACCGTTTTTTCAGAAGCTTTACATCAGCCTGTGCCAGCTGTCCTATCGTGTAAATTCCCATTTTCTTTAATTTCTGTTCTGTGGCACTGCCTACCAAAAACAGATCCCGAACCGGCAAGGGCCAGAATTTCTCTTCCATTTCTTCCGGGAACAGGGTGTGCACCTTATTGGGCTTTTCAAAATCCCCGGCCATTTTCGCCAGCAGTTTATTGCTGGATATCCCCACATTTACGGTAAAGCCCAGTTCTTCCCATATACGGCGGCGCATCAGTTCTGCCGCAAGCCTGGGATCGCCGAAAATTCTTTGGGTCCCCGTCATATCTACCCAGGCTTCATCTATGGAGTACTGCTCCACGACCGGACTGAACTGCCGAAGCATTTCTACAAAATGCCGGGATGCCTCCACATACAGCCCGTAATCCGGCTCTACTACCTTTAACTCCGGACACTTTTCCAGCGCTTGAAACAAAGGTTCTCCCGTCTGTATGCCAAATTTCTTTGCCGGTGTGCTTTTTGCCAATATGATGCTGTGTCTGGACTCCTTATCCCCGGCCACCACAGAGGGAATATCCCGCAAGTCTGTTTTTTCTCCCAGTACTTTCACCCGATAAGCCGCAGACCAGGACAAAAACGCGCTGTTGGCATCCACGTGAAAAATAATCCTATCTGCCATTTCAGTATACCTTTCTGAGTAAACACCAGCTATGACTGCGAATGGTGTATTTAAGCTCAAACATTGCTTTTTTCCCATAAACCGTTGCTCTGCACAAAAATATCTGCGCCTCAATTCCCACATACTGAACCTTGCGGCAGCTTATAACCTCATCCACATTGATGCGTATGAGCCGGTGATCTTCACCTTCCATCCGAAAACGCAGGGGACGAATTTCCCCGCTTGCGCTATAGGCACAAATTACATCCACCGGGCGCATCTCCCCCATCCGGCTCACCTCCCCGTTTTTCTTCCATTATAGTACATTTGTTCGATTTAATCAAGTGGAATTTTCCGGTTGTTTCTCTTTGGTTTATTTGCTATAATAAACCAAAGGAGGTGGACAAATGCTTCGCTATCCCTGTCTGATACTGGACCACGACGATACTGTGGTGCAAAGCGAAACTACCATCAATTATCCGTATTTTTGTTATATACTCAACGAGTTCCGGCCCGGCAAAACCATCACACTGGAAGAATATATCTGCGGATGTTTTCATCCGGGCTTTGCCAGAATGTGCCGGGAAAAATATCAGTTTACCGAGCAGGAGCTATTGGACGAATACAAAGGCTGGAAGGAATATGTAAAAGCCAACATCCCAGCCCCCTACCCTGGGATTGACCGCATTATAAAGCGGCAAAAAGAAGAAGGCGGTATGCTGTTTGTCGTCTCACATTCCAGTAAGGAAACGATCGAGCGGGATTATTTGACCCATTTCGGTGTGCTGCCGGATGCCGTTTACGGCTGGGACCTGCCGGAACATCAGCGAAAGCCCAATACATACCCGCTGGAGCATATAATGGAAACATACGGCTTTACCAGAAACCGGATGCTTGTGGTGGACGATTTGAAGCCCGCCTGGCAAATGGCAAACCGGGCAGGCGTCCCTATTGCGTTTGCGGCGTGGAGCAAACAGGCCGTTCCGCAGATAACAGAGGAAATGACAGCACTGTGCGATTTTTCTTTTGATTCGCCGGAAAAATTAGAGGCTTTTCTGTTTAACTAACTTGACATTTATGGTATAATACCATAGCCTGAATAAAATAGGAGGTGAGCAGTCTGGAAAAACAAGGAATTAAGATTATGTCCCGCAACCGGGAAGCCTATCACGAATATTTTGTGGAAGAAGAAATGGAAGCCGGTATTGAGCTGTGCGGTACAGAAGTCAAATCCATCCGACAGGGTACATTAAACCTGAAGGATGCCTGGTGCGGCATTAAGGACGGCCAGCTGATTCTCAACCAGATGCACATCTCCCCCTACGAACACGGCAACATATTCAACCGCGACCCCCGCAGACCACGCAGGCTTCTTATGCACAAACGGGAAATTATGCGTCTGTTTGGAAAAGTCAAGCAGGACGGCTATTCCCTCATTCCGTTGAGTGTATATTTCAAGGGCAGTCGGGTAAAGGTTAATGTCGGTCTGTGCAAGGGTAAAAAACTTTATGATAAAAGACAATCTGCGGCCGAACGGGATGCCAAGCGTCAGATCGACCGTGCAATGAAGGAGAGATATTAAAATGGCAAATCCTACTTTTAAGATCACAATGGAAAACGGCGGCGTTATCGAAGGTGAGCTCTACCCCGAAATCGCACCCCAGAGCGTGTATAACTTCATCGATCTATGCAATCATAACTATTATGACGGCTTGATCTTCCATCGGGTCATCCCCGGCTTTATGATCCAGGGCGGTTGCCCCGACGGCACAGGTATGGGTGGCCCCGGCTACTGCATCAAGGGCGAGTTTTTCTTCAACGGTGTGAAGAACGATCTTCGCCATAAGCGCGGTGTTCTGTCTATGGCAAGATCTTCCAGCCCCAACAGTGCCGGAAGCCAGTTCTTTATTATGCACCAGGATGCCAAGCACTTGGACGGTCAGTATGCCGCATTTGGCAAGGTAACCTCCGGTCTGGAAGTTGTGGATGCCATCGCCGGCACCAGAACCGACGGAAGCGACCGTCCTTTGGAAGATCAGAAGATCAAATCCATCTGTGTAGATACTTTGGGCGAGACTTATCCCGAACCCAATAAGCTGCCTGACCCCTACGGCAGATTTTAATTTTATGTGGGGTGTCTCCACACCCCACACTTATTCCCTATTCACTATTACTTCTAACCTAAATACACGGGGGTGTACTGGTTTCGACGGGGGTAGTGAGGCTGGATAAGCGGGCCGTGGCACCTAACCACGATAAAATGGGTAACTTCTAAAATTAACTGACAACAATACTGTTGCTCTGGCTGCCTAATTAGGCGCCCATCCGCCCCGGAAGGTCCACGAGCCGGGATCGGGTGTGATCAAAGTGGAGCCCGTGCGTGCGCTAAGCTTTGCGCGCACCACGCATAATGAAGCTACCAAGCTGTGCAGGGTGTTTGTTCCCGGCACAGTGAGGGAATGTAAATAACAAACTGCGCCCGGAGAAGTTCCTTCCAAGTTGCTTTCGGACAGGGGTTCGATTCCCCTCACCTCCACCAATAAAAATGACCGCCATCTGGCGGTCATTTTTATTGGTGGAGGTGAGAATTGGGAATCGAATAGATTAAATGCAACGCGGGCGAGCGTTGCCGCCGACGGCTGGACGGAGGCGAACCTTTATTTTACATTCTGCATATCTGCAGAATGTAAAATGCAAACGATTCCCCTCACCTCCACCAAATATAAAAGCCACCCTTCGGGGTGGCTTTTATATTTGGTGGAGGTGAGAAAATAGAAATTGAACAATCTTAGATGCAACAGTCCGGTAAACTATTTATATTGCGCATCCTGCTTTAGCAAGCGAAAATAATTCTTCTCGCTTTCCAACACGCCCTCTTTCCGCAATTGGCTGATCTGTACAGCCAAACCGCTTCGGTCTACCTCCAGATAGTCTGCCAGCGCCTGTCTGTCAAACGGAATGGTAAAGCTGTTGCTGTTTTTCAATTTTGCCTGATATGCAAGATAGGACATCAGTTTCTCACGGGTTGTGCGTTTTGAGGTAATCTCGATTTTCTGATGTAGCATTAAGCTTTTATTTGCCACCAGACGCAGTAGGTTAAAAATCATTTGATTATGAAAGGTACAAGCATTAGCACAACAGGAAGCAATTCGCCGGCTATCGAGCATCAACACCTCCCCATCCTGATCCGGCACCACACTGACAGGCAATGCCTGCACATCAGAAAAGGCGTAAGCTTCACCAAATATCTGGCCCGGTCCGATATAACTAAGCACACTGCGGTCGCCGTAATAATCCTCCCGGATAATATGCACCGATCCGGACAGGAGCACACCTATCTGGTTTGTCCCATCCCCTTCTCGCAGTATCGGCACGCCTTTCCTTGTTTCAACCACTCTGCCATTCAGACAGCCAAGCATTCCCTTAAATTCAGACAATGTTATTCCCGAAAACAAGGGGCATTTTTCGATCACAGAATAAAATTCTTCCATAAATCTCTCCTTTTGTTGAAATTTCAACATACACAACAACACAAGTATAGTATGATAATGCTACAAAGTCAAGGAGGTGTTGTTATGATTACAGGAGGATGTCAGGGAAAACCCAGAACGCCGACTATACACGAAAAGGTATGTCCCAATTGCGGAAATATTATTGAACTGTTTTCCATCGACACGCAAATGCCCTGTGAACACTGCGGCTTTGTGGCATACAATGACACACTCAGCTGTGTACAATGGTGCCAATATGCCAAGCAGTGTGTTGGCGAGGAAATGTACAACCATATGATGGAAGTTCTTGCTTCCCAAAAGAAACGCAAGGAGGGCGTCTTATGATTCGTAAAATTATTAAAATTGATGAAGAAAAATGCAATGGTTGCGGCCTGTGCGCAAAAGCCTGCCACGAAGGCGCGATCGGTATGGTTGACGGAAAGGCAAAGCTGTTACGGGAGGATTATTGCGATGGCCTCGGTGACTGTCTGCCTGCCTGTCCTACCCAAGCGATCACTTTTGAAGTGCGGGAAGCACCTGCATACAATGAAGAAGCAGTCCACAAAGCAAAAGAATCTGCAAATAAACACTCCCCCATTTCCTTTTGCCCCGGTAATATGCTGACAAACTGGCCTGTGCAAATCAAGCTTGCACCAATCAATGCGCCTTATTTTGACGGTGCTGACCTACTGATTGCTGCAGACTGCACTGCATACGCATACGCCAATTTCCATACAGATTTTATCAAAAACCGCATTGCACTGATCGGTTGCCCAAAGCTGGATAGTGTAGATTATTCTCAAAAGCTTTCTGCAATCCTTGCAAACAATAATATCCGGAGTATTACCGTTGTTCGGATGGAGGTTCCCTGCTGCGGTGGAATTGCATATGCAGTAGAACAAGCCATACTAGGAAGCGGAAAAAGCGTGCCTAATAATATTATTACGATTACAACGGACGGAAAAATCTGCCCATAGATCCCCTTGACAAACTGTGTGCAAGTATCTATAATTTCAGTATTGAAATATGGGCTTGTAGCGCAGTTGGGAGCGCACCACATTCGCATTGTG
>JAZNDF010000037.1:0-5702 GCA_045587925.1 Faecousia sp.
TGAACTTACAAAGGGTACTGCCCTGTTCCTGAGCCAGGTGGAGCTGACCAAGGACGGCCTGGTTGCAGACGGTACGATCAAGTACGGCGTATCCTATAAGGGCGTTGTGTACGATCTGGACCTTGCCGATGCGATGAACGGTATTTACCCCGAGTCCAAGATCAATATGCCCGATGTGATCGACGATATGAACGCACGCTGGAGAAATGGAAGCCTGAACTGGAAGTGGCTCAATGCCAGCGACGGTTTGTCCGGCTCTACCCCTGCAACCGAGTATGATCCCACCACCAATCTGCGTTTCTACCGTGGCGGTGGTATGCGCGTGTACAGCGGACCGGACAGTTGGGTGGCACTGAAGATCAAGAGCCCCGGCAGCGGTGATTTCACCGTTACACTTAACTACGCTACCATGGCAAACAGCGGTACGATTGCGATGTACATCCTGCCTGCTGACACAGATATTGACAAGATCTGGGAAGCAACCGATCCGGAAAACCGGGTAGGCAAGGTATACCTGGGCAACGAAGATGGCGGCAGTGCCATTGAAGATGGCAAGACTTCCTTTGTAGGCTACTGGAACTTTGAGGCAGGCAAGGAATATATTCTGGTGATCGAAGGCTACGAAAAGTCCCGGTTTAACTCCCGTTACTGCTATATGAACCTGTCCCAGATCATTATGGAGCGGGGCATTGTCAGTTACAAAACTGCAGAGGACGAAAAGCGTGTCGAGCCTATTACAGTCCTTGAAAATGCAGTTCCCGTTATGGACTTAGGTTCTTACGGCGCTTGTGCTGAAATCAACGGTCACGACTATATCTTCCTGCCTGTGGAAGGCGGCTATATGCCGGTTTATGACCTGGATACCTATACGCTGGTAGACAATGTCAAAACCGATGTTGCCTATACCCGTAATGTAGGCGTTACCCCGGATAATAAGATTGTTCTTGCCAATTCCGGCAAGTTCCTGGGCATTTACGATCCTTATACCAAGGAATACGAAAAATCTCCCAACTTCAGCAGCACTCCCGGTCTTGAGGAAGTGGGTGTTCTGGATGGCATTACCATCGATGAAAACGGCACCATCTGGCTGGGCAGCCACTATGGTGCGACTGTGTTTACCTATAACATCGAAACCCGTGAGTTTAAGAGTTACGGTCAGCCGGTAGGCTACCAGACAAACTTCCGTGGTATGATGTGCAAGGATGGCTACCTGTACGGCACTGCCAGCGGTGCAACTGAAAGTTGGGTATTCAAAATGGATTGCGCCACCGGTGAAGTGGTCGCAAAGCAGGATATTATGCACCTGATGGGCACAGCAGAGTATATTTACTCTGTCAACCTGATCGATGAGTATATCATTTTAGGCGGTTCTTATCTGAATGGGGCTATCGTGCTGATGCAGGATACTTTGGAACTGACAGAGATCCCCGGTCTTGTGAACCACCCCAACCTGAATGTTTCCGAGGAAATTAATGGCAAGCATTATATGGTTCTGCAGGGCTACGGTCTTTACGAGTACGACAAGGCTACCAAGACCGTTTCCAAGACTCCCGGCTTCGGTACTTCCGGCGTTGGTTTCCGTACCGGCGGTTTACAGACTTACGGCAAGACCTTGATCACCATTGACGGCGATCCCTGTCTGGTGACCTATTCCGGCGGTCAACCCAAGCACTTCAACCTGAACACCCAGGAGTACTTCTCCTATGAAGGCCTGATGAAGCCGGAACACGGCAAGGGCGGTGCGAAGGTTCGTGGCTTTGTAAGTTGGGATGAGGGCACCAATCAGTTCTCCTTCGGTGCATTTAATACCACACTGTGTACCGTATTTAACACCGAAACCGGAAAGGTAGACTACTATTATAACACCGGTGGACAGACCGATAGTCAGGTTTGGTACGAGGGTAAGCTTTACGCAGGTAACTATTCTTCCACAACCCTGAACGAAATTTATCCCGACCCCAACAATCTGACAAATGAAGTCATTCAGCGTTGGAGACTGGATCACGAAGAAACCGGCCAGAAGCGTATCCACACGCTGGCAGCCGGCGACGGTTATGTGTTTGCCGGTACAACGCCCGACTCCGATATCAGCGGTGGCGGTATCACCGTTTACGATACCCGCACCGGTCGCTGGAAGTTCTACCGCAACCCCGTTGAAAACGGCTCCATTATGAGCCTTGCATACCACGATGAACTGGTATACGGTGCTACCTCTTGTAGCGGCGGTTCCGGCGCTGGCTGGAAAGATGGTCTTTCCGCAGTTGTCTTTGTGTACGACTATAAGAACAACGAAACGGTAGCCGTTCTGGATCCCAGAGATTACATTAAGGGTCTTGCAAGTCCTGTTTACCATGTGCGTTGCGTGGTGCCCGATCCCAATGTGGAGGAAAACGGCAGAATTTGGAGTATGGTCTCCGAAACATTGTTCTGCTTCACCTTCGATAAGGAAACCAAGAAGTTTGATGTACAGGAAGTCATCTCCTTCGATAAGAGCACCTATTCCAGCGACTCTACCAACAACTGGTTCCCCAAGACAATCCTCTTTGATGCAGAGCGCAATTACATTTACGCTGCTTTCCACGGAAACGGCGGTACGCAGCGGATTGAACTTTCCGACTGGAATGCAGAAATTGGCACTATTGCGGTTAAGTCCAACCTGCGCATTATGTCCGACATTGTGGAAAGTAACTTTATGGTGATGGGCGAGGACGGAAACCTCTACTACGGTTATAATACCTCCCTGAAGATGCTTCCCCTGAATGTGACCGACGAGGACTGGGCAATTTCCCAAAAGGTTGACGATTTGATTCTTGCCATCGGCGAGGAGATCACCGTAGAATCCGAGGCGGCTATCCGCACCGCTCGCAGTGCTTACGAGAACCTCTCCTGGCGCTATAAGACGCTGGTCCAGAAACTGGAGACCCTCCAGGAAGCAGAATCTGACATTCTGGAGCGGAAGATCGATACCATTGTTCTCGAGGATATTACCGCAGAGAGTTTCCCTGCAATGACAGAACTGCTGGGTGAATATCTGGGACTGAATGTCCGCCAGCAGCGCTATGTGAAGAACTATGCACAGCTGAAGGAAGCCTATGACAAGGCATCCGACTTGAACGATCAGAAGATCGCTGCAGCACTGCAGAAGCGGATCAATGCCCTTTCCGATAAGTTCCCCCTGACTCTGGACAATGAGCCGGAGGTGGTGGAAATCCGTGCAGACTACAAGCAACTGACAGGTAAGCAGGCAATGCTGGTGGATACCACCATCCTGGAAGATGCAGAAGCACAGATCGCAGTGCTCAGAGCCGAGTTTGTCAAGCATGTGGAAAGCCTGATCCAGAAGATCCCCGCGGAGATCACCCTGGATGCTGAGGCTATCATCACAGAAGCAAGAGAAGCAGCCGATAAACTGTATGTTGCGGAGCGTAAGGAAGTTTCCTACTCTAAACTGACAAGCGCAGAAGGCAAGCTCAGAACCTTGAAGAACGCAAAGGCGGCCGCCGAGGAAGTGGATGCCCTGATTTCTGAAATCGGCATCGTCACTCTGGGCGATAAGGAGCGCATCCGTGATGCAAGAGAGGCTTATGACGCCCTCAATGAAACGGCATTGCAGTTTGTCACCAAGGGCAAGAAGCTGGAGAACGCAGAAACGATCCTGAAGATCCTGCAGACCTGGGGCATCCCGGTGATCGCAGTGGTCGACCTGGGCGTGATCGCGCTTCTCTTCCGCAAAAAGCTCTTCAAGGGCAAGAAAAAAGAAGAAGTTGAAAATTAAACCGTAGGGGACGGTTTCCCGTCCCTTACCAACAAAAATGTAGGGGCGGTTATCAACCGCCCGCTACGAGCCACCATCAAGGACGAAACCTGGGCGGGCGGCAGATTTGCCGCCCCTACGAACGGGTATCGTACCTGTGCGTCATTTTGCATTTTGCATTCTAACTCGCTCGTTTCCTTCCCTAAAATAGCAACCCCCAGCGGTGAAAACCACTGGGGGTTGCACTATTTTGTTTTAGTGGGCTTCGATGTACATAAAGTGACGGGCGGAGAACCACTTGTGGATGCCGTCGTGGAGTACTTCAGGCTCCAGCTCCTCAATTTCGGTGAGCTCGCCGGAAAGATACTTGTTGATAAGCTCGGCAGTATAGCTGAGACGCTCCTTGGCGGCGGCATAGCGGCACATAATGCGCTCATAGCCGTGGGTCTTGTAGTCTGCGTGCCAGGCGGCGTGATGCAGCTTGGCGAGCTTTTCGAAGTTTGCGATCATAACGGGGATCTCATTATCTGCAAAGTTCTGAAGCCACTGCCTGTCGCCTGCCTTATACTTATTCTGCAGGTTCATCTGGACATAGCACTTATCCAGACAGCAACGGAATACGGCCTTGAAGTAGGGAACATCCGGATGGTCTGCATATTTCTCAAAGACCTGCAGGCTGTTTTCCAGATAGCCCACACCGGCCTCCATATCGAAGTCCTGGAACAGAAGGTTGATCAGCGGGTCACTCCACATAATGTGCTTACCGGCACGGACTGCGCCGTCATAGCGGAAGAAGAAGTCGCTGACAGCATCTGACAGCTCCTTGGTCATACCGGTCATAAAGGTGCTGATGCTCCAGATGTCCTCCTCTGTGCACTTTTCGCCCAGATAGCAATACTCGGAGAACAGGGAGAGCATCGGCAGACCCAGCATATGGCTGGTCTCGGTGCCGTCGTTGCTCCAGGAGGTGACGATCACTTCCTCTACGCCGCCCCGCAGACATTCTTCCATTGCGGGCTTCATCGTGTTGTAGGTATGGGCGTGATAGGGCACCATTCCGTCAAATGTCCAAATACCGCCGGCAAAGACCACAGGACGGTTGAAGGTCTTGTGCTTTTCGATGTTGATGCGGTAGAAGTCATTTTCCAGATTATAGTAATCCCAGAAGCACATATCGCAGTCGGGCATTGCGTCGATGGCGTACTGGGGGACGATCAGGGAGGGATCGTAGTCCTTTACGCCGTGGGCGTTGACCAGGGTGAAGTACATATCGCTCCACATCATCGGGCGGTAGTTGTACTTGGCACAGATCTCGGTGACACGGGAAATGTGGGAATTGAAAATGGTGAAACGGTCCTGATAGCCGTTGCGGTTTAAGTACTCGCCCAGACCCAGACCGCGGGTCTCGTCACAGCCGATGTGCAGGCGGTTGGAGCGGAAGGCCTTGCGGCAGGTGGCAACGCAGGCTTCGATCAGCTCGTAAGTCTTTTCTTCGCCGGCCAGCAGGACGGATGCGCTGTCCTTCACATCGGAGCTGGAGGGGTAGCGCAGGAACTGCTCCATATGACCGAAGGTCTGGATGCAGGGGATGACCTCAACGCCCAGAGAATCTGCATAATCGTCAATTTCCTGCAGCTCCTTGAGCGTATAGCGGCCCCGCTGATAGCCGAAGTAGGGATAGCCTTCCACTTCGTACACATCCTCTGTATAAAGCATCAGCATATTCATACCGTGAGCCACCATATAATCAATGTACTTCTTCACGGAGCTGACCTTCATAACGCCGCCGCGGGAAACATCCAGCATTACGCCGATGAGCTTAAAGGCGGCCTTCTGGCAAAGGTCCAGAGTTTTGCCCTCGGAAATGGCCTTTGCCAGCAGCATATAGCCACGGGCCTTGGCGGGGATGGTAGCGGCACCGACAGTAGCCTTCTGACCGTCAAACTTA
>JAZNDF010000038.1:0-2918 GCA_045587925.1 Faecousia sp.
ATCAACATCGCTTCTATGTCCAGCTACCACCCCCTGACCAATACCGCCGCTTACTGCGGTGCAAAGGCGGCTGTTGCCAACTTTACCGAGTGGATGGCTACCCACTTCAATCAGAATTATTCTAACAACATCCGCGTTAACGCCATCGCTCCCGGCTTCCTGCTGACCAACCAGAACCGTTACCTTCTGACCAAGGAAGAGGACGGCTCTCCCACACCCCGTGGCGAGCGCGTTCTGGCAAAGACACCTATGGGCCGTTACGGCGAACCCGAGGAAATGGTCGGTCCTGTGATCTTCCTGTGCTCCGAGGCAGCTTCCTTTGTGAACGGTGCTGTCCTGCCTGTTGACGGCGGCTTCTCCTCCTACTGGGGCGTTTAATTTAAGGAAAAGAGGTACGAAATATGCAGTATCATCACGTTAATTATGAAAAGCTGGTAAAGTTTTGCCACGAAGTATTCAAGGGCTACGGCTTTAGTGCGGAGAAGGCCGCACAGATCACCGATGTTTTGCTGGCAGCTGACCTGTCCGGCATCGAGTCCCACGGCATTCAGCGCCTGATCCGTTACCACAAGGAGATCACCACCGGTCTGGTAAAGCTGGAGGCACAGCCTGAGGTAGTTTTCGAGACCCCCCTGTCCGCTGTGATCGAGGGCAATGACTCTATGGGTCAGACCCTGGGTGTGGATGCTATGCAGATGGCTATCGATAAGGCAAAGAAGTCCGGCTTCGGTATGGTTACCGTCCGTAACTCCAACCACTACGGCATCGCCGGCTACTACACCAAGATGGCCGCCAAGGAAGGCCTGATCGGTATGTGTATGACCAACACCGAGGCAATTATGGTTCCTACCTTCGGCAAGCAGGCTATGCTGGGTACCAACCCCATCGCTTTTGCAATGCCCGCTTCTCCCACCATCTATTCCTTCGACGCCGCTACCACTGTTGTGCCCCGCGGCAAGCTGGAGGTTTATGTGAAGCGCGGCAACGGCCTGCCCATCGGCTGGGCACTGGACGAGAACGGTCACGACTCTGACGAGGCAGACCGCGTGCTCAAGAACATCATCGCCAAGACCGGCGGCGGCATCCTGCCTCTGGGCGGCTCCGGCGAAATGACCTCCGGCTACAAGGGCTACGGCTTTGCAATGCTCTGCGAGATCGCAACTGCCATCCTCTCCGGCGGTACCACCTCCAACTACATCTACAAGACCCCCGGCCGTGCAAACATCGCCCACTGCTTCATCGCTCTGGATTACGGTATGTTCGGCGACAAGAAGGAAATCGAGGCAAACCTGAGCAAGTACCTGCAGGAGATCCGCGAGTCTGCAAAGGCAGAGGGTCAGGACCGCATCTTTATCCACGGCGAGAAGGAAGCAGAGTCCGAAGCAAAGGTTCTGGCAAACGGCGTTTCCCTCAACGACAAGACCTACGAGGAAATGAAGATGATCGCAGAGTATACCGGTGCAAGTGCATATCTGCCTGAGTACCTGGACTAATTAGGAGGATTTGAAATTATGGATTACGCAAAGGAATCCCTGCGCCTGCACGGCGAGTGGAAGGGTAAGATCGAAGTTATTTCCACAGTTCCTGTGGCTTCCAAGGAAGACCTGTCTCTGGCTTACACCCCCGGTGTTGCACAGCCCTGTATCGAGATCAGCAAGGATGTAAACAAGTCCTATGACCTGACCCGCCGTCACAACCTGTGTGCGGTGGTCACCGACGGCACTGCCGTTCTGGGTCTGGGCGATATCGGTCCTGAGGCCGGTATGCCCGTTATGGAAGGCAAGTGCGTTCTTTTTAAGGCCTTCGGTGTTGTGGATGCATTCGCGCTTTGCGTCAAGAGCAAGGATGTGGACGAGATCGTCAACACCGTTTACCTGATCTCCGGCTCCTTCGGTGGCGTAAACCTGGAGGATATCGCCGCACCCCGCTGCTTCGAGATCGAGCGCAAGCTGAAGGAAAAGTGCGACATTCCCATTTTCCACGACGACCAGCACGGTACTGCCATCGTTACCCTGGCAGGTCTGATCAACGCCCTGAAGGTCGTGGGCAAGAAGAAGGAAGAGGTTAAGATCGTCACCTCCGGTGCCGGTGCTGCAGCCATTTCCATTGTAAAGCTGCTGCTGAGCGCAGGCTTCAAGAACATCATTATGACTGACCGTACCGGTGCGATCTATGCCGGCCGCGACGGGCTGAACTGGATCAAGGGAGAAATGGCTCAGGTCACCAACCTGGAGAAGAAGGCCGGCAAGCTGGCTGATGTGATCGTTGGCGCGGATGTATTCATCGGCGTTTCCGCTCCCGGCACACTGACCACCGAGATGGTCAAGACAATGAACAAGGATGCCATCATCTTTGCTTGTGCCAACCCCACACCTGAGATCTTCCCCGAAGATGCAAAGGCAGGCGGTGCCCGCGTGATCTCCACCGGCCGTTCCGACTACCCCAACCAGGTCAACAATGTCCTGGCATTCCCCGGCATCTTCCGCGGTACTTTTGATGTGCGTGCTTCCGATATCAATGAGGAGATGAAGATGGCCGCCGCTCTGGCACTGGCCAATCTGATCACCGACGAGGAGCTCAGCGAAGACTACATCATCCCCAAGGCATTCGACCCCAGAGTGGGTGCGGCTGTTGCCAAGGCAGTTGCCGAAGCAGCCCGGAAAACCGGTGTGGCAAGAATCTAAAGAAACCCAAAGGGCGTGCCACAGCACGCCCTTTTCCCATCAAATTCTGAGTTTATCGGGCAGTTTTGATTTATGCAGGGGCTACCAACAATCCCTTCTCCCGGGGAGAAGGTGCCCCGAAGGGGCGGATGAGGAATGCGGGCGATAGGCTCACATTTACTGCATAGTTGCAGGCTTTTTCCGTGTCTCACTGCACGCCGTTCCTCATCAGTCAGCTTCGCTGACAGCTTCCCC
>JAZNDF010000039.1:0-2423 GCA_045587925.1 Faecousia sp.
GGTGCTGATCTTCTGATACTGGGCCTCGGTCCAGTCCAAGGGGTTTTGCTCATTGACATTCACTGCCACATACACTGTTCCGGCAGCTTCATCCTCCAATGTGCCCAGGACATAGCCATCCGGCTTTTCCTTTGCCAAAACCACTGTGAACAGCACCAGGTCCTTATATTCCACTGCTGTAAAGGTAATTTCCGTGCTGTCTTCCCCTTTTGCCGTGCTTACCGCAATTTGCTCCTGCACATCCTCCGGGAAAGTAAAGGTAATGTAAGGTGTCCGGATCTTTTCCTTATCTTCTTCGGTAGGCATTTCTACCGTCCCGGTAGCATCCGGGTTCGTCTCCTGATCGGCAGAACCGTCCGCGCTGTATATGTACAGGGGCGTATCCTTCCTTGCATCATTTAACATTACCGCAAGCAGCACATTGGTCGCCAGAGAAAGGATCAGCGCGCCTGCCAATCCGATCACAACAAGCTTTTTTTCTTTCCTTTTCATTTTTCCTCATCTCCCTTCCCCCGCACGCCGTAGGGCGTCAGCGTCCGAAATGCTTTGATGCCTTCATTCATCAAAGAAAGGATCTTCCTTTTGGAAACGCCGGTTTTCTTATTCAGCTTTCCGGCAAAATACCATTTTACCAAATGCTTTCCCTTGGGATAGGCGCACATCAGCAGCGCACCGTAATCAAAGAAATATTTATCCGTATAGCCGGTAAACCAACTGGAGGTGTCTTTTGCACAGGTGCCCAGCACATAGCTGTGGGAATACACACGCAGGCCTGCCCGGTAGCAATCCCGAATCAAAAGGGTATCCTCGCCGCTGCTATAGATACATCCGCCGCCAAACAAAGTGGAAAATGCCAGCCGATGCTTCTGCACCGCATCCCGGCGGATCGCCATTCTGGCCGCGCCGTAGCGCATAGAATTCCACAGGTGCAGTCTGCGGTCCTTGTTCCGGCGCTTGTCGAACACTTCCCCGTTCCGGGTCATATCGATGCCGAAGAAGATCACATCTGCATCGGGGAACTGGGCAAAGGCATCCTTCACTCCCTGCAATGTGCTGTCATAATACCGGACATCGTCGTCTGCAAACAGCAGAATATCTCCTTTTGCCGCCTGCAGTGCCAGATTTCGGTTGATGCCGACACCTCTTGTGTTTGTGCAGAGCATCCGCACCCGTCCGCCGTCACCTTCTTCGTAACCCCAGCTCTCACATTGGTTTGCAATGACCGCAGAGGTCCCGATATTCATTTTTTCCGCCAGGGAGCAATTCTCCTGCCCCATCGTGGCTACCAAAACCTCAATATCCATAACAATCTACCTAATGCTTCTGGTGTGAACCTCGAATTTCATACCGTCCCGGTATGTTTTATAATGTTCGTAGGATCGGGTCAGATCCACAAGGATGGAATGCTCCTTGCATTTTCTGTCCGCCTCCGGGGGGATCGTCATATAATCTCCATAGAGCACCTTCAGCACATTATCATAGCCCGCCGGTGCCCAATAGCTGCCCCGGTCAAAGGGAACCTCCACGCGCCGGGAAAACCAGTCTGCAGGAAATGTGCTTTTTGCCATTTTACGGGCACCGCCCAGATAGCAGTGGACCTGCTTTTTCGTATGCTTCGGTCCTAACACGATCCGGTGGAAAAGCTTTCGGGGCAACAGCCGGCAAGCCGTCATAAACAGCTTTTTTGCAATGCTGTCCGTATCGTAGCCTTCTGCAAAAAGCCCTTTGGCGATCACCACCTTGGAAGCGGCGAACTGCACGCTTCTGCCCAGCTTGCCATTATAGGCATTGTCACAGGGGAAAATGTCCATATAAACGCCCTGGTGGAGCAAGGGATCCTTTGGAAAATATTTTTCCAGACAGGTGGTCCCGTTTAAGCGCAGTTTGGAAAAAAACATAGGAAAATGCTCGGAAAATTCTCCCTGCAGGAAAAACCGCTTTTGGTCCAGCAGTCCGGGACCTTCCTGTAAAAGCCGCTGATAATCCTTTCGGGGCATCAGCACATCCAGGTCGTCATCCCAGGGAATAAAGCCCTTGTGCCGAACCGCGCCCAGCAGGGTCCCCGCAAACAGAAAATATGTGATATCCAGCTTCCTGCAGACCCTGTCAAATTCCTGCAGGAGGCAGTATAACGCCTTTTGATGTTCCTCCAGTGAGGCGGTTTGGCCTGCCTGGGTCAATGTTGCCTCAGACATTCTCCCCCTCACCTCCGGTATTGGAAATTCTCTTATATTTAATGAGTCCGTAGTAGCCGTAGCGGATCATAACCCGCAGGGTCTGCCAAACAGACAGCTTCAGGTATTTTCTATAGATAGGCCATCTTCTGATGGCACTGACCAGCTTGCCGGAGGAACGGGAATGGGCTCTTTGCCGGTAAGCCGCCAATATCTCCGGGACGCCCCGTGCAGCGGCTCCCTCCTGCA
>JAZNDF010000040.1:0-4388 GCA_045587925.1 Faecousia sp.
GGCCGGTATCGAATACACCATCCGTCAGATCGACGAGTACCGCGCTTGCGGCATCGACGGCATCCACCTGTATGCACTTAACAAGTATGACGATGTGGCATACATTGCAAAGGAAGCCGGTCTGCTGGACCTGATCTAAGGAGCGCCTATGCCTCATACCATTGCAGTAGCCGGTAAAGGTGGCGTGGGAAAGACCACCACCTGCGGTATGATGATCGATTACCTGTGCAAAAAGAAACAGGGACCTGTTCTTGTGGTGGACGCAGATGCCAACAGCAACCTTAACGAGGTTCTGGGCGTAGAAGCCGAAACCACCCTGGGCACCATCCGGGAGGAAATGGCACAGGCAGAATTAAAAGGCACATTGCCTGCGGGAATGACCAAAGCAGATTACGCGGAATTTAAGTTTAACTCGGCGCTGATCGAGGAGGACGATTTCGATATGCTGGTTATGGGCCGCACCCAGGGCAAGGGCTGCTACTGTTTTGTTAACGGCGTGCTGAAAACCCAGGTGGACAAGTACGCAAACAACTACAAATATGTGGTGATAGACAATGAAGCGGGCCTTGAGCACGTGGCACGGGGAACCCTTCCCCACGTGGACACGATGCTTCTGATCTCCGATTGCTCCCGCCGGGGCATTCAGGCAGCGGCAAGAGTGGCGCAGACCATCGAGGAGATGGAGCTGAAGCCGGAAAAGCTGGGTCTGATCGTCAACCGGGCACCGGATGGCATTCTGGACGATGGCGTGAAGGCGGAGATCGAAAAGTACGGTCTTGACCTGCTGGGGGTCTTGCCCCAGGATGAGAGCGTGTACCGCTGTGACTGTGACGGCGAGCCTTCTGCAAAGCTGCCGGACAGCAATCCGGTAAAGGTGGCGCTTGCGGCCATTATGCAGTCTGTCGGACTGTAAAAACTTATTCATTTATCAATTTTGCATTTTGCATTTTGCATTTTGCATTTAAAATTTAAGGGGGAAAACAAAATGTCTTTTACACCTAAGACGCAGCCTTACAGCGGCAAGATCAATGCCGTGACCCTGGGCACCGGTGACAATGCGATCGTCATCGGCGGCCAGAATGTGCTGCCTTTCTACACCTTCGATGCACCTATCGAGAATGCTCCGAAGATCGGCATCGAGGTTTCTGACGCTATGGATGGCTGGGATCTGCCCGGTCTGAAGGAGCTGTATGCCGGCTGCACCTCTATGGCAGAGTGTGCAAAGAAGGCTGAAGCCGTTGACGGCGTAGACTTCCTGTGCCTGCACTTTGAGTCTGCCGACCCCAACGGTGCAAACCGCGCTACCGCTGATTGCGTTGCGGATGCTGTTGCAGTCGCAGAAGCCTGCTCCAAGCCCATCGTGGTCATCGGCTGTAAGAACCTGGAAAAGGACGGCGAGCTGCTGGGCGCCATTGCTGACGCACTGCGGGGCAAGAATGTCCTGTGTATGAGCGCAAAGCAGGAAAACTGCAAGACCGTGGGCGCATCTGTTGCCCTGGCTTCCAGCCAGAAGGTCGGTGCAGAAACTGCTGACGACATCAACCTGGCAAAGCAGCTGAACATTATGCTCAAGAAGGACGCAAATGTTCCTGCTGACGCAATCGTAATGGATATCGGCACTGCCGCTGTTGGCTACGGCTACGAGTACGCCGCATCCACCTTCGACCGCATCCGTCTGGCCGCTCTGGCTCAGTCCGATGAGGACCTGCAGATGCCCATTCTGGCAGCTGTTTCCCTGGACACCTACGGCGTTAAGGAATCCGCCGCTTCCGAAGAGGACGAGCCCGCTTGGGGCAGCCGCGAGGAGCGCGCCATCAATATGGAAATTTCCACTGCCGCAGCTGACCTGACCGGCGGTGCAGATGCAGTTATTCTGCGTCATCCTGCAACCATCGCAACCATCAAGCAGTTCATTACTGAACTTGTCTAATTAAGGAGGTACATACAATGGCTTTGAAAGGTCTTGATATTTTTAAGCTGTCTCCTAAGAAGAACTGTAAGGAGTGCGGCAGCCCCACCTGTATGGCTTTCTGTATGAAGGTGGCACAGGGCGCTGTGGAAATCGACAAGTGCCCCTATTTCTCTGACGATGCAAAGGCAATGCTCAACGAGCAGACTGCACCTCCTATGAAGACGCTGACTGTTGGCGAGCACAAGCTGGGCGGCGAGACTGTCCTGTTCCGTCACGAGAAGACTCTGGTAAGCAAGAACCTGTATGCTGTGTCCGTTTGCACCTGTATGGACGATGCAACTGTAGATGCAAAGCTGGCAGACCTGCAGAAGATCGACTACGAGCGCATCGGCGAGCGTATGTATGTGGAGTTCGTTCAGGTTGCAAACACCCAGAACGATCCCGCTGTTTATGCCGCACTGGTTAAGAAGGCCGCCGCTACCGGCCGTGCTCTGGTCCTGGAATGCTGGGATGTAGAGTGCGCCAAGGCAGCTCTGGAGGTTGCCGGCAAGGATGTGATCCTGGACGGCGCTACTCCCGAAAACTGGGAGGCTATGAATGCTCTGGCTGCTTCCGCCGGCGTTATTTTGGGCGTTTGGGCCGAGAACATCTCCGACCTGTACGACACTGTTAAGAATCTGGAGAACGCAGGCAACAAGAACCTGGTTCTGGATGTGACCGCCAAGACTGCCAAGGAGACCCTGGCAAATGCTGTCAATGTCCGCCGCACTGCGCTGAAGGACGGCGACCGCAGCTTCGGTTACCCCTCCATCGTAAACATTGCAAAGCTGGCTAAGGGCGACGAGCGCCTGCAGACTGCTTATGCTTCTATGTTCACCGAGAAGTATGCTTCTATCATCGTAATGAGCGGTATGAGCTATGCACAGGCTCTGCCTCTGTACGGCCTGCGTCAGAACATCTACACCGATCCTCAGAAGCCTATGAAGGTGGAAGCTAAGATCTACCCCCTCAACGGCGCTGACGAGAACAGCCCCTGCGCTCTGACAGTTGACTTCGCCCTGACCTACTTCCTGGTTTCCGGCGAACTGGAGCGCTCCAACCAGCCTGTAAACCTGATCATCACCGATGCATCCGGTATGTCTGTTCTGACTGCCTGGGCTGCCGGTAAGCTGTCCTCCTCCACCATCAAGAAGACCTTTGAGGAGCTGGACATCGAGAACAAGATCAAGAACCGCACCCTGATCATTCCCGGCAAGGTTGCTGTTATGAAGGGTGAAATTCAGGAGAAGCTGCCCAATTGGAATGTGGTCGTCGGTCCTCAGGAGGCTGTACAGCTGCCCAAGTATATGAAGGACAAGGAATACGAGGGTGCCGCCGCCGCCGCTGCTGCTGAAAATGCCGCAAAGGCCGCCGCTGCTGCAAATGCTGAGCCTGTGAAGGAGCTTACCTTCGAGGAGCTGCTGCAGACCCGCGTTCCCAAGATCGAGATCGTGGATATGGGCGTTCAGTACAAGGGTCACAACCCCGACGCAAAGACCTTCGTTACCATCGGCGAGCGCATCCACTGCATCGCTCCTGCGATCCGCAAGGCTATGGACGAGCGGGATCCCGCTCCCATTCTGGAGCGTGCTGCCCCACAGATCAAGGCCGGCGCAACCTATCTGGATGTGAACATCGGACCTGCTGAGAAGGACGGTCCGGAGCGGATGATGTGGGCAGTCAAGCTGCTGCAGGAGAACTTCGACAATGTTCCTCTGGCTCTGGATACTGCCAATATGAAGGCTATCGAAGCCGGTATCAAGGTTTATAACCGTCAAAACGGCAAGCCCATCGTCAACTCTGCTGACGCAGGTTCCCGTATCGGCTACATCGACCTGGCCGCCGCCAACGATGCAATTTGTATCGCTCTGTGTTCTGCCGACGGTATCGCTAAGGACAACGAAGAGCGTATGGTCCACTGTGACAATATGCTCGAGCGCGGCCTGAGCCTGGGTATGTCCTCCGACGACCTGTGGTTCGACCCCCTGTTCCTGGTCGTCAAGGGTATGCAGGACAAGCAGCTGGAGGTTCTGGAGGCTATCAAGATGTTCTCCGACAAGGGCCTGAAGTCCACCGGCGGTCTGTCGAACAACAGTAACGGTGCACCCAAGGATGTCCGTCCCATTATGGACTCCACTCTGGTTGCTATGTGTATGATGCAGGGTCTGACCTCTGCCATCGTTAACCCCAACGACCGCCGCCTGATGGAGACCATCAAGTCCTGCGACATCTTCAAGAATAACGTTCTGTACTCCGATTCTTACCTGGATCTGTAAGAAAAAGAGCCACAGGGCAAATTCTAACATATCCCAAGCATCAATGGCTGGGAGGGATCTCCCTCCCAGCCACTTTGCTTATTGGTGTATCCCCCCACGGGGGATGGATTTGATAAGTATATTCAGCCTTCGGGCTTGATATAAATATTTGGGAATATAAT
>JAZNDF010000041.1:0-8666 GCA_045587925.1 Faecousia sp.
AAACAGACAGCTTCAGGTATTTTCTATAGATAGGCCATCTTCTGATGGCACTGACCAGCTTGCCGGAGGAACGGGAATGGGCTCTTTGCCGGTAAGCCGCCAATATCTCCGGGACGCCCCGTGCAGCGGCTCCCTCCTGCAGGATCCGGAACCACATTGCGGTGTCCTCGTGGTACATATTCGTGGGAAAACGGTTGTTCTTTGCCAGATCGGCAGTAATCAGAACCGTTGAGCAGGTGATCACACTTCGGACAATATATTCATCGAAGGTGGTTTGCAGAGGTACGATAAAATCGTTGCAGATCTTTTTGCCCTGTTCGTCCACCAGCGCATAGGAGCAGTAAACGATATCCGCCTTCGTCTCCTGTGCCCGGTCGAGCATCTTCTGAAGCATTTGGGGCTTCCAATAGTCGTCACTGTCCAAAAGTGCCACATATTTGCCCCGGCAGAGCTCCAGACCCCGGTTGCGGGTTTTGGCGACACCGGAATTTACATCATTGCGCAGTATGCAGATCCTGGGGTCCTTGTACGCCATAATCGCTTCATAGGTGCCGTCCGTGGAGCAGTCATCAATCACGATCAGCTCCCAATCGGAAATGCTTTGCGCCAAAACCGAGTCGATCGCCTCCCGGATAAAGGCTTCTGCATTATATGCAGGCATAATAACAGAAACCAAAGGGGCAATGCTCTGTGTATCTATGTGCATACTCTCAATTCCTTATTGTTTTTCTTACTTTGCGCCGTCCCCGCGGAACACAGCGCCCACGGTTGCAAACATAATTTTGATGTCCCACCAAAAGCTTGCCTTTTCCACATAGGTAAGTTCCATTTCAATGCGCTGTTCATAAGTACAGCTGCTGCGGGCATAGGCCTGCCAGTAGCCGGTAAGGCCCGGCTTTACGCTTAAGAATTTTTCCTTATTCTCCCCGTACTTTTCCAGCTCTTTGGTAACGATGGGGCGGGGACCGACGATGGAAAGCTCGCCCTTGAGCACATTTACAAGCTGGGGAAGCTCATCCAGGCTGCTTCTGCGCAGGAATTTTCCCATACGGGTAATTCTGGGGTCGTTTTCCAGCTTGAAATTCTTTTCCCATTCCGCCTTCTGCTCCGGGGTGAATTTATCAATCATCCGGTCCGCATTTTTGTACATAGACCGGAATTTCAGAAGGGGCAATTTCTTTCCGTTCTTCCCCAACCGGTTGTGTACATACAGCGGAGAGCCGGGAGACTCCAGCCGGATCAGCAGCATAATCAGCGCCATAGGCACCGCCGCCACTGTAAGACCAATAAAGGAAAGGAAAATATCCAGCGCCCGCTTGGCGAACCGGTAGCTTTTTTTCTGACTGTTTTGGATGGTGGAGACCGTTGCATTGTTTTGCGCTTCTATGGAGGCAGCTTCAGCATTGGATAAAACCATAAGTCATCCGTTTTCCTTTCTTTTTTCTATCGCCCTGCAAAAAGGCGTACTAATCCAGCTATAATTATATACCCTATCGCAACTTCCGTCAACACTTATCTGCGCCATTCGCACCAAATTTGTCCTTAATTGTACTTTATTTTATAATTTATAAGGAAATTTTTTCTAAATCTTACAAAAAAACTACTTGCCAATATTTAGGAATTGTGCTAATATAGGATTAGTACAAGTTAGCACCATTCCTATTTTAGCTTTTGTCCTATCTTTTCAGGAGGTGAAGCGCATGGCGCGAAGACGCATAAACACTACAAAATATGAGATCATCCAAACCGGAACCCATTTGTTTTTAGAGAAAGGTTATTCCCATACCACCCCCAAGCTGATCTGCGAAGCCCTGGACATCAGCACCGGAAACTTAACCTATTATTTCCCCACCAAGGAGCATCTTCTTTCCGTACTTGTGGAAATGCTCTGTAACTATCAGGGGCAGGTTATGAACAATATGGTCCGGGAGGAGGGCAAGACCTCTATCCTGGCGCTGTGTCTGGAGCTTGCCACGATGACGGCAATGAGCGAAAACGATCCCATCGCCAGAGATCTGTTCGTTTCCGCATACTCCAGTCCCATATCCTTGGATATCATTCGCAAAAACGATGCCCGGCGGGCAAAGCATATATTCCACCAATTCTGTCCCGATTGGACAGACCAGCAATATGCGGAGGCAGAGATCCTGGTATCCGGCATTGAATATGCCACCCTGATGACCACCGATTTCACCGTCCCCATACAGACCCGGATCTCCGGCGCGCTGGAAAGCATACTTCGGATCTACAATGTTCCGGAAAACATTCGCAAGCAAAAGATCGAGTGTGTCTTATCCATAGACTATAAAGATCTGGGCACGCACATTCTGCAAAATTTCAAACAATATGTAACCGACACCACAGAGCAAGCTTTTGACGGATTGGCTGACACGGACCATTCAAGGAGGTAACACTATGAAAAGCAGTATTTTTAAGCGGCTGATGAGTCTGCTGGTCTGCCTGGCGATCCTTTTCGCCTGTATGCCTGTCTTTGCGACAGACGCAGATGCGGCAAGCTCCAACCTGAACATCGTCGCGGGCAGCAAAAAGGCAGATCCCGGCACCGTTGACGGCTGGGAGGCCTATTTCGGCCCCGATAAAATGGACACGGAATTTGCCGGTGCCGTCTGGACCGACAAGTCTGTCTACACATCCGCCACCAACCAGCTCCCCGGCGTGGCACTGACGGACAGCAACAACTTCCTGGTTGCCCTTTCCGCCATTGCCTCCAATATGTCTATCACCGGTCATACCTCCGCGCCCACTGACACGATGCTGGTGCTGGATATGTCCGGCTCTATGGTAGACGATACCTACGAGGTGGGTACAGTCCGGCAAGGCAACCGCTATCAGACTGTAAACGGCATCGATATGTCCCTGATCGAAGCAATGGTGGATGCCACCAACGCAACCATCGATAAGCTGATGAAGCAGAACACAAACAACCGGGTAGGCGTGGTGCTCTATTCCGGCAACGCTTCCACCAGTGATGCTGCCACCCCCGCAACCGCTACAGTGATCCTGCCTCTGGGCCGCTACACCGGCATCGGCGGTGAGTATCTGTCTGTGGACACCACCTGGCAAACAGCGGCGCTTTACCGCTATGTTTCCTCCTGGTTTGGCAACGGCTACTGGGAAGCAACCGGCGAAACCGCCACCTATGTACCCTCCGGCACAGCGGTCAATGTTTCCGTTAAGAACGGCCTGAAGACCGAGGGTGGCGCCGATGTGGACGACCAGTCCAAGCAGGCAAACGGCGGTACATATATCCAGAACGGTCTGTATCAGGCAATGAACCAGTTCCTGGATCCCTCTATCGACACGGTAGTTCCTGCCGGTAAACCCCAGGCAGGCGCAGAGCGTATGCCCGTGATCGTACTGATGACTGACGGTGCACCCACTGTTGCCACCGCAAGCTATAACAACATTGGCAATTCCCATATCGGCGACGGTACTACCACCACCGACCGAATCACCTTTATGACCCAGCTGACTGCAGCCTATGTCAGAGGTCGCGTGACTGCCAAGTATCAGGAAAGCGCCAATGATGAAAAGGAAATGCTGTTCCTGACTCTGGGCCTTGGCACAGAAAACAGCTCCGCTGCTACCAACACACTGTATCCTGCCGGCTCCAACAGCACGCTGACAGGCTACTGGGACAGCTTCCTAGCTGGCACAGCAGGCTCTAATGTGCAGATCCTCAGCGGTGGCGGCGGCTGGAGCGTCTACCGGGATGCTGCGGTAGAGGCTATGAACTATGTGGATAAGTACTTCTACGCCAGCAACGCCCAGGGTCTTCTGGACTCCTTCAACCAAATCTTAAGCGAGATCCAGCTGAAGGCCGACAGCTACACCACTTTGGTGGAAGGCAGCGGCGCAGACTTCTCCGGCTATGTCACCTTCGAAGACGAGCTGGGTGAAATGATGCAGGTAGATGCTGTAAAGGGCATCTTTATGGATGACGGCACAGGCAACAAGGTCCTCTATACCGGCAAGGGTGTTGCCGAGGGTATGACCAACGGCAACCTGGGTACTGTGGACGGTCCTACCGAGCGGGGCGACGAGCTGGTCCGCACCGTCAAGGAGCGCATCCCCGGCACTACCACCACCCAGGCGCAGCAGCTGATCGACAATGCTTATAACGATCAGCAGCTCTACTACACCGATGACGCCAACTGGAGTAACTATATTGGCTGGTATGCAGATGCGGGCGGCAATTATGCAGGCTTCTGGGATAAGGACTCCGGCTATGAAAACGCCCCCGCAGGCGCTGTTTACGCCAACCGCTCCTATGGCTATCTGGGCGTTAACGGCGACAGCGATATGATGCACGTGGTGGTTATGGTCCGTACCGATCTGAGGACTCTGCACCAGACCGTTGTATTTAAGATCCCTGCCTCCCTGCTGCCCACAGTGCATTACAGTGTTACCCTGGCAGAGGACGATCCTGCTGCCATTGAGACCTTCGAGCAGGAAACTGCCATTCCTATGCAGCTGGTCTTCGAGGTAGGTCTGCGGGATGACATCAACTCCGTCAACCTGGAGCAGAAGATCGCAGAGCACATTGCAAAGGGCGGTCACGTTCATCGCAATCAAGATGGCACCATCACCTTCTACACCAACGAATGGGCCATCGGCAACGATACCAACGGCAACGGCATCCCCGATCCTGAGGAAGTGGACACTGCCATCGTGACCCAATCCCATTTCCATCCGGCGCTGGATAACAGCCGCTTCTATTACACCGATGATACTGTGATCCTCACCGGAAATGGCACTCCCGCCACCGGCGATACCCGTCCGTCCGGCAGTGGCTACTACTATGAGCGCTACATCTACTCCGAAAACGGCCGTCAGGTGATCAATACCCCCATTGCGGAAACCACCCTGGCAAACGATGCCGAATACGATGCACAGAACGGCTACTGGTACATTCCCGCCGGTACTATGTACCGTAATTTCGCCCGGTTTAAGACTGTCAAGACCGGCAATCCCACCGGCACGCTGGACTACTCCTTCTTCCCCGCTGTTTTTGACAGTGTATCCAAGCAGGATGTATATATGTTCCTGGGCAACAACGGTGCATTTACCGTTGCCCCCGCCACCGGCTTCACCCTCAACAAGCAGGTAGACGGCATCATCGAAGATGCGCAAAGCTACACCTTCCAGGTAACATTGTCCAATATCCCCGGTGGCACGGCAGCACCTGTGCTCACCGATGCCAACGGCACACCTATGGCAGGTATGTCTGCTTATGAAAACAATCAATTCACCCTCACCCTGCCTGCAGGTGTTACCGCATACATTTCCGGTATTCCCGTGGGCACCAACGTCCAGATAGCCGAACAGATCGGCGGTGATTATCACATCTCCAAGATCCTGACCGCAGGAGAAGATCAGACCGCAGGCGGCATTGCAGCTTTTACTGTTCCCAGCTATACTGCAAACGGAAATCAGATGGTTCCCGTGGAATTCACCAACGCACCTAACCAGTACGGCGATCTGGTGATCCGCAAGGATGTCCGGCACGATCTGGGAACTGACCCCGATGTCCTTGCCACCAAGGTCTTCACCTTCCGGGTAAGCCTGCGCGGCGATAAGATAAGTGTGGGCGACACCTTCGATACCAGCGCAGGCAAGAAGGTAGTGGTGGGTCAGGACGGCACGCTTTCCTTTGTGGACGGCACTGCCATTACCCTTCACAACGAAGAATCCATCACCATCTACCAGCTGCCGGAAGGCACCGAATACACAGTGGAGGAAACCAATATTCCCGAAGGCTTTGCCTTCACCTCCGCCACCGGAGAAAGCGGGCAGATCATCGGCTCCGATCCGCAGAATGCGGCCTTTATCAACACATATCCTGCCGATTTCCAAAAGGTAACTCTGGATCTGAATGTGACCGTCCGCAAGCTCCTGGAGGGCAATCCCCCCGATCCGGAAACCTTTGAATTTGCCCTGCAGCAGCTTCTGGAGGACAATACCTATCCCGACATCCGGGTGTTTACCATCCGGAGCGATGACGCCAACAAGGTGGCGACCGACACCCTGACTCTGGAATTTACCGATGTGGGCACTTATTTCTACCGCATTGTAGAAAAAACCCCTGCCGCGCCTACCGCCGGTATGACCTACTCCACCACCCGTGCACTGTTTGCGGTGATCGTCACCGATGCAGATATGGACGGCAAGCTGGAGGTTGCAGTCCGCGAAGAAGCCAACATTGACGCTTCCGTTACTTACACAGACAGCCAGGATCCGGAAACTGCCACAGATATTTCGGTGGAAGCAACATTCGAAAACATTTACAAGGTATATAGCACCAATGTTTCCATCGATGTCCACAAGGACCTGATCAACAACACCGGCGTAAACATTCCTTTGACCGAATTCCAGTTCGGTATCTACGCAACAGATGCCCAAGGCAATGCAACCGGCGACCCCATTCAGACAGTTACCGCCAGTGCATTGGGCGACGCCACCTTCAATGTGGTCATCGATAAAGATGAAGACCTGACCTATATTATCAAGGAGATCGTCCCTGCCTCTTCCAGAGTGGGTATGAACTACTCCACCGCAGAGTACATCCTTACTATCACGGTAGATGCAGATGCCTCAGGTCAGCTCTCCGCTCAGACCGCTATTCTTCTGAAGGGTGCTGAAAGTGAGGGAGAAAAAGCACCTGTCTTCCAAAACGAATACCGTCTCACTTCTGCAAGTACTTCTATCCCCCTGTCCAAGACACTCAATGGCAGAGCTGTAAATGCAGGCGAGACATTCGCTTTCGTACTTACCCGAACAGACAACACCTACAAGCCCCTGACCGGCAATGATGCTTACAACGCGACCTATTCCTTCGGCATCGGCAATGCGGCTATCCCTCTGCAGAACCTGGATAAAGCCGGTACCTACCATTATGCCCTTACAGAGCTTCCCGGCTCCGACCGGGGTATGACCTACGATCCTGCGCAATACCACATTTCCATCACCGTTTCCGATAACGGCAACGGCGCATTGGTGGCATCCGCGCCTGTGATCCACAAGGTCGGTCAGGCAGATGCCGTGCAGACAGCCACCTTTGTGAACACCTATTCCGTCAGCGGTACCGGCGAAGTGGTGATCGGCGGCAGAAAGGTACTCAGCGGCAGAGCTTTGGCCGCCGGCGAGTTCACTATGGGTCTTTACAGCGATGCAAATTGCACCGACGAGCTGGCAACCGCTGCCAACCGGGCAGATGGCACCTTCTCCTTCCCCACCATCACCTACACCGTAGCAGATCTGGGCGCAGACTATGCCGACACCGTCTACACCTACTATGTCAAGGAGATCGTGCCGGACGATGCAGTTCTGAACGCATCCACCGGCAAATACGAGAAAAACGGCGTGACTTACGATGATACTGTCCATACAGTCACCGTTACTGTCAGCCACAAAGACGGCAAGCTGACTGTCACACCTTCTGACAATGCAGCAACCATCGAAATCAATAACAGCTACTATGCAAAGCCTACAGGCATTACCCTCAGCGGCAGAAAGGATCTGAGCGGCGACTGGTCCGCAGTTTCCGATGCAGACAAGACCTTTACCTTCCATCTGTATCAGACAGGTGCTGACTTTGCCGTAGCAGCGGGACAGGCGCCCATCAGCTCCCGCAGTGTAACCGGCAGCGAAAGCTTCTCTATGAGCCTCGGCTATGAGGACGGACAGGAGGGCTTCCACTACTATGTGCTCAAGGAAGTTATCCCCGCCCAGAGAGCCGGCGGTGTCAGCTACGATGCCGGTGAATACCACATTACCGTCAACATCTCCGACCCCGGCAACGGTCAGCTTGCGGCAACAAAGACCGTCTACCGTCCCGGCACCGGCAATGTAACGGCAGTCACCTTCACAAACACCTACACCGCCGCACCCACCAAGATCACTCTGGTTGGTGAAAAGAGCTTTGTAAACACTGCCACCGGTCAGCCGATCGCTATGGCAGAAGGAGACTTCTCCTTTGTGGTTCTGGAAAATGATACACCGGTGGCGATCGGCTACAACCTCTCCGACGGCAGTATCTTCTTCCCGGAGATCCATTACACCTCCGCCGGTGTCCACAACTACAAGGTCCTGGAGGTCCCCGGTCAGATCGACTATGTCACTTATGACGACACAGTATTCGATGTAACGGTCACTGTCACCGATAACGGTGACGGCACCCTGACCGCCGTTGCGGATTACGGTGACACCGCCGTGAAGTTCAGCAACACCTTCACCCCCGATGCCGCACAGGTCAAGCTTCAGGGCATTAAGACCTTCGAAGGCGACTGGAGCAAGGTCCCTGCCGCCAATAAGGAATTTACTTTTGCGCTGTACCCTGCCGATGACCAGTTCAACATTACCGGTCCGGCAATCGAAGAAACCTCCAATATTGACGGCGCATTGGAATTTGCTGCTTTGTCCTATTCTGCAGAAGATACCTACTACTATGTGGTCAAGGAACTGCCCGGTGCGCAGAATGTGGGCATCACCTACTCCGGTGCAGAAATTCACATTACTGTGGATGTTAACGACAACGGAAGCGGCAAGCTGATCCCCACAGTCACCACCGACTTTAACGGTGCAACCGTCACCGCAGACCAAACCGATGCAGGCATCGTTACGGTCAGCGGTCTGGAATTTGTGAA
>JAZNDF010000042.1:0-26794 GCA_045587925.1 Faecousia sp.
ACTCGAACCGTCGACCTCCAGCGTGACAGGCTGGCGTGCTAACCGACTGCACCACCGGGCCAAATTGGTGGGAACAACAGGGCTCGAACCTGTGACCCCATGCTTGTAAGGCATGTGCTCTCCCAGCTGAGCTATGCTCCCTTGGTTCACTGCCTAGTGCTTTGCACATCAGCGACGGTCTTTATTATACAGGTGGTGAGCCAATTTGTCAAGACTTTTTTTCTATTTTTTTATAAGAATTTTTATCCCTTAAAATACAGGCAAAATCACAGTTTTTTCAGGATATTTCCAACATCTTCCGGGGTAAATGTATACACCTCGTCACAAAACTGGCATTCCACAGGAAAAGGTTTATTTTCCCTGCAGATCTCAGAGAGCTCTTCCCTGCCCAAACTGATCAGCGCCGCTTCCACCCGCTCTCTGGAGCAGTAACACTTATAGCCCACTTCCACGGTCTGCATAAACACAACGCCCAGATCCCCACAGACCTGACCGAGAATATCCTCCGGGGTCATCCCCTGCTCCAACATAGCCGTAACCGCGCCGGCCCTTTTGATACCGGCTTCCAGCTTATCGATCACCTCATCCGGTGCACCGGGCAGCAGCTGGATCAGATAACCGCCTGCCACCTTGACACTCAGATCGGTGTCGATCAGAACGCCCAACGCACAAGCTGTAGGAGTCTGCTCACTTTGGACAAAGTAAGCCGTTACATCATCGCCGATCTCACCGGAGATCAGCTCCACGGAGCCCACATAAGGCTCTTTCATTTGCAGGTCGCGAATAACTGTCAGTGTTCCGTTCGTACCAACTGTAGCGCCCACATCCAGCTTGCCGGGATGCTTTTCCACCAGCGGCACATTGGGCTCTGTCACATATCCCCGAACATTTCCCTCCGGGTCTGAAACGCAAACAATGCTCCCAACAGGACCGCCGCCCTTGATCTGCAGTGTCATAGAGCCATTTTCCACCTTCTGCATATTTCCCATCATAGAAGCGGCAGTCAGCGCTCTTCCAAAGGCCGCAGTGGCATTAGGTGCGGTTTTATGAATTTGCGCGCCCCGTCTTACAAGCTCTGTGGAACGGATGGCAACCACCTTCACGAAGCCGTCCATCGTCATACCGCGCACTAAATAATCATTCATTTTATTTTTCCCTTTCTTGCTTTCAAGTAAATTCGCTGGTCTTCCGGTCTTGGCGCTGTCATACGCCGATCACCGTACACCTCAATATGGGTAAAACCAGCCTGCCGGAGGTAGCCCTTCAGCTGCTGTGCCGAATAGGCATATTCCCGATGCTCCTCAAAGCTGCGGATCCAAACATCTCCACTGCGCTGAAACAGGTCCATCCCATAGGAACAGATATTTGTATCCCGGTCAAATTCTCCCCGCCAGACGCAGTACACATCCGCATCCTCGTCCAGGAAAACTTGCCCGTCCATTTTTTGAAGCTTTTGGGGTGTATTCACATCAAAGATAAAACAGCCGCCCGGATTTAAGACCTTATAAATTCGGCGGATCGCCTCCTGACAGTCTGCAGGATCTGTAATATAGTCCATACTGTCCAGCGCGCAAACGGCAAGATCGACCCCTCTGGGCAGCATCAGCTTTTCAAGGGGCTGGCAGATAAACAGGGGCGGATTTTCAACATCACAGCATTTCTGATTTGCCTGGCAAAGCATATCCTCAGAAATGTCCACTCCGATCACCTGCAGACCCTCCTTGGCAAGGCGCAGTGCAACAGAACCGGTGCCGCAGGCCAGGTCCACCGCAGTTCGGGGAGACAGCTTCTCTTTCTTAAGTATCTGCCGATAAAAATCCACTGTGGCATCATAGTCCACATCGTTTGTCAAGCGATCGTAGCTCATTGCCAGATTGCGGTAAGCATCCATAAGCATTCCTCACAAAAAAGCATCCCGGACAACGGTCCGGGATGCCGCGAAATTTCAATTAGCGGTTGAAGATGCTGAAGATCTCGTCAATGTCATCGGAGCCCTTTGCGCTGCCGCCAACGGTTCCAACTTCCTTTGCCTCCACCTTCTGCTCAAAGCCGGTTGCAATAACAGTAACACGCATTTCATCCTCAAAGTTCTCATCCCAGGTAGCGCCGAAGATGATGTTTGCTTCGGGGTTTGCAGCCTCCTGCACGATGCCGGCGGCGGTCTCTACATCATCCAGGGTCAGCTCGGAGGAGCCGGTCACATTCACCAGAACGCCGGTAGCGCCGTTGATGGAGGTCTCCAGCAGGGGGCTGGCAACTGCTGCCAAAGCGGCCTGCTCAGCCTTCTCACGGCCGGAAGCAGTGCCCACGCCCATATGTGCACGGCCTGCATCCTTCATAATAGCGGAAACATCAGCAAAGTCCAGGTTGATGACCACATTGCCTGCATCGCCGACCAACTCGGAGATGGAGGTAACAGCCTGCTTGAGAACATCGTCAGCAATGCCAAATGCATTTGCAAAGGTGATCTTCTGATCGGTAACATACTTCAGGCGGTCATTGGGGATGATCACCAGGGAGTCGACCTTCTCAGCAAGAGCGGCAATGCCGGACTCAGCCTGGCGCATACGGTTTGCACCCTCAAACTTGAAGGGCTTGGTCACGACGCCAACGGTCAAGATGCCGGCCTCGCGGGCCAGATCTGCAACGATGGGTGCCGCACCGGTACCGGTGCCACCGCCCATACCGGCAGTGATGAACACCATATCGGTGTTTTCCAAAATCTTTGCAATGGCAGCTCTAGACTCCTCAGCGGACTTCTGGCCGCTCTCAGGCTTGGAGCCTGCGCCCATACCGCCGGTGAGCTTTTCACCGATCTGGACCTTATTCTTGCAAACAGACTTATTCAAATCCTGCTTATCGGTGTTAACAACGACGAAATCCACGCCGTCCACACCCGCATCGATCATACGGTTAATAACATTGTTGCCGGCGCCGCCTACGCCGATCACCTTAATTTTAACTACGCGTTCCTGAAAATCAGACATTTAACTACTCCTCCTATGTATCATCGCAGATCGGTTTCCCCACTCTGCTCAATTTACAATTGTACTTCTATATTCTACCCCGAAAAATCCAATAGGTCAATAGAAATTCTCATTTTTCGCCAAAGATTTTTGAATTTTTTTATTTTTCAATCGGAAAACGGACTTAAATTCACAGAATCGGGCCAAGTGGTAAAGCTCACATCCAGAATTCCCCGCTGATATTCCTTCTGCTGACCGATCGCTTTTACCATACATTCTATCTTGTAGTCCGTTTTTTTCGTATCGCCCAGAAGGACCTGATAGCGATCCTCGTACCATAGCTCGATCATCGTCATATCCGAAACATCCAGACTGTCCGCCTGGCCGATCACGCCGTACTTTTCCAGACTCTGCAAAATACGGATCACCGCATCCAGCCGATCTGCCTGGGAAACTGTAACCGGAAGGGTCTGCCCTGCTTCATCGGTTGCAGGTACATCTTCCATTGCTACCGCCTGTTCGCCCAGGGTCGGAGACTGCAGGCGCACACCCTGAATTTGGGTATAGGCTTTCGCTTCCGAGCCTGCCACGGAATCGACCATTTTTCCCGATGCGTCCATCAGCCACCATTTGTCATTCCCATCAGCAATGGCATAGACCACATCCACTTCCTGTATTTCAATTTTCACCGTATCCGGAAGCTTTATCCCGATACGAACACTTTCTACATAAGGAAGCTTTGTTGTGATCTGACCGCTGATCTTTGCTTTATTCAGGGTCAGGATGCTTTCACCTTCCCGAATGCCGGATACTTTATACACATCCCATTCCTTGTATTTTTCAACGCCGGCGACCGTCACATTATCCACCTTGAAAAAGATGGAAATCACAAGTATAAATGCTACCACCACCGCCGCGACCGATACCATCCGCAGAGCGATCTTCCGCCAGTCAAAGGGCTTGGGCAGTGTATAGACGATCGCGGTATCTGCCTTTATATTATTGGTTATCTCCGCCTTTTTTACCCGGATGTTGGTTTTCCTTCGGGCAGGCGCGCTTCCTTTTCGTTTTTTTTCTTTGGTATCCATCGGTTACTCCTTTATTTGCGGCGGGCAAGGGCTTCTATTACATCGCACACCCGTTCCGCACAGTCCGGTATGACCATATTTTGCAGGGCCTTGCCCATATCCACACATTTCTGCCCATCGGCAAGCAGTGCTTCAATTTCATCCATAAGCCGTTTTTCTGTACATTCTTCCTCCAGGACTACCACTGCGCCACCCTTCTCTTCCAGGGCGCGGGCGTTCTTTTCCTGATGGTTATCCGTCACATTCGGAGACGGAATGAGAATGCAGGGCGTTCCCGATGCGGCAATTTCATTGCAGCTGGATGCGCCCGCCCGGCTGATCACAATATCTGCCGCCGCCATAACGGTGGGCATATTGTAGATGTATTCCTGTGCCATCAATGCCGGGCTGTTTTTCAAATCAACGCCCTTCAGGGCTGCATAATCGTGTATCCACCGCCAGCCATATTTGCCTACTGCGTGGATGTGCTGGTAAGGAAAGCCTGCATCCTGTTCCAGACGGAACATTCTGGCAGTCATTTCGTTCATTGCCTGGGCACCCAGACTGCCGAAGGCGGACACGATCACAGGTCTTTCATCCAGACCCAGCTCCTTCCGTGCCGCTTCCTTTTCCGTGAAGATAAATTCCCGCTTTACAGGCATACCTACCACCTCCACCCGTTCCGGGTGACGGTAGTGCCGGGCACTTTCCGGGAAGCAGACCAAAACCTTATCCACTTTATCCGCGACCATTCTGGTGGTCAGGCCGGGCATTGCATTGCTTTCGTGGACACAGGACGGGACCTTCAATTTAGATGCCGCCATCAGTGCCGGGAAGCTGGCATAACCGCCGGTGCCTACCACCACATCCGCCTTAAATTCCCGAATGATCTTTTTACAGGCACGGACAGAGCGCACCGCATTGGTCAGGACCCTGGCATTGTGCACCAGTGCCTTCAGGGATCTTCCGCGGGACGCACCGTCAGCAGGCAGTGTCTGAATGGGAAAACCCGCCTTGGGCACAAGGCTTTCTTCCATACCGCCTTTGCCGCCGATAAAGAGAATGTTGGCATCCGGATGTCTTTCTTTGCACACATTCGCCACAGCAATAGCGGGGTTAATATGTCCTGCGGTTCCGCCGCAGCTGAAAATGATATTCATAGGAAATCCTCCTGACCGGTCGCCCGGTTTCGATAACGGGAGATACTGAGCAATATGCCCATCTCCCCCAAATTCACTGCCAGTGCCGTTCCTCCGTAGGAGAAAAATGGCAGTGCAATGCCGGTAGACGGCAAAAGATTTGTAACCACACCTAAGTTCAGAATTGTTTGCACTGCGATCAGGGTGATCAGCCCTGCTCCCAGAACTGTGGAAAACCGATCCGGCGCCCGCAGTGCGATCCAATATCCGCGCAGGATCAGCGCCGCAAACAGCCCAATGATCAAAAGGGCACCCACAAGCCCCAATTCCTCACAAATGATGGCAAATATATAATCGTTATACTGAAAAGGTAAATACAGATATTTTTGCCTGCTCTTTCCAAGTCCAAGCCCAAACAGGCCTCCGGAGCCGATCGCGTACAGGGACTGCAGGATCTGATAGCCGGTATCACTGGGATCCTGCTCCGGGTGAAGCCAGGCAGTGATCCGGTCTCCCGCATAGCCCATCAGGCTTACATAGACAACCACAAACACCACCGCTGCGCCAGCACCTGCCAGCAGCCACTTCGGGTTTGTCCCGGCTACATACATCATCACCACTGCAACCATCCCCATCAGCATAATGGCTGACAGATGTTTTTCCAGTGCCAGAGGGATCAGGATCCCCAGAAGTGCGCCGCCAAACCCAAGCACACCCCGGCGAAATTGCCGGGCAGATGTGCCGAAGCCTTTTGTCAGTCTGGCAAACAGCAGTATCAGTGTAAATTTTGCGATTTCCGATGGCTGAAACTGAATGCCCGCAATATTGATCCACCGCTTTGCACCGTTTACAGACTGCCCGAACAGCAGTACCATAAGCAAAAGCCCAATGCTGATGCCGTACAGCGGCCAGGCTGTGCGATACCAGAAATCCGGCGGGATGCGGCTGAGCACCGCCATTGCCCCCAGCCCGATCAGTGCGCACACAGCTTGTTTTCGCAGATAACGGGTAGAGTCTGTGTAGCCGGTATCAAAATGGCTTTGGGCAAAGCTGGCGGAATACAGCATCCCCAGCCCAACTGCAAGCAACAGCAGTAAGATCACAAGAAACGCAACATCAATACCTTCACCCGCCCTGTTTTTCAGGCGGCGGTTCTCTTTGGCATACAGAATGCTCTGCAATGCCATAAGGTCTCCTTTCTCAGATTATGCCAAACCACGCGGTGACACAGCCAATGACAGTAATGAAAGTAAATACGATACAGATCTTTTCCTCTTTCCAGCCGCTCATTTCAAAATGATGGTGGATGGGAGACATTTTGAACAGTCGTTTGCCGTGGGTGAGCTTAAAATAAGCCACCTGCAAGATCACAGACAGAGTTTCCACGATGTAAACAATTCCTATCAGCAGCAGTACCAGCGGCATATCCAGAGCAAAGGCCATCGCGCAGACCGCACCGCCTAAAAACAGCGAGCCGGTATCGCCCATAAACACCTTGGCAGGATGCCAGTTATAAAACAGGTAGGCAATTAATGCACCTGTCATAATCGCAGGCAGAAATGCCAGATCGTACTTGTCCTTTGCTACAGCTGCCACCGCAAAGAAGGCCATCACCGGAACGGTCACACTGCCGCAAAGACCGTCCACACCGTCCGTCAGGTTCACTGCATTTACACAGCCGACCATTATAAACATTGCAACGAAAACATACAGCAATAAATGCAGCTTAATGCTCCAGTCCGTAAAGGGAACATCCATATAGATATAGGTGCCTTTATCCTTATTGATAAGGTACAGATAAAGGGCACACACAGCCATTTGCAAAAGTGCCTTCTGCAAAGATGTAAGACCCATATTCCGCTTGAATTTGATTTTGCAGAAGTCATCCACAAAACCCACAGCGCCAAAGCACAGGCTCACTGCCAGCACATAAAGCGCAGTGTAATCCTGCATCATAGGAATACACAGCAGCAGGCAAATAATTGCCGCACCGATAAACATCAGGCCGCCCATCATCGGGGTTCCCGCTTTATTGTTATGCCAGGTAGGACCCAATTCCCGAATGGACTGCCCTGCCTTCAGTGCCCGCAGCACCGGCAGCAAAAAATAACCCAGCACACCGGACAGCACACCGCCTGCCACCGCTGCTATCAACACTTTGATCATCGTTCTTTCCTCCGCTCGTTAAGAATCTTTCTTCTCTAGTAACCAATGATTAAATCGACAAGCGCTAGTGGCGAGAGATTTTGACTCAAATTAAAGCTCCACAAACGCAGGAATACTTTGTGTATTTCAAGTTTGGGGAACTGAAAAGTTGGGGCAAAAGATCCGCCAATAGCCGCAGACGATTTAATCAGCGGTTACTCTAAAAAATGCTTCCAGAACCAGTTCCATCCGCATACCGCGACTGCCCTTGAACAAGATCACATCGCCGGGCTTTGCGATCTGCTTAAGCACAGAAATGATCCGGTCCCGATCCGTAAAAGCTCTTGCCGCGTGGCGGGTCATACCGCCGGTAATGGCACCGTAGATCATACGAACACTGTTCGGTCCGTATGCCAGCAAAACATCCGCTTTTTCTGCGGCAATGCGGCCTACCTTGTAATGCTCTGCCTGGGTCCGAACGCCCAGCTCCAGCATATCGCCCAGCACTGCCACCCGTCTGCCTTCCTTGCCGCCCAGCACTGCCAGTGCCGCCGCCATAGATTCCGGCCCTGCGTTATAGCAGTCCTTAATGATCGTATAGCCGTTTTTCCGGAAGATTTCCTGACGGCCCTCCATATTCTGAAACTGAGCAAGTGCCCTTTGTATATCCTGAGTATTTATGCCGAAGTCCAAGCCCACAGCAATTGCCGCCAGGGCATCGTGTACATAGTGCTCCCCTTCCAGTTCCATACTCACCGCAAACTCCCCTGCGGGGGTCTTGGCAGTGAACCGGAGATAGCCCTCCTCCTGACGGACATTTTCTGCCCGGATGTTGCATTCCGGATTGCGCAAGCCGAAATAATCAGCCTTTTTGTCCCCCAGCCGGTGCTGATTCCACAGCAGGCTGTCGTCACCGTTGAGCACGATCTTTCCGCCTGCGGGCATACCCTCCAGAATTTCCAGCTTCGCCTGCAAAATTCCTTCCTGAGAGCCCAAATGCTCAATATGCATCGTTCCGATATTGATGATCGCCGCCACATCCGGCTTTGCAATGGATGTCAGATAGGCAATTTCTCCGAAATGGTTCATACCCATTTCCAGAACGGCCACCTCTGTGGCACTGTCCATAGCCAAAATCGCCATAGGCATACCGATATCATTATTGTGATTGACCGGGGTCTTACCTACCCGATAGGTGGTCTGCAAAACGGCGGCAACCATTTCCTTGGTGGTGCTTTTGCCCACGGAGCCGGTAATACCGACTGCCTTCATACCGATCCTCTGGCGCTCGCCTCTGGCGATGTCTCCCAGAGCGATCCGGGTATCCTCCACCACAATGGCAGGATAATCCCCGTCACAGTGGGTGCACAGCACTGCCGCGGCACCTTTTTGGAGGGCGGCAGGGATGAAATCGTGTCCGTCCCGTGCGCCCTGAAGGGCAATAAACAGCTGTCCTTTTTCCAGCTTCCGGGTATCATTATTGGCACCCAGGAAGGTTACATCCTTATATTTCGGATCAATGCGGCCGCCGCACCATTGTGCGGCCTGCTGCAATGTGATTTGGCCCATATTACTTCCTCGTTTTCTCCAGATATGCGGAAACGACCTCCCGCTCGTCCAGGTGGTGCTTAACCCCGTGGATCTCCTGGTATGTTTCGTGGCCCTTGCCGGCTAATACAATTATATCATTCTTTTCGCCAATGTCCAGTGCGTGATGTATCGCCTGGACACGATTTTCGATCACACAGTAATTTTTCTGTGCCGGATCAATGCCTTTTACGATATCAGCTATGATCGCACCGGGGTCTTCCGTCCGGGGATTATCGGAGGTAATAATGGCAATATCTGCAATTTGCGCACCGATTTGACCCATAATCGGGCGTTTGATGGGATCGCGGTCACCGCCACAGCCGAACACGGCGATCAAACGGCCCTTGCAAAAGCCTTTTACGGAAGAAAGAACATTTTCAAGACCGTCCGGTGTGTGGGCATAGTCAATGAGTACAGTGTAGGGCTTACCCGGTGTGGGGACAACCTCCACTCTGCCCTTGACACCCTGGGCGGTTTCCAGTGCTTTCGCCGCATCCTCCAGGGAAATGCCCAGCTGCAGTGCCATACCCAGCACTGTCAAAGCATTGTACACGGTAAATTTGCCGGGGATCGGTAGCTTCACCGCCACCTTTTCTTCCCCTCTGACCGCGGTAAAGCGAACACCGTCAGAAAGCAGCTCCTCATCGGTTGCGTACAGATCCGCAGTCTGTTTTGCGGAAACCGTCAGTATATCGCAAGTCCCTTTTCCGCAAAGACGGTCAAACCATACATCATCCAGATTTCCAACCGCCTTGTCACAGCGACTGAACAGCTCTGCCTTGGTATCGCAGTAATTTTCCATCGTCTTATGGAAATCCAGATGGTCTTCCGTCAGGTTTGTAAAGGCCGCCACCGTATAGTGCAGTCCCCCAATTCGCTCCAGGGCAATGGCGTGGGAGGAAACCTCCATAATCACATAGCTGCAGCCCCCGTCCCGCATTTGTGCAAGGAGCCCCTGCAGCTCAAAGCTTTCCGGGGTGGTGCGCTCTGTGGGAACCACCTGATCGCCGATCATATTGTACATTGTTCCCATCAATCCGACTTTTGCTCCCAGCACCTGCTCCAATATGTGCTTGAGAAGCAAGGTGGAGGAGGTCTTGCCGTTGGTGCCGGTAACGCCGATCAGCTTCATCGCTCCGGAAGGATGGTTATAGTAATTATCACCGATCTGTGCCAGTGCCAGCCGATCCGACTTTACCAGAACATAGGGCACCTTCGCTTCCTGCGGTTTTGCAGTTACCACTGCCACTGCGCCCTTTTCCAGTGCCATAGAGATATAGCGGTTTCCGTCTGTGGCAAAGCCGGTAATTGCCACAAACAGGCTGCCTGGCGTTACCTTTCTGGAATCGTACACCACAGAGGTGATTTCAGTATTCAGGTCCACATTTGTTTCCAGGAGCGCAATGTTTTCAAGTAATTGCCTTAATTTCATATACCTTACTCCTTTGTGTTATTTTTCATCAATCTTTTGCCTGGGTATCTGCGAAGGTCAGACGGACGGTCGTGCCAACCGCAACTTCTGTTCCTGCGGCTTCTGATTGCTGTATGACCACCACACCGGTATCCACACTGCTGTTGCCGGACACCAGGATATAAAGTCCCAGCTCCCCTGCCAGATCGCTGGCCTGCTGGCGGTTCAGTCCGGAAAAATCCGGTACGGAAACCATCTTGTCTTCCGGCGCACTGTCCGAATACAAAAGCACCTCACTGCCTCCGGGAACCCCTTGCCCCCCACCGGGGATCTGGGCGATCACCGTTTCTCCGCTGCCCTGCACCTTTCCGGTCAGGCCGTATTCCTTCAGCTGCTTTTGGGCCTGCTCCACCGGCAAGCCGGTCAGGTCCTCCATAATGACTGTACGGCCGGAGGCGTCTTCCTCAGAAAATGTACGCTCCACACCTAAGTACGCAAGCACATCCTCCATAACCGCCCCTACAGTAGGTGCCGCCATAACGCCGCCGGAAATATAAATACCGGTTTGTCGGGAGGGCGTGTCCAGTGCTACTAATACAATATACTCCGGATCGTCCATCGGCGCAACCCCTACGAAGGAAACAATTTTATCCAGCACCCGCTGACCGCTTTCATCGAACACATCGATCTTCTCGCTGGTGCCTGTCTTTCCGCCGATCAAATAGCCTGCAACCGAAGCATTTTTCGCAGTTCCCTCTTCTACCACAGACTGTAAAAGTCTGCACATAATCTCAGAAGTTTCCTGGCTGATGACTGTGCGGGTAACGGTGGGTTCCTGCTTCAGTACGGTCGTCCCCTTTTGATCGATCACTTCCGAAACGATATACGGCTCTACCAGATATCCGCCGTTGACCACTGCGGAAATACCCCGTACCAGCTGCAGGGGCGTGATCTTGAAGGTTTGCCCGAAGGAGCCGGAGGTCAGGGATGCTGTCCCCCACTTATCCGTATCCGTAACGATCTGCTCTGAGAAGAACACACCTTTGCTCTCCCCTGCCAGATCAATTCCTGTTTTTTCCAGTATTCCAAAGCTTTTCACATACTGATAAAAGGTTTCGCCGCCCATTTTCAGAGCAATATGGGCAAACGCAATGTTACAGGAATTTTGCAGTGCCTGGGGCGTCTGTTCTGAGCCGTGACCGGAAGACCGCCAGCAGTGCAGGCGCTGGGAGCGCCCCGGAATTTGCTCAGAACCGGAGCAGTGAAAGGCGGTATCCAATGTGATTGCACCGCTGTCCAGCGCCGCCGCCATAGTCATCACCTTAAAGGTGGAGCCCGGTTCATAGCCATCGGATATACACCGATTGCGCCACTGCTTCAGCTGGGCGGCAGTAAGGGCCTCCTGATAGGTCTTCTTTCCGTCTGTATAAGCCTGTGTGCCTTCCGGCTCTGCCAGATATGCATTTTTCAATTCTTCGATCCGGTCCGCTTCCTCCGAATCGTAAATTTCCAGATAATTGTTTGGGTCATAGCTGCCCAGGGTCGCCATTGCCAGGATCTCTCCGGTATTCACATTCATAACAATGCCAAACGCACCGTTTTGCACATCGTATTTGGCAATGGCTTCTTCCAAATTCTTCTCCAGACAGGCTTGCACCGTGGTATCCAGTGTCAGGATCACATCACTGCCCTGGCGGGAAGAAACATAGTTTTCATAAGAAAAGGGCATATCCATTTCATTGTTGCCCTTTGTGGTGATCACCTGTCCGGCACTGCCCTCCAGATAGCTGTTGTACGCCGCTTCAATGCCCTCTGAGCCGGTATTGGAGGCGTTGGTAAAGCCGATCACCTGAGCCGCAAGTGTCTTATAGGGATAATACCGTTTGGTATCCGGCTCCAGATGGATGCCGGAAATATCCTTTTCGTTAATGTAAGCACGGATCTGCGCCGCTGTTTCCTCTGATATCTTGGCACCGATCTGCTTATAGCGCATTTTGGTATCTGCCGCTTGCTCGCTGATCCACCGGGGATCTTTTTCCAGGATCTCCCCCAGGACACGGGATATCTCCGCCACATCCGCCTTCGACTGCTTCAGCTCATAGGGGTCCAGATAAACATTTTCCACACTGACAGAGCAAGCCAGAACATTCATATTCCGGTCGTAGATATTGCCCCGGTTAGCGGAAACCGCCGTTGTTCTTGTTTGATTGCGCAGTGCAAGCTTTGCATAGTAATCATACTGACGGACCATCAGATCATAAAGCCGATACCCGATCGGAACAAAGGCGACCATACCCAGCAGGAGCGCGGCTGCCAAAATTCTGCGGTGCTGTCCACTGTCCCCCCGCAGGCGGACGATTTCCTTTTTCCCCTTACCGGCCATTTCATCCCGACCTTTCCACTTGCTTGCAATGGGCAGCAAGGGAATCCCTCGCCGCCCATTGCAGCTGCTATTGCAAGTGTATTGTTCAGGAGAAAAATTATGCAAAAAGTGTAGTTAAAAATGTGCCGATCTGCTCCCACAGGGTCAGTGTTTGTTCTTCCTGCTGCCCTGTTACCTGAATGGAAACGGTCTGCACCTGATCTCTGGGCACCATACCCAGTGCCTGTGCGCTCTTTTCAATTTCCTGCAAATCATAGCCGGCTTCATAGGCTTCCTGCAGCTGCTCATTGCGGACAGAAAGCTCCGCAACATATTCTTCCAGCTCCGCCACATCCTTGCGGGCAGAGGTGAACTGTATGATTCCCACAGTCATTGTCAGCACCAGGCAAAAGGCGATTGCAATGCTCAGCACTGCCACAGGATCAATACAGATCACTTTGCGTTTTTGCTTGCTATGTACCTTCGGGAGGACAGCCTTTTTTTCAGCAGGAGCCTGTACGATCTTTCGGGCAGTGTTTCCGTAGGTGGTATACTGCACATACTGAACCTGATTGTAAACCATGCTCCTGTCCTCCTTTTTAGAGTTTTTCGCAAACGCGAAGCTTTGCGCTTCGGGCGCGGGGGTTACTGTTTAATTCTTCCGCTCCGGAAACAATGGGTTTTCTGCTGATGATCTTCACCTGGGGTTTCTTTCCGCAGACACAAACCGGGAAGTTAGGTGGGCAGGTGCAGCCCTTCGCCCAATCGTTCATACCGATCTTCACGATACGGTCTTCCAGAGAGTGGAAGGTAATGATTGCCAGACGGCCACCGGGATTTAACAATCCAACGGCGTCCTCCATAATCCGTTCCACGGCACCTAATTCATCATTGACCGCAATACGGATCGCCTGAAAACTGCGCTTGGCAGGATGCTGTTTTTCCCGCAGGGCTGCCGGCGGCATTGCCGAGCGGATCACATCCACAAGCTCCAGTGTGGTTTTGATCGGTGCATTTTCCCGACGACGACAGATAGCTGCCGCAATTTGCGGCGCGTAGCGTTCCTCGCCGTAGACATAGAGAATTCGTCTCAGCTCCTCCTGGGACCAGGTGTTGACCACGGCTTCTGCGTTCAGGCTGTCCTGATTGTTCATACGCATATCCAGCGGCGCATCGGTCATATAGGAAAAGCCTCTGGCGCCGTCATCCAGCTGGGGGGAAGAAACGCCCAGGTCCAGCAAAATGCCGTCCACGCCGGAAATGTTCAGATCCGCAAGGACCTGTGCCATTTGACTGAAATTGGAATGGACCAGTGTGACGCGGTCCCTGTAAGGCTCCAGCCGCTCCCCTGCCGCCGCCAAGGCGATGGGGTCTCTGTCGATACCGATCAGGCGGCCGGTGGTCAGACGGGCGGCGATCCGGGAGGAATGTCCCGCGCCACCCAATGTGCCGTCTACATAAATACCCGACGGCCGGATCTTCAGATTTTCAATACATTCATCCAGCAAAACCGATATATGATGAAATTCACTCATAGTCCGATGGTCTCCAAAGAAGCCAGCAGCTTTTCCGGGGTAAGATTTTCTTCTTCAAACTGCTTAAATTCCTGCGCATCCCAAATCTCTGCCTGACCTGCACGGCCGACGATCATCACATCCCGCCGGATGCCTGCATAGTCCAGCAAAAACTGGGTCAGTCCAAAACGGAACTGCTTGTCCGGATTGCACTGGGATGCATTCATAAAGATCAGACTGGTCGCCGCACTGCGCTGAGAAATGGGAAGATTGTTATAATTCTGGCTGAGCGTTTGCCAGTCCTGCGCCGTGTAAACCGTCAAACAGCGGTGTCCGCAGTTAACACCCAAGGTAACAAAAAAGTCCTCGCCCAGCTCCCCGCGCAGCTTCGCAGGTACAAACAGCCGGTTCTTATCATCCAATTTTGCAGGGTATTTACCGATCACAAACGCTCACCTCCTTCCATTTTGCTCCACTTAGCTACCATTTTGCTCCATTTACTGACAGTATATAGGATAATTTTTCAAAAATCAATAGATTTCTTTGATTTTTTTCGGAAATTTTATAAAAAAATACATTTTTTCTGAATAATTAAACACTTGTTCTAATACAAGCTTCCCCACCGGCAAATGCGCACTCCCCCACAGCCTGATTTTATCCGGTAAAATGGAGCACGCCGTTCTCCAGCTTCGCCTTGACTTTTGTCGGGCGCTTACTGCTTTTGAGCAAATAAACCGCCAGAGGACCTTCCACCTTCTCCTGTACCAGGTGGCGCAGGCATCTGGCTCCGTCCCGTTTTTGCCGGCATCTGCCAAGCTCGTATGCCAATTCCTCCGGAAGCTGCAGCTGCAGTCCGCTTAAAGCCGCCCGCTTTTGCAGCTGATCCAAATATTTCTTTGCGATCTTCTCCATCGTTTTATCCTGCAAGGGCTGAAAGCTTATTATTTTATCCAGCCGCCCCAAAAACTCCGGTGTGAACCTCTGTTGCAGAGCTTTTTGCGTTTCCTCGCTTCTTCCCTGGGGCTGAAAGCCCAACCCCTCCCCGGTCACCTCGCTGCCGGTATTGGATGTCATTACCACAATGGCATTTTTGAAGCTGACCCGCCGTCCTGCAGAATCGGTAAGCTCCCCCTCTTCCATAATCTGCAATAAGATATTGCTCACATCCGGGTGCGCCTTTTCCAGTTCATCCATCAGCACAAGGCAATAGGGTCTGCGCCTGACCGCCTCTGTCAGCTTGCCGCCCTCCTCATAGCCCACATAACCGGGAGGCGCACCGATCAGACGGGCTACCGACTGTTTTTCCATAAATTCCGACATATCCAGACGGATCATAGACTCCTTACTGCCATACAGCTCCTGTGCCAATGCGCGGCACATTTCCGTCTTGCCCACGCCGGTGGGACCGGTCAGCAGCAGGCTTGCCACCGGGCGGTTTTCATCCCGAAGCCCGGACAGTCCTCTGCGTACCGTTTCTGCCACCTGTCCCACAGCTTCATCCTGCCCCATCACAAAGCCTGCAAGAAGCTTCTCCAAATTCAGCAGTCTTTCCCGTTCATCCGCCGTCAGACGGCCCACCGGGATGCCGGTTCTGGCAGAAACTGCCCAGGCCACATCTGCACCGGTAACCCCCTTTGCCCTTCTGAGCTCCGAGGGATGGGCGGCCATACGGCGCATTTTGTCCCGCAACTGGGCAGCCTTCTCAAAGCGGCTCTCCCGCACCGCATCCTGCAATTCCTGTTCCAGATTGTGCCGCTGTCCCTGTCTGGTGGCGTACAGCTCCTCCATACGGGCGTGGGATGCCCCCTCGTCCAGCAAGTCGATCGCCTTGTCCGGAAGATACAGATCCGGCAGATACCGCACCGACAGGCGCAATGCCTCCTTGAGAGCCTCCTCTGTAATGCGGATGTGGTGATGGCGTTCCAGCCCCGGCTTTAACCCCCGCAAGATCGCCATTGCCGCTTCCATATCCGGCTCCTCCACCAAAACCGGACGGAAGCGCCGCTCCAGGGCAGGATCCTTTTCAATGTATTTGCGGTACTCTGTCATTGTGGTCGCACCCAGCATCTGCAGCTCTCCCCGTCCCAGGGCAGGCTTGAAAATATTTGCCGCATCAATCGCCCCTTCTGCCGCGCCCGCACCCACTATGGTGTGCATTTCGTCCACAAACAGGATCACATCCCCACAGCGCTTGATCTCTGCCAGAACATCCCGCAGTCGCTCCTCAAATTCTCCCCGATATTTTGTACCCGCCACAAGGTTCGCCATATTCAGGCTGATAAGCTTTTTATTCTTCAATTGAGGCGGCACATTGCCGGATGCCATTCGCTGGGCAAGGCCTTCTGCGATCGCCGTCTTGCCCACGCCCGGTTCTCCGATGAGTGCCGGATTGTTTTTATTTTTCCGGCTCAGGATCCCAATGACCGTATCGATTTCCTTCTGCCTGCCTATCACCGGCTCCATTTGTGCCGCCTTTGCCAGCAGATCCTCACTAAACTGTTCCAGTAGCTTCGTTGTTGCCGCCTCCTTTTTTGTTTTCACTGCCATCTGATCCCACAGGAGCACATCTGCCATACGGGAGAATAGTCCTTGGGTGTCAATACCGTTTAATATGAGCAATTCATTTGCCTGGGTCCGGTCACTGCGCAGGATCGCCAGCAGAATATGCGCCTCGTCCACCGCCCGGCCTCCCAGCCTTCCGGCTTCCCGTCCCGCCTGATGCAAAATTCTTTTTGCCGGTTCCGAAAAGCCCTGCGGGAGGGGCAGTCCCGGTGTGCCTGTGCCGTAAAGCACTGCCGCGATCTTCTCGCTCAGCGAGTCATTCCAGCCTGCACCCCGCAAAAGCTGACCGCTCAATCCCTGTTGCCTGCCGAGCGCCAGCAGTAAATGGACACTGCCCACATAGCTGTGTCCAAGCTTTCTGGCAAGCTCCGCAGATGTGCGCAAAAGCATCTGCGCCTCCGGTGTATAATGCACGACCTCCCCCCTTACCCACAGCTACAGACCGCTGAAAAGTCCTTTGCCGGAAATTTTCCCCTAACGGATATAAAAATATACAAATCTTTTTTTGAAAAAACACTTGCGCTTTACAAAATTCGTGCTAGAATAGAAGTGCAATCACTTATATTGCACATTACACTATACTTACTGGAGGAAGAATCATGGCTTATAATATCACTGATGCTTGTGTCAATTGTGGTACCTGTGCTGAGAACTGCCCTGTTGAGGCAATCTCCGAAGGTGACGGCAAGTTCGTTATTGACGCCGATCTGTGTGTCGACTGCGGTTCCTGCGCCGGCAACTGCCCCGTAGAAGCAATCGAGGAAGGCTAATCGACCTTTCACTCAGCCTGCGAGCCGGTTTACCGGTACGCAGGCTGATTTTTTATAGAGTGACCGCTGATATGATTTTCTTTGGTCACTGAAGGAGGAACGGATGGAACAATTGCACAACGGTTATACACTGGAGATCGGAGATCAGTGTTTTCCCCTAAGCACCGATTCCATTGCCTTGTCCGGCTTTATAAAGCTGCCGCGGCAGGCACAGGTGCTGGATCTGGGCTCCGGTTGCGGAACACTGGGGCTTTTGCTTTGTGCAAATGACAGCAGTTGCTGTGTCACAGGTGTTGAGATCGACGAAAACGCCCACAGGACTGCACTGAAAAACATATCCGCCAACCGGCTGGATGCCCGTTTAAGCAGTATATGCGAAGATTTGCGCACAGTCCCCTCTTTGTTTTCGCCGGGATATTTTTCCGTATGCGTATCCAATCCTCCCTATTTTACCGCCGGACCCCAAAGCAAGCTGCCCCTTGCCCGCCGGGAGGATATATGCTCTATGGAGGAGCTGTTCGCTTCCGCAGCCTGGGCGCTGAAATACGGCGGAAGCTTTTATCTGGTGCACCGTCCGGAGCGGTTTGCCGAGCTTTGTGCCTGTGCTGTGAAAAACCGGTTAGAACCCAAGCGGGTACGGCTGATCCGGCACCAGCCGTCCGCACTGCCAAGCCTGATTTTGGTCCAATGCCAAAAGGGTGCAAGGCCCGGTCTGATCTGGGAAGAAGCTTATCTGCAGGAACCGGACGGGAGCCACTCCCAATATTACCGGAATTTATATCATATTTAGGAGATCCATTATGGCAGGAATGTTATATCTTGTACCCACCCCCATCGGCAATCTGGGTGACATCTCTCAGCGCTGCCGCCAGACCCTGGCAGAAGCAGATTTTATTGCGGCAGAGGATACACGCGTAACCTTAAAGCTATTGAACCATCTGGGAATTAAAAAAAGTCTTGTCAGCTACTACGAGCATAACAAGACTCAAAAAGGCAATGTGATCTTAGACAGAATTCTCGCCGGTGAAACCTGTGCGCTGGTCTCAGATGCAGGCTCTCCTGCCATCTCCGATCCGGGAGAGGAGCTGGTCAAGCAGTGTGCCGATGCCGGCATCACTGTATGTGCCATCCCCGGTCCCTGTGCCGTGATCACCGCCCTGAGTATTTCCGGGCAGTCTACCGGCCGGTTTTGCTTCGAGGGCTTTCTTTCCACTGCGAAAAAAAGCCGCCGGGAGCATCTGGAGGCTCTGGTTGCAGAGCAACGCACAATGATCTTCTACGAAGCGCCCCACAAGCTTCTTGCCACCCTGGAATCGATGGCTGAGGTATTTGGCGCAGATCGTCCCATCAGCCTTTGCCGGGAGCTGACAAAGCTTCACGAGGAGGTCATCCGTACCACTCTGGGCGATGCCATCACACTTTATGATCAGCAAGCACCCAAGGGTGAATTTGTGCTAGTGGTCGCCGGTGCGAAGCCGGAGGAGAAGCCTGCCGCCACCGCAGAAGACGCAGCGGCACGGGTCCAGGCGCTGCTGGCATCCGGTATGAGCCGAAAGGATGCCATCAAGCAAACCGCCAAGGAGCTGAACCTGCCCAAAAACGCGGTTTACGATGCCGCCCTTTCCCTGGATTAAAAAAGAGACCGTCTCGCTTTGAGACGGTCCCTCTTTTTTGCACTTGTCAAATCTGATTGAGCTTCCGGATGCATCCGGCACACACATTTTTTCCGTTGTATGTAACCAACCCATTGGTCGCTCCGCAGAAAATGCAGGAAGGCTCGAACTTTTTCAAGATAACCTTATCGTCTTCCAAATAAATTTCCAGCTCATCCCGCTCTGCAATGTCCAGCGTGCGGCGCAGCTCGATGGGCAAAACGATCCGCCCCAGTTCATCCAGCTTACGCACAATTCCTGTTGTCCTCATTGATTTTTCTGTGCCTCCTAACCTAAATAAAAAACCTGCTTCACAACGGATTATAGCCAGCATTATACTAAATAATTATATTTATGTCAATTACTTTTTTGCGTTTTACCGTTATTTTTCGCCCACCGCAGGAATACAATGCACCGGGAGGTGTGGACAATGGTTATGAGCTGGATATGGTTGTCAATGATCGCAATCAGCCTGATTTTCGCAATGATAACCGGACAGGGACACGCCCTTGCCGGTGCAGTATCCCAAGGTGCACAAAGCGGTGTTACCCTGGCAATTTCCATTGCAGGCTCTATCTGTCTTTGGAGCGGTGTCGGAAAGCTTATGGAGCGGGCGGGATTGACCAGGCTTTTATCTAAGCTGCTGTCTCCCTTTTTGGGGAAAATATTCCCCTCCTACAAAAAAGATCCGGCCTTTGCCAGAAGTCTGAGCGGAAATGTATGCGCCAATCTTCTGGGCTTGGGAAACGCCGCGACCCCTATGGGAATACAGGCCGCAAGACGGCTGAGCAGCCGCACCGCCGACGGCGTTGCCGGAGACGAGCTATGCCGCCTGATCGTATTGAATACCGCCTCCATTCAATTAATCCCCGCAAATGTTGCCGCTGTTCGCTCTGCTATGGGCTGCCAGACACCCTTTGACATTCTCCCAGCGGTATGGATCACCAGTCTCACTTCCGCATCTATGGGCTTGTTGGCAGCCTGGCTATTGGGAAAGGTGTGGCGCAGGTGACAGATTATATCGTTCCGATCTTGCTTTTGGTCGCCGCGCTGATGGCTCTGCGAAAAAAGGAAAACGCCTATGACCTGCTTTTGACCGGTGCCGCCGACGGACTAAAGCTGCTGATAACCCTTATCCCCGCGCTTATCGCACTGCTCACTGCCGTAACAATGCTGCGGGCATCCGGCGCCGTTTCTGTGATCAGCGGCTATCTGCGTCCGGTTTTCGGTTTCTTTGGTATTCCACCGGAAACGGCGATCCTTGTGCTCATCCGTCCCATCAGCGGAAGTGCCGCGCTTGCAGTAGGCGCAGACCTGATGGCACAGCACGGGGTGGACTCACAGATCGGCAGGACCGTTGCCGTAATGCTTGGCTCCACAGAAACGACCTTTTATACCGTAAGTGTGTATTTCGGCGCCGCCGGGATCAAAAAGACCCGTTACACCATCCCCGCCGCCCTGATCGCAGATCTCACCGGCTTTCTGGTGGCATCCCTGACCGCAAGGTTCTTATTTTAAGCGGACAAATTCCTGTTTATCGGGCAGAAGCCCGACAAACAATGGACAATGGACAATTAACAATGGACAATTATTCGCGACAGATAGCTGAAGCAACAAAAATGAAAAACGCGTCATCCTGAGCGAGCAATGCGAGTCGAAGGATCTTGGCACCGATTTTTCCTGTTAAGTTAAATAAATGCGTAGATTCTTCGACTTCACTGCGTTCCGCTCAGAAAGACGCGATGGTAGTCTTTCTTGTTTATGTAGTGGTCCGTCGCGTATTTAATCATTTCCGAAGGAAATACCGAAATTGTCCATTGTCAATTGTCAATTCGATAAACAGGAATTTGACGGTATACAACGGCAAAGGGCGCGTTTTGCAACGCGCCCTCTTATTATAGCATTATGGGATCAATCGTCGTCCTCGTCATCCTCGTCTTCGTCCTCGTCGTCCTCATCTTCAAAAGAGAACTCAAGGGTTTCGCCGCACTGATCACAGATGATGCTGCCCTCTTCCAGGGTTTCTTCATCGAAGTTGATGATATTGCCACAGGCACACTTCACTTCGTAGATGATGGAGTCCTCGTCGCCAAAATCGAAGCCCTCGTCTTCGAATTCATCGTCGTCGAAGTCGTCGTCATAGTCCTCGAAGTCTTCGTAGTCCTCGTCATCTTCGTCATCCTCGTCAAGGATGAAATCTTCGATGGCATCCAGATCCTCTTCGATCTGATCCAGCTCATCGGAAATTGCGATGGTGGTATCCTCCACATCAGAAAGCTTCTTGGTAACATCGCCCAGCAGGTCCACGATGGCACGGATCATCTTGCCTTCCGCCTTATCGGCATCCAAATTCAGACCATCCATCAGGCCCTTGAGATATGCAGACTTTTCGGAAATAGTCATAATAAACTCTCCTTATTATTTGGAGCGGCCCAGATATTCGCCGGTGGTAGTATCCACCTGAATGGACTCGCCCTCATTGATGAACAGAGGCACCTTCACCTCAGCGCCGGTCTCCAAGGTAGCGGGCTTGAGGGTGTTGGTAGCGGTGTTGCCGGCAAAGCCGGGCTCAGTAGCAGTAACAACCAGGTCCACAAAACGGGGAGGCTCAACGCCAAAGACCTTGCCCTTATAGCTCATAATGGTGCAGGTATCGTTTTCCTTAACGAAACGGAAAGCATCGCCCAGGGAGTCCTCATCGATGGGAACCATCTCGAAGCTCTCAGGGTCCATAAAGTAGTACAGACCGCCATCGTTGTAGGAATAATCCATCTTCTTGCGCTCAACAAAAGCGGTGGGGAACTTTGCTGTGGGGTTAAAGCTGGTTTCTGTTACGCCACCGGTGATGACATTCTTCATCTTCACGCGCACGAATGCTGCGCCCTTGCCGGGCTTAACATGCTGGAACTCGATGACCTGCATTACCTTGCCTTCCATATCGAAGGTAATACCGTTTCTAAATTCGCCTGCAGAAATCATATTGATCTTCCTCCTAAGTGTGCCCGATACTGGGCAGATTTTTACATATTATTACCTATACATTCTAACCTACAAGCCGCCATTTTTCAAGGGGAAAATGAAATTTTTTACACAATAATAAGTTTTTTTGGACTTGCCGTAATATTTTCGCATCCATTTTCCTGAAAAATGACCACATCTTCGATCCGAACACCGAATTTTCCCGGCAAATAGATACCGGGTTCAGCAGAACTGATCATATTTTTCTGCATCACCGTCTGACTTCCGGGACTGCAGCTGGGCAGCTCGTGGACCTCCATACCCAGACTGTGACCGTAGCCGTGTCCGAAATATTTTCCGTAGCCGGCATCAGTAATATACTGACGGGCAATGGCATCGATTTCTCTGCCGGTAAGTCCGGCTCTGGTAGCCGCAAGGGCCGCCTCCTGTGCCGTAAGCACTGTGCCGTACACCTTCTGCATTTCCTCTGTAGCATACCCAAGCGCCACAGTGCGGGTCATATCGGAGCAGTAGCCCTGATAGAGCACGCCAAAATCCATAGTAATGAAATCCCCTTCGGAAAGGATCCGGTCACCGGCGACGCCGTGGGGCAGGCTGGTATTCGGACCGGAAACCACCACCGGGTCAAAAGACAGTCCGTCTGCTCCGTTTTTGTACAGGCAATAGATCAGCTCGGCCTGCAGCTCCTTTTCTGTCATACCGGCTTTGATCTTCCCCAGCACCTCCGAAAAAGCCTTGTCGGTGATCTTCTGTGCCTGGCGCATCCGCTCCAGCTCCCAGTCCTCCTTGACTGCACGGAACCGGTGGATCTCCCCATTCATAGGCACAAGTGCCGCATCCAGCTTTTCTGCGTAAGCATTATACTCCGCCACCGTCAGATAATCCTCCTCAAAGCCCAGCTTTGTAACGGAGAAGTCCGCGATCGCCTGATTGATCAGCTTGTAATAATTATTTTCTCTGGTCATTTCCAGTACTTCAAAGTCCCGGATGTTATTTTGGGCTGACTCAATATAGCGGCTGTCCGTAAAATACCGGCAGCCGGCTTTTGTAACGATCGCCACACCTTCAGCAATGTCAAATTCCGCACCGTAATGGCGGCTGAAGCGGCTGGTCAGCAGCAGGCCGTCCGCGCCCTCGCCTAAGATAGATAAATATTTTTCCAGATTTTTCATTTTTTGATCCTCCTGTTTCTTGCCATAAGGATAAAAGGCTTTTCTGCTATATGCCGCAGCTTCAGCCAGATATTATGATTATGGATCGCTTTTACCAAAATGGGACGGACCCCACAGCCATTTGCCCCAAGGGTGTCCGTAAAGATCTGGTCACCTGCCAGCGCACAGTGCTCTGCGGGAACACCAAATTCCGCAAGGCATTGGCAAATTCCCTTGGAGAAAGGTTTTCTGGCGTGGGTGATGCAAGGGATATTCCATTTTTCGCAAAAGATCTTCACCCGATCCTTTTTGCTGTTGGACACCACGCACAGGCGAATGTCCGATGCGTTCATTTTCTTAAGCCATTGTGCCATTTCCTCTGTAGGGTCATTGGTGGTATAGGGCACAACGGTATTATCAAAATCCAGCATCAGCAGCTTAACATTTTGTTCTTGCAGATATTCCACGGACAGGTCCGTCAATTTTTCCGTTACTGCAAAAGGCAACAGGGAAAAACGCATATTCCCGATCTCACTTTCATAAAGTTTGAGTAAATTGTATCATGAAAGGGCCGGTTTGTCTATGCCTTTATATCTTGCCTTGACCCCACCGGAGCTATCCACTGTAAAGGACTATCCGCAAAATCTTGCATATATGGCATGCCATTTCTCCCCATATAGCAGCGGACTGATCAATTTACCTGCCGATCTTCCGATAGATTCCATTTTGATCTTAAATGATAGCACCCCTGCTGAGGGACATGACCCCAAAACAGTTGCTTTTCAATTGGCAGAAGCCGCCGAAAAGCTCCAATGCCACGGCGTTTTGCTGGACTTTGAGCGACCGGAAAATCCTCTGGCCGGGCAGATCGCAGAAGCGATCCTTCATACCCTTCCCTGTCCTGTGGCTGTCAGCGAGAAGTATGCCCGCACACTGCCGTGTGCTGTTTTTCTGTCTGCGCCGCCCCCGGAGCGCACCTTATCACAGTGGCTTTCCCCCTGGGATGGGCGGGAGATCTGGCTAGAAGCGGCTATCTCTGCCGTAGTTATGACCTTGACCCAGGATGGATGTTGCGTTCTCCCAACTGTATATAATGCCGATCCCCTTCCCCACCGTTGCGAAGTGCTTCACTGTCACTACAAAACAGATATCTTGCCGCAAAAGGTTCAATTTACTTTACACCGAACGCCGGAAGATCTGAAAGGCTTGCTGGAAGAAGCAGAAAATTTAGGAGTGACCCTGGGGGTAGGGCTTTATCAGGAGTTAGGGTTTCCTTTCTGAATTTCGTTGCTTTTCGGTTTTCTTTGTGTTAAAATTATTTTATACGAAAGAAAGGAGACAAAGATATGAAAAACGGTATTCTTCAAGTGGCACTTATCGGTTGCGGAATGATCGGTCACTCCCACGCAGAAGCGATCGCCCAGGACGGCAGAGCGAAGATCGTGGCAGTGGTATATGGCAGCAATCGGGAAGCCGCAGAAGCTTTTGCAAAAAAATACAGCATCGACTTTGTAACCAACGATTATCGGGAGGTCATTTCCCGCGGCGGCATTGATATGGCGATCGTCTGCTCTCCCAGCTCCAGTCACGCAGAGGCCACCGTTGCCTTTGCCAATGCGGGGGTACATATTCTTTGCGAAAAGCCGCTGGATGTAACCACCGAAAAAATGACCGCAATGATCGACGCCGCAGAAAACAATAATGTTTTGCTGGGCTGTGTATTCCCCAACCGCACCCGTCAGGACCTGAAAAAGGCAAAGGCCCTGATCGACTCCGGCGTGCTGGGAAAAATGCTGATGGTGGAATTTCAGTATCGGGGCTACAGAAGCCACAGCTATTACAATTCCTCCAACTGGAAGGGCACCAAGGCCGGTGACGGCGGCGGATGTCTGATGAACCAGGGCAGTCACGGCATCGATGCGATGATCTATCTGGCAGGAGGCGTAAAAAAGGTTTGCGCCGTTTGTGACACAATGGCAAGAAAGATCGAGGTGGAGGATGTCGCCTGCGCTCTGCTGGAATTCCAGAGCGGTGCCCATGGCACTTTAATGGGCACAACCCTTTCCCATTTCCCGGAAACAAATTCCGAGTGTGAGCGCATTCGCATTGAGTTTGAGCACGGCACCGTGATCTATGCAGACGGAAAAACGATGTTCTACAAGAGCCTTTCCGACCAGGAACTGAAAACAGAAGCCATTTGTCTGACAGAAAATGTGGAATGCTACGGTGCGGCACCGGAGGACATCGATATGGATGCCCACAATGCCATCGTATCGAACTTTATCGACGGCATTTTGCAGGGCACACCCTTGATCGCACCTGCACGGGATGCCCGTCGGGCAGTGGACCTGATCCTTTCCATTTACCGTTCCTCTGCCTCCGGCACCTGGGAGGATGTTCCCCAGTTTGCAAAAGGAGAATAACAATGAAATTACATATTTTAGGTGCCGGTTATGGCTTCCCCGGTATTTCCACACTGGTAGAATGTAACGGAAGCTATTATATCATTGACGCAGGCGCGCCGGTTGCAGAACGGATGGATGAAGAAAACCTTTCCTTAAACGATCTGAAGGCTGTGTTTATTACCCACCGTCACGGTGACCACACCTCCGGCCTTTCTACTCTGGCGCACATGATCAACAGCGGCTATAAGAAAACAGGCCCTGTGGAGGTTTTTCTTCCGGAGGAATGTGTGCTGACCGGATTTCAGCAGTTGATGCTTTCTATGAAGGATGCCATTAACGAAGCCAATCTGCAAATGAAGCTGTACCAGCCCGGTGTGGTTTATCAGGACAAAAATGTGACTGTTACGGCTATCCCCACAGACCATGTGATCGGCGGTCGTCCCTGCTACGCAATGATGGCGGAGGGAGATGGAAAGCGGGTGATCATCACCGGCGATCTCCACCGGGAGGATCCCCACGATTTTCCGGCAATTGCAAAGGAAGCGCCCTGCGACGCAGTAATCTGCGAATATGAGCATTTCCACAGGGAGGCCATTTTGCCCCATATGGAAAAATGCCAGACGGGCAAGTTCATTTTCCACCATTACAATGCCCCCTGGAGCATTGCGGAAATTCAGGAAATACAGCAAAGCAATGCCCTTCCCTATCCGGTTCTGCTTGCCAAAAACGGCGATTGGATTGAGATCTGACCTCGACGATCGGGACGCCGGGGTCGTCGTCCCCTACGAATGGGTATCGATGCGCCGGAGTTTGCGAAACCAGTCTGCGGACTGGTTTCGCAAAGACACTAACTTAATGACATTTTGCATTTTGCATTTTGCATTGAAAAAGACCCGCAGGTGAAAACCTGCGGGTCTTTGAGCATCAAATCACAGAGGGAATATTAATAGAACTTTCTTCTATTCTTGCGGGCAGCTTCAGACTTCTGCTTACGCTTCAGGCTGGGGCTGACATAATGCTCGCGCTTCTTAACTTCAGCAATAACGCCCTCCTTAGCACAGCTCCGCTTGAAACGGCGCAG
>JAZNDF010000043.1:0-4489 GCA_045587925.1 Faecousia sp.
TTATTACATTGCAGATGTAACCATCAGCACGGAAAACCCCAACTTCATCCTCCACGAGGAATGCATCTACTCCCGGGATCTGACGGTCCTGTATGCCTGCCTGAGCAAAAAGGCAACGCTCAATGTGGCAGATACGGTAACGACCATTGCGGAAACCGCCTTTGCCCCCGCTACCGGCTACAATGATACCCTTACAAAGATCACACTGCCTGCAACGGTGGATTACCTGTCCGGTGAGATGTTCTTAAACTGCCGTGCACTGGAAGCGGTGCAGATCGATGAAGACAACGCAAGCTATGCCTCCCACGACGGTATGATCTACACCAAAAACGGCGTCAGCCTGATTTTGTGTCCCCAGGGCAAGACCGGCACTGTGTCTGTAAAGGTGGGCACCACCACCATTTGGCGTTACGCCTTTGGCGGTCAGCAGCAAGCCAGCCGGATCGTGATCCCCGAAGGTGTGCAGAACATCCGCAAGGGCAACTTTACTGCATATCGCAGCGAGGTCCTGGATCTGCAGCTGCCCGGAACACTGGTAAATATCTACCCGGATATGTTCCGTTCCGCCGACGGCTACAGTGTCACCTGTCCTGCAGGCTCTGCCGCAGAAACCTTCGCCCTGTCCCGCGGCGCTTCCGTAAAAAATTGATATCGACAAAAGAGGATGCTCCAATCCAACGGAGCATCCTCTTTTTGCCGCCCATCCTGTTTGACACACCGGAAACATCTTGACAAATGTTATGTTTTTTCAGATAATGGGATTGTTTTTTCGAAAAGGGAGTGACATCTACGAATCATTTACATCTGCATCGGGGCATTGGCAGCTTTATAAGGAAGAACACCGTAATGGTGATCGCAATGCTTGCCGCCGCCATCACCTGCTTTTTTGTGCCCCCGGACAAAGCCTATCTGGATTATTTTGATTACAAAACACTGACCTGCCTGTTTTGCGTGCTGGCAGTGGTGTGTGCCTTGAAAAACATCAGCTTCTTTTATGTGCTGGCAAAAAAGCTGGTGCAGATATTTTCCAACGCCCGCCGCTGTATATTGGCGCTGGTGTACATCACCTTCATCGGCTCTATGCTCATCGCCAACGATATGGCACTGTTGACCTTCCTGCCTTTGGGCACTTATGTGATGACCGCCACCGGCAAGGGCAAATATATGGCCTTTACCTTCATTATGCAAAACATTGCGGCAAATTTAGGCGGTATGCTCACACCCTTTGGCAATCCTCAAAACCTGTACCTGTACACCCGTTTTGAAATTCCCGCAGGCGAATTTATAGGGATTATGGCGGCACCCTTTGCCCTGGCAATTTTACTGATCACCCTTTGCTGTATCATTTTCGTGAAGCCTGAGCCCTTCCAGCTGAAAAGCGAAAAGATCAGTCTTCCTGTGGGGCGTTCTGTTGCATATCTGCTTCTGTTCGCCCTTTCCATTGCCATCGTATTCCGGGGCATCCATTACGGGATAGGGCTTGCGGTCATCCCCGCAGTGCTCCTTTTTATGGACCGGAAGGCCCTGAAAATGGTGGATTATCCCCTTTTGCTCACCTTTGTGTTTTTCTTTATCTTCTCCGGAAATATGGCGCGGATCGAAGGGGTGCGCAGCTTATTTTCCTCCCTTCTGGAGAAAAACACGCTCCTTTTCTCTGCCCTGTCCTGTCAGGTCATCAGCAATGTGCCCTCTGCTATTTTGCTGTCCCAGTTCACGGAAAACTACAAGCATCTTCTGCTGGGCGTAAATATTGGCGGTGTAGGCACCCTGATCGCATCCCTGGCCAGTCTGATCACCTATCGGGAATACAGCAAGCATAACGGCGGAAAAACCGGCTCTTATATTTTGCTGTTTTCGGTTTTTAATTTTGCATTCCTTATAATATTGGCAGCCTTCAGCCTGCTGTTTCAGTAATCTGCCGAAGGACAAGTATTGACAAAAAAACGATAATTTTTTATAATTACTGTATCTTGCTTTTTCGGAGGTTTCTGTTATGAACTATGCTTCCAGCTGGGATTTCACTATGGCAAACTACTCAGAAGTTTGGGCATTTATGGCACAGCTCGGCCTGCTTCTGCTTTTCTTATTGCTGGGTAATATCCTGCGGCGCACTATCCCTGTATTCCGCAAATGTCTGATCCCCTCTGCACTGCTTGGCGGCGCATTGATGCTGATCATAAATATCGTGCTGAAGCAATTTGATATTGTTATGATCAATAACCGCACTATGCAGGTGATCACCTATCACTGTCTTGCCATCGGCTTTGCCGCTATGTCCTTAAAGACAGAAAAAAGCACCCACAAAACAAACAAAGCTCAGGTTCTCGAATTTGGCGCATTGCAAGGCGGCACTTATATGCTGCAGGCCTTTGTGGGTCTGGGTATTACCATTGCTTTGTTCTTCCTGACCCGTTACGGGAAAAATATTATTTCTTATGTCTGCGGTCTGATTTTGCCCCTGTCTTACGGTCAAGGTCCCGGCAACGCCCTGACCTGGGATCTGAACTTTACCAATACAGAGGCTGCGCAGTTTGCCGGCGGCGGCAGCTTCGGTCTTTCCCTGGCATCCATCGGCTTTGTGGTAGCTTCCGTATTCGGCGTTTTGTACATCAACATTTTCAAAAAGCGGGGCAGCCTGCAGATCCGCAAGGGAGAGGCCATTGTTGACCCCTCTGCCTTCGTGGGAGAAAACGAGATCCCGGACAACGAGTCTGTGGATAAGTTCACCCTGCAGACCGGCTTTGTAGCCCTGGCCTACGCCCTTTCCTTCGGCTTTATGTTCCTGCTGGGCAAGCTGTCCAACTTCACAAACAGCATTGCCTGGGGCTTTAACTTCCTGTGGGCCTCCCTGTTTGCGATGCTCATCAAGTTTGTGGTCAAGCGCCTGCGCCGGCACAAGCTGATGCATCGGGCTTACATCAACAACTACCAGATGGACCGCATTTCCGGTCTTTCCTTCGACCTGATGATCGTTGCCGGCGTATCCGCCATTGAGATCAACGACATCAAAAATTACATCCTTCCCATCGTTGTACTCAGTGTGGTAGGTGCACTGATCACTTACTTTTACATCCGCAGGGTTTCCAGGGAGTGCTTCAAGGGCTTTGAGCACGAAATGTTCCTGATGTCCTTCGGTACCCTCACCGGCACCGCCTCCAACGGTATGATCCTTATGAAGGAGGTAGATCCGGGCCTGCGGACCCCCACCTCCAGCCTGTACATCCTCTCCAACTTCCCGGCTATGGTTATGATCGCACCGCTGCTGTTCCTTTTGAGCTTTGCGGCAAAATCCGTAACCCACGCCATCATCGCCTGTGCTATCTTCTTTGTGCTGTGGGCAGTATATACCCTGTTCTTGTTCCGCAGAAAAATTTTCAAAAAGAAGTATGCAAATAAACCTGTAGAGGTTTGGGAAGATACCGAATAATCTGTTCCATAATAAATATTTCGGGAGGCAGCTCATTTCGGGCTGCCTCCCTTGTTATATTCACATAGGATCATTCTGCTTGATCGTCGCGGGAAAACTTTTCTTTCAGATAGCTTCTAATCTTTGTGTCCTCCTTGCGAACTGCCATAAGGAAATTCTCAAAATTCCGTTCCACCAATATGATCGCAGAAAACAGTGCAAACAAAAACAGCACCACATTTGTTTCCGTCCACGCCACATAGGTCACAAAGGCCACCGATGCAGAAAAGGGAACAATATAGCTATGGTTTACGATCAGCATCAGGGCGGTGCAGGCCACCAGAAGCCAGCAAAAAAGCACAGGATCGTAAGCCAGAAGCAAGCCGCCGAAGCTGGCCAGTCCTTTTCCGCCCTTAAAATCCAGATATACGGAGAAGCAGTGTCCCAAAATCGCGGCGAAGCCGGATGCCATTGCAAGCCACTGATATTCCGGGGCGATCCATACCGCCAGCATATAGGAAATATAGCTTTTGAAGGCATCAAAAAGCATTACGGCAATGCCGAATTTCAAGCCGAAAACCACCATCGTATTGGTTGCGCCCAGATTTTGCGTGCCCTGCTCCCGCAAATTAGATTTTTTCAGCCTGGCGATCCAGGCAGAGGGACTGAAAGAACCCAGAAAATAGCCGAACAAAATACAGATCCCGATCTTTATCACAGTCAATCTTCCTTTCCGCGCCGTAACACTTATTATGCTCCATAATAACATTTTCACACCTGTAAAGTCAAGGCGCTGAACTTTCACAGTTTTCCGTCATTTTAGCATATAGTTGTTAATTTTTTATTGCAAATCTATGTATTTGCAGAAAATTTCGTCACATTCCCGCCCGCCAAATTCCTGCCTGACGCACAGTTGCAAACATTGCACCATCTAATCGCTTTCCCCGGGGGGAAGCTGTCAGCGAAGCTGACTGATGAGGAACGGCGTGCAGTGAGACACGGAAAAAGCCTGCAACTATGCAGTAAATGTAAGCCTACCGCCCGCATTCCTCATCCGCCCCTTCGGGGCACCTTCCCCCCGGG
>JAZNDF010000044.1:0-2131 GCA_045587925.1 Faecousia sp.
TACCCGCGAAAAATGACTCACATCGCTAAAACCGCAGATCTGGGCGATCTGGGTATTGGAAAAGGAGGTGCTTTTCATATAAAGGTGCGCCCGACGAACCCGCAGCTTTTGTAAATAAACAGAATAGGTATCTCCTATCAAGCACTTAAAATACCGATACATTGCCGCGCGGCTGATATTTCCCACCTGCAGCAGCTGCTCGTCGGTCAGCTTCTCTCCGTAGTGGTCATTCAAATAGGAAACAATTCGCATAGTCGGTATGACCCTGTTCTGAATAATATGAAGTGCCTTTTCCAGCTTCCCAGCAGACAGCGAAAATTCCGGCAAAGAGAAAAGTTCTTCCAGTTTTTTCACAATCCAAACATCATTTTGTGCACTGTGGGTCTCATAACCCCAAAGAACAAACTCTGATATAACGCTCTCAACCTTTTTCTGTGATTGCGGACAAAGCGTAATGAAAAAGGAATGCTCTGGATCTATCTCCCGGAAATAGTTGCCTAAAAACATCTGGACTGCCGCGTTTTTCATAAGTTCCAGTGACTTTCCCAGCAAAATATCATAATGCACATTCAAGCTCTGGAGCTTTGCCGGTTCTTCAAACCACATTTCATGCTCAACACCTGCAGGGACGATCACCAAAGAGCCTTTTTCGCACCGATATACCGTTTCCCGGATCTTGTGAAAATAAAAGCCATCGCAGCAGTACCACACCTGTACAAAATCATGCATATGTACAGATCTGGGATTGGTATTTGTAAAATCGTTACTGCGTACAAAAGCAGGGATCTTGTATCCTGCAAATCTTTCAAAGGCAAAGGTACTGCCTAACCGTTTTTTCTCACCGGCTTCCATATCCCCACCGCCTTACATTTTTAAAGTTTACTGTACGAATAATGCCCCGGCTCGCTTATTCTTTGTGGTTGCGCTCGTCCGCATTGTACAGTTTTTCCGCATCGATGCCGTTCTGATAGTCCAGTACAAACTGAACCAAGGTCTTTACGCCGATCTCCATAGCGTCCTCATCCATCATAAAGTCCCGATAATGGACCTTGCTGACAATTCCCTTTTCTTTGTTGCCCACGCCCAGACGGAACATAACCGCCGGGATTACCTGTCCGAACAGAGAAAAGTCCTCAGAGCCGTATCTGCGGGGCTTTAGCTTCACATTCTCCGCACCGACCACTTTTTCTGCGGAGCGATGGATCAGCTCTGTTATGTAGGGATTGTTGTAAACACAGGCAGATTTCTGCGGTCCGTGGACGGTAATGGTTGCGCCGGTCTCCTCTGCCAGACACTTGCCGATCTTCTCAATTCTTTCGATCAGGAAACGGCTCACATCCAGATCGAAGGTGCGGATGGTTCCCTTCATCACCGCCGTGGGTGCAACCACATTATGGGTGGTGCCGGCTTCCAGCTTGTTGACGGAACAGACGATATTGTCCTTGGGGTTTACCTCCCGCATACCTACCAGCTGAATGGCATTATACATACGCACAGCGATCGCCAGAGCGTCAATACCAGTATGGGGTGCCGCCGCGTGGGCACTTTTTCCGGTGATCTCGATCACAAAATGGCGGCTGCAGGCGTTGGCATAGCCGAAGGTAAGACCAATTTCGCCGACCTCCTGTTCCGGAGATACGTGCTGGGCAATGATCACATCGATCTCCTCTGCAATCCCGTTGCTGACCATCATTGCCGCGCCGCTCTTCATTCCCTCCTCGCTGGGCTGGAACACCAGCATCACCCGGCAGTTCAAGGTGTTCTCCATTGCCTTGAGCGCCTTTGCCGCGCCCAGAAGCATAGCGGTGTGGGCATCGTGACCGCAGGCGTGCATTTTGCCTTCGATCCGGGATTTATAAGGAATGTCGTTGATCTCATCCATATTCAGGGCATCTGTATCTGCCCGGATGCCAATGGTAAAATTCTTACGGTCCGGGTTAATGTAGCCTACTACACTTCCCTGCCCGTACTGCTCGGTGTAGGGAATGTCCATTTTTTCCAGCTCCCGCTTAATAAGGGCGGTGGTTCTGGGCAGATCAAAATCCGTCTCCGGGTACATATGCAGCTCCCGGCGGATGCTTATAACATACTCACTGTCAATTTGAAACATTGTTCTCTCCTAAAGGTTTAT
>JAZNDF010000045.1:0-3178 GCA_045587925.1 Faecousia sp.
AATACTGCAATGCGCCCTAAAACTATGCAATTGTCTACATCCTGCGGATGTAGGGGCGGTCATTGACCGCCCGCGGGCGATTAATAATCGCCCCTACATATTCTACCGTAGATTTTGCGCATTTTGCAACACGCCCTTTTATAGTTATTTAACCAGCAGTTCTGCGATCTGGATGCAGTTGGTGGCGGCACCCTTACGGACCTGGTCGCCACAGCACCACAGGCTGATGCCGTTGGGGTCGGTCAGATCCCGGCGGATACGGCCCACGAACACGATGTCCTGATCGGTGGTGTCCAGAGGCATAGGATACTGCTTTTTAGCCAAGTCGTCCACCAGCTTACAGCCGGGGGCGTTGGCGATCACTTCCCGCACCTGTTCCACAGTCACGGGCTTGTCAAATTTCACACTGACGGAAATGGAGTGACTGCGCACAACAGGCACGCGGATGCAGGTGCAGGTAACATTCAGATCGGGCAGGTGCATAATCTTTCTGCCTTCGTTCTGCATCTTCATTTCTTCGCTGGTGTAGCCCTCAAAAGCTTCACTGCCGATCTGGGGGATCAGGTTGAAAGCGATCTGATAGGGGAAGATCCTGGGCTCGTAGGTCTCACCCTTGCTCAGGGCTTCCACCTCGCCCATCAGTTCCACAGGACCGCCGGCACCTGCACCGGAAACTGCCTGATAGGTAGAAGCGGTCATAGCCTGAATGGGGGAGAGCTTATTCAGGGCGTTCACAGCGGTGATGGTGATGATGGTGGAGCAGTTGGGATTGGAGATAATGCCCTTGTGCCACTTTACATCCTCGGCGTTGACTTCGGGAACGATCAGGGGAACATTGGGGTCCATACGGAATGCAGAGGAGTTGTCAACAAACACAGCTCCGGCCTTTACGATGGCAGGGGCGAACTTCTCAGCAATGTCATTTTCAGCGGCACCCAGAACGATATCCACACCCTGGAAGGCTTCATCACAGGCAAGACCGATGGTCACATCCTCGCCCTTGAACTTCAGGGTTTTGCCTGCACTGCGGGCACTTGCCAGGGGGACCAGCTTGCCCACAGGGAAGTTGCGTTCCTCCAGAATTTTGATCATTTCCTGTCCCACAGCGCCGGTTGCACCCAGAACAGCAACAGTATAAAGCTTGCTCATTTTGTTACCTCCAATTATTTCACGAAGCTGTTGTACAGCACACGGATCGCTTCGGCAAAATCCTTGTTGTCTACGCCGAAGATGATGTTCAGCTCATCAGGACCCTGGTTGATCATACGGATATTGATGCCTGCCTGACCCAGAGCGGCAAAGACCTTGCCGGAGGTGCCGGGACGGAATGCCATCCGACGGCCCACAGCGGCGACCACAGCAATATTTTCGTGCACATCCAGAGAATCGGGATGTACATCCTGCTGGATCTCAGCCAGAACAGAATACAGATCTGCGGAGATCGCCTCTGTGGCGACCACAACAGAAACATTGTCAATGCCGTTGGGAACATAGTCAACGGAAATGTTGTACTTTTCCAGAACGGACAGCACCTTCCGCAGTGTGCCGATCTCGTTGCTCAGGCCCCGCTTGCTGAGGGAGATGATGGTAAAGTCCTTTTTGCCGGTGATGCCGGTGATGAACAGGTTGGGATCGGCATCGGTATCGAAGCTCTCCCGGATCATCGTGCCGGGGTCGTTGGGGGCGTTGGTATTGCGGATGTTCAGGGGGATGTTCTTCTCGCGGACAGGGAAGATCGTGCCCTCGTGAAGCACCTGGGCGCCGGAGTAGCTCAGCTCACGCAGCTCATCATAGGTAACTTCGGGAATGGGCTGGGGATTTTCCACGATCCGGGGGTCAGCCATCAGAATACCGGAAACATCGGTCCAGTTTTCGTAGACATCTGCATCCAGCGCGGCTGCGGCCAGTGCGCCGGTGATATCACTGCCGCCTCTGGAGAAGGTGCGGATGGCACCGTTGGGCATCACGCCGTAGAAACCGGGGGTAACGATACCTGTGCCCTTGACTGCATTTTTCAGAGCGGCGTAGGAGGTTTCCTCGTTTACAGAGCCGTCCATATTGAACTTGACCCAATCGGCGGCATCCACAAACTGGAAGTCCAGCAGGGAAGCCATCAGCTTGGCGGAGAAATACTCGCCCCGGCTGACCAGCTCATCCTGAGAGATGGACTTTGTCATCAGCCGTTCCTTCAGCTGGGCAAATTCTGTTTCCAGATCCAGATCCAGCTTCAGATCGTCCCGGATCTGCAGATACCGGGAGGTGATCATATCAAAAACGGGGGTGCAGTCTACACCGTACTGCAGGTGGGCATAGCACAGATACAAAAGATCTGTGAGCTTATGGTCATTTTTATCCCGCTTACCGGCGGCGGAAACAACCACCACCCGGCGAGCATCATCAGCCAACAGAATATCCCGTACCTTCCGGTACTGACCGGCGTCTGCCATAGAGGAGCCGCCGAATTTTGCAACTTTCAGCATAATTTACCTTCTTTCAAGGGGGTTATTGTTCGCTGACGGGGAGCGCAGCGATAAATGCATCGGGATGGCCTTTGAGCCAGGCGTGCATAGACTTTACGGATACGGGTTTGGTGATCACGGCATCGCCCCAGGTGGCCTGACGGTTGTCTTCCAGCCAGGCATCCTGCGCACCGCTGACATAGTAGCACAGAGCATCGGCGTTGACAGCAGTGACCTTTTTGCCGTAGGGGCTGTAGAAGTGCTTGCCGGACAGAACATCCACACAGTCCTGCACCACATTATATGCGGTGGGGTAGCGGCCTGCGCCCTGACCGTAGAAACTCATGCGGTCGGACACTTCGCCGATCAGGGTGATCAGATTATAGTTCAGAGGAACAGCGGACTCCGGCGCCCCGACGGGGAACAGCGTAGGCTGCACATAAGCACTGTAAACGCCGTTCTTCTGCTTGCCGGTGGAGACCAGCTTGCACACAAGACCCTTGGCGGTAAAGTTCGCAACATCGGCAGCGGAGATATTCTGGATGCCGGCAGCGGGGACGCCCGCGCGGTTCAGGCTGACGCCGAAGGCGATGTTGGCCGACAGAATGATCTTATGCCAGGTGTCAATGCCTTCCACGTCGGTGGAGGGGTTTGCTTCCGCGTAACCCAGCTTCTGCGCCTGACGCAGCGCGTCAGCATAATCCATGCCCAGTCTTGTC
>JAZNDF010000046.1:0-1514 GCA_045587925.1 Faecousia sp.
GAATCGAACCCATGTTACCGCCGTGAAAGGGCGGTGTCTTAACCGCTTGACCAACGGGCCTGGTAGCGGCGACCTGATTCGAACAGGTGACATACCGGGTATGAACCGGGTACTCTACCAGCTGAGTTACGCCGCCATATAACAGTGCAGATCCTGGCATATGCCGAAATCAGCTTTCTTATTATATACAGTATGTGCAGTTTTGTCAAGAAAAATATTTGTTTTTTCCGGATTTTTTTGGCATTAGCGGAAAAGAGCCTCCATATCCGGGCAAATGGGGTCGGCTTTTATCTTCTCCCAGGAAAATTCCGCCAGCAGCTCCTTTAGGGAAACAGGTACTTCCCGATGGATCAGGCCGCAGGCAAAGGCCAGCATACCCATAATTTTTTCCGGTGTGGTATGCGCCCGCAGGTAGCCCAGGTCCGTATCCCGGTCCCGCTTGCTCAGGCGGCGGCCGTCCGGGGCGATCAGCAGCGGGATGTGCCCGTAGGTTGGGTGGGCAAACCCGAACAGCTCCTGCAGATACATCTGCCGGGGAGCAGAGCTCAGCAGATCGGCGCCCCGCACCACCTCCGTGATGCCGGACAAGCCGTCGTCCACCGTCACTGCCAGCTGATACACAAACATTCCGTCACTGCGGCGCACCACGAAATCGCCGCAATCCGTCAAAAGATTTTCCCCATAGACCCCCTGGAGCAGGTCGGTTACCGTCCATTGCCGGTCCGGCACCCTGATCCGCCAGGCGGGATCCCGGTCTATACTCGCCCGCTGGGCCGCTGTCAGCTCCCGGCAGGTGCCGGGGTAGATATAGGTGCCGTCGGACAGGTGTGGGGCGTTGACGCTGTGGAGCTGATTGCGGGTGCAGTAGCAAGGGTACAAAAGCCCCATTTCCTGCAATCGGTCAAAATATTCCTGATAAATGCCGGTTCGTTGGCTTTGGGGCGTGGTTTCCCTGTCCCAGTCAAGTCCCAGCCAGCGCAGGTCCTCCCGCAGGATGCGCGCCTTTTCTTCGCTGGTGCGCTGGGTATCCAGGTCCTCCATTCGCAGGACCATACTGCCGTCCCGGCTTCGCACAGACAGCCAGGCGATCAGAAAGGAAAATACATTTCCCAGATGCATCCGCCCGGAGGGCGTAGGTGCAAACCGCCCCACCGGAGGTTTTTGTTGTGTCATCATCCGCCCTCCTTCCTTTTTGTATATTTTACCACAGGTTGTCAAATTCCTGTTTATCGGGCGAAGCCAGATAAACAATTGACAGTTGATAGTTGACAGTTGACAGTTAATGTATTTCCTTCGGAAATGAATTTTAACAAGGCTCGTAGCGGGAGGCTAATAGCCTCCCCTACATTTTCGTTGGTAAAGGACGGGAGACCCGTCCCGAACGACTACCATACTTCCGTGTCATTGCGAGGGCGTTTACGCCCGTGGCAATCTCCGGGGTATCGATACGCTGGAGTTTGCCACAACCAGTCTGCGGACTGGTTTCGCAAAGACACTAACTTAATGACCCTCCC
>JAZNDF010000047.1:0-6842 GCA_045587925.1 Faecousia sp.
AACGGGACGGCCTTTTGTCACATTGTAAAGCGAAAAGCTTTCGAAATTCCAGCCTCTGCCGGCATATTCCTCAGAATGGACAGCTAAGCCCAGATCGGTAAAATATTTCTCGATATATTCGCCGGCAAGCCGTTCGCCCTCGGAGCCGCTGTGACGGGAACCGAATTGAACACATAAGGTTTCGATGTGCTTTTGCAGATTGTTTTTTACTGACTCCATACCTAAAAACTCCTTATTGCAATTGTACAGAAAAAGTGCTCTGTTGTCTATAGTATATCTGAGCTTTGAAGGATTGTCGATGTACAAAAGTACAAAAACGGGGCATAAAGTTTTTGATTTGCCCCCTTTACAGGAAAGGGGAATTTTAGTATAATGTAAATAACTATGCAAAGAAATGAGTGTAAGCTATGAATATCGAATTTGATTCTTACAAGCAAAAGCTGAACGAAGTGAAGCCGGCGCTGGACGGTCTGGCAGAGTCCCTGAACCTGGAGGGTCTTAAAAATGAGCTGGAGCGCCTGCAGGCAATGCAGGAGGCTCCCGGATTTTGGGATAATCCGGAAAAGAGCCAGCAGATCGTGGTGAAGACCAAGATCACGGAGGCGAAGATCGAAAAATATAAGCAAATGACATCCTCCTGGGATGACCTGATGACTATTTGCGAAATGGCGGCTGAGGAAGACGACGACTCTATGCTCCCGGAGCTGAAGGAAGGCTTCCAGAAGCTTAGCGAGGATATGGAGCGCTGCCGTTTGGAAACATTGCTCACCGGCACTTATGACCGGAACAATGCAATGGTCTCCTTCCAGGCAGGTGCCGGCGGCACCGAAGCACAGGACTGGTGTCAGATGCTCTACCGGATGTATACCCGCTGGGCAGAGGCTCACGGCTACACCTATAAGATTATGGACTACCAGGAAGGCGAAGAAGCAGGACTTAAATCTGCGGATATTGTCATTGAAGGCGAAAATGCCTATGGCTTTTTGAAGGGCGAAAATGGCGTGCACCGTCTGGTTCGCGTGTCTCCCTTTGATGCCAACGCCCGCCGCCAGACCTCCTTCGCCGCCATTGAGGTGATCCCTGAAATTGAAGATGACAGCAATGATGTGGAGATCAAGGCTGAGGACTACGAAATGCAGGTGTTCCGTTCCTCCGGTGCAGGCGGTCAGCATATCAATAAGACATCCTCTGCAGTCCGTCTGATCCACAAGGCCACCGGTATTGTAGTAGCCTGCCAGACCGAGCGAAGCCAGTTCCAGAATAAGGAAAACTGTTTGCGTATGCTTCGCAGTAAGCTGGTGGAGATCAAGGAAAGAGAGCATCTGGACAAGATCTCCGATATTAAGGGCGTGCAGAAGAAGATCGAATGGGGCAGCCAGATCCGCAACTATGTGTTTATGCCCTATACACTGGTCAAGGACACCCGCACCGGCTGTGAAACATCCAATGTAAATGCAGTTATGGACGGTGCGTTGGATCCCTTTATCAATGCCTACCTGACCTGCGCCGCCACCGGCACCTGGGTCACGAAATGAAAAAGTAAAAAAATACCGATAAAATACTTGCATTTTGAAAAAGCTTGTGGTATACTGTACTGGATTATTGAAAATGTTATTTGAATCCGCTTATCGCGCACAGTATTAAGCGGTTAGCGGAGGGAGGTTATTAATATGGAAATTTTGAAGATCGTGGTTACTATTCTGGAAGTGATCGCCAGCGTAGCGCTGATTGCGGTTGTTCTGATGCAGTCCGGTAAAGAGGCTGGCCTGTCCGGTGCGATTTCCGGCAACAGCGACTCTTATATGAACAAGACCGGCAGCGGTATGGATAAGGCACTGGCTTCTGCAACCAAGTGGATCGCTCTGCTTTGGATTTTGCTGACCCTGGCCTTGAGCCTGCTCCCCTGATAATTCAAAATAAAAAATGCCACAGGTTGGGCACTGCCCTTGCTGTGGCATTTTATCTTAAATTAGGAGTGAAACTATGAATGCAGTAAAATTGGCAGGGCTTCAGCCTGCAAGCGTATTTGCTTATTTTGAAAAGCTTTGTTCCATTCCCCACGGAAGCGGAAATACAAAGGCGATCAGCGATTATCTGGTGTCTTTTGCACAGGAGCAGGGGATCCGCTATGTGCAGGATGACTTGAATAATGTCATTTTATTTGGCGAAGGCACCTGCGGCTATGAAGACCGCGAGCCTGTGATCCTGCAGGGCCATATGGATATGGTCTGCGAAAAGGATGCGGACTGTTCCATCGATATGGAAACAGAAGGCCTGGACATCACCCACGACGGGGAATATGTTTTCGCCAGGGGCACGACTCTGGGCGGTGACAATGGCATTGCCGTGGCTTACGGATTGGCACTGCTGGCAGATAAAACCATTCCCCACCCGCCCATAGAGCTGATTGTAACCGTAGACGAGGAGACCGGAATGTTTGGCGCCGCCGGCATTGATCTTTCCTCGCTCAAGGGCAGAACGATGCTCAATTTGGACTCTGAGTACGAGGGCGTGTTTACTGTTTCCTGCGCCGGCGGTGTCAGGGCTTCAATTCATATGCCGGTCCAGCGCCGTCCGGTGTACGGTCCCTGTGTCCGTCTGACGGTGGAGGGCCTGCAGGGAGGACACTCCGGTGTGGAGATCCACAAAAATCTGGCAAATGCCAATAAGGTGATGGGCGAATTTTTGGGCCGCATCCAGAAGCTGATGCCGGTGTGCATCACCCAGTTTTCCGGCGGTGCAAAGGATAACGCCATTCCCCGTTCCTGTCAGGTGACCCTGGTTGCCCTTGGAATGTATATTGAACGGATCAACGATGTGGCGGCACAGCTGCAGCAGGAGATCCGGGAGCAGTATGACGAGCCGGATGCCATCGTTCGGGGCGACGATGTGGATGCCCTGGGCGGAAATGCCCTGACGACCGAATGCTCTTCCAAGCTGATCGCCCTTTTGAATGCCGCACCCAACGGCGTCCAGTCCTGGAGCAAGGATATGGAAGGTCTGGTGCAGACCAGCCTGAATTTAGGCGTGGCTTCTCTGGATGAGGATCTGTGCCTGACATTTGCCCTCCGCAGCTCGGTCAATCAGGAGAAGAAGGAGCTGCTTGCCAAGCTGGAAGCTTTGGCGGCATTTTACGAGGGGAGCTGTACCCAAAAGGGAGATTATCCCGCCTGGGAGTATAAGAAGGACTCCCGCTTGCGGGATACTATGGTGCGGATCTATAAGCAAATGTCCGGGAAGGATGCGATGGTGGTGGCGATCCACGCAGGTCTGGAATGCGGCTTGCTCAGCGAAAAATTGCCGGGACTGGACTGCGTTTCCATCGGCCCGGATATGCAGGGTATCCACACCAGCCGGGAACGGCTGAATATTGCCTCCGTAGAGCGCACCTGGGAATTTATCAAAGAGATATTAAAACAACTGTAACTATAATCGAACCAAGCCCTTGACCCATTGCAGGTCCTCCTTGTGGAGGACCTTTAATAATACCCAGAGACTGCCCAAAAGCAGTGCGTAGGCAATGGTTTTGGCGATGGGCGCGGAAAGAAAAGACGATACTAGCACTGCCACAGCGGCAGAGAAGAAGGCCAGAACCGGAAGGGCAGGAGAGATGCGGACCCCGGAAATTTTGATCAGCCGCCGTAAGCTTAAAAGGAAATTCAATAAATGGGTAACCAGGAAGCTGATAAAATAGCCCTCCATTCCAAAGCGGGGCAAGAGCACAAATAATAGCGCCACATCCATAGAGGAGGTTAAAATGTTATACCGCACGCAGGCCTTTTGCTGTCCCAGCCCTTTGATCATTGCATCTGTAATGCAGTCGCAGTACAGCATAGGGATCAGGAGACTGTAAAGCTGCAAATAACTGCCTGCATCCCTGTTGCCGTACAGGGCGGAGCATAGATCCTGTGCAGTCAGGAAAAGAAGGCCACTGCAGAAAAAGCCGTAAAGCAGAGCAATTCGCAAACTTCGGCGTGCCAGATAGGTGATGCGCCGCTTGCTTCCGGCGGCGTTGCACCGGGCAAGCTCCGGAATTAACAGCTCTGCAAGACCGAACAAAATGGCCGCCGGGAGCATAAGGATAGGAAAAACCATCCCGCATACCGTTCCGAAGGCTGCCAGAGGATTTTCCACACCGGGATACAGTGCCAGCCGTTTGGGTACCATCAGATTTTCTGCGGTAGAAATTCCTGCCTTCAGATCATCCCCCAGGGCAAGGGGGACGGCGGTGTCCAGCAGCCGTCTGGCTACCGGGATTTTTCTGCCGGTTTTCATTCTCTCCCGCACCCGCAACAGGATCAGGCATACAAGGGTCAGACAGCCACCTGTCCCACTGCCCAGAACCACGACCTGACAGGCCTTGGCAGGATCGGCTCCCGCCCAAAGGGTGAGCAGACCCATCGTTACTGCCATAGAAAGCAGCTGCTCTGCCACTTCCACTGCGGCCAAGGTGCCGATGCGGTTGGCGGCAGTAAAATAACCGGTCATACAGCCGCAAAGGCAGGTGACAGGCAAAAACGCCGCAAACAGGCGGATGGCACCCACAGTGCCCGGCTCGCCGATCCAATGAAGCGCCAGGAAGGGTGCGGATATGTAAAGACCCAGTGCAAGGACGCCACTGCAAAGGATACTGTATAAAAAACAACCGGAGAGGACCCAGCTCACATTTTCCGGCCGCTTGCGCCCCAATTCCTCTGCGGTTAAGTACATCGTGGCAGTACGGATGCCTGCCATACCTGCGGTCGTTGCCAGCATTCCCACAGACAGAACCAGCTGCAAAAGTCCCACGCCGGCGGCACCGATGCGCCCGGAGATGTAAACCTGAAAGGAAGTGGAAACCAGCCGGAGCAGCAGGTTGACGGCGGTGAGCATCAGAGCACTGTAAAAGATGGGCATTTTTCTGCGCAATAAAATCTCCCCCTTGTCCACAGCCTATGCGGACAAGGGGGAATGTATTCATTTTACCCATTCATTGCAGTAAAGAGATAGGGGACACTGATCACATTTGGGATTGCGGGCGGTGCAGATCTCCCGTCCGAACAAAACGATGCGGTGACAAAAATCACTGCTTTCCTCCGGGGGCAAAATGTTCCGCAGCTGCTTTTCGACCTTTTCCGGCTCTTTGCCTGCGGAAAGCCCAAGCCGCCCACATATCCGAATACAGTGTGTATCACAGACCACACTGCCGGGGACGCCGTAAAGGTCGCCCAAAAGCAGGTTGGCAGTCTTTCTGCCCACACCGGGCAGCTTCAGAAGGTCTTCCATTTTGTCCGGGACTTTGCCGCCGTACTGCTCCAGCAGCATCTGACAGGCAAGAACGATGTCACTTGCCTTTTGCCGGTAAAAACCGCAGGAGTGAATATATTTTTCCACATCGCTGATGTCGGCGTTTGCCATTGCCTCCAATGTGGGGTAGGCTTCAAACAGCGCCGGCGTAACCAGATTGACCCTGGCGTCGGTGCACTGGGCAGAAAGACGCACTGCGATCATCAGTTCATAATCCTTTGTGGAATGAAGGGCACAGGGAGCCTGGGGGTAGCGAAGCTTCAGTGCCTGAATAATGGAGGTTACTTTTTCTTTCATAAGGCGCTCCGATCTTTTTTTGTCATTTTATCACGGGAGAACCCAAAAGAAAAGAAAAATATTTGCACAGAGGACGACCTTTGGGGATAGGATGAAATGGCAGTCTGCCGGCGGTGGCAGATTGCGTGGCTTTGGGGGTGGCGGAATACCGCCGTTGCGCCACCCCCGGCTTGCTTAATTTTGTGCTTCTAAAATTTCTGCGCTGAGAGCGGAGATCTCATAGGCTGTGCGCTCCACAGGTCCATCTTCGGTCAGCTTTGTGTATATGCGGCTTTGCAGTCTGCCGAAAATGCGAATGCGGTCCCGCACCTGACAGGCGGCGATCTCCTGTGCGGTGCGCCCCCAGAGAATACAGGGCAGATAATCTGCCTTGTGAAAGGCACGGGGAACAGCGAGCATTGCATCGCAGATCTCCCGCCCCAGGGGCGTTCTTCGGAAAATGGGCATTTTACAAAGAGGACCTTCCAGAAATACATCGTTGACGGGCTGACCGTCTTCGGCAAAAACGGATGTGGCGAACACAAAGATCAGAAGATGCCGCACACCCTCACTGCGCTGATTGTGGGAGCGCACCTGACCTGTAACCGTGATCATCTCCCCGCCGCTGGGGTCGATTCCCATAATAAGCCCTTCTTCTGCAATGACCGGCAGGCAATCTACCGCGCCGGAAAGGCGGGGCACCTCCAAAAGAAACCGCCAGTAGCGCCTGCCGTGATTTTCGTGGGAGAATGCTGGCATATCTACTAAGCTTCCCCGCAAAGTGACCGTGTTGACTGTATGTTCCATAGTACCACCTCAAATTCCAATGTATGTAACATCCTATTGCCGGGATGCGCAAATAAGAACTTATTTGCATTCAAGAAAAGTTTTCCATAGAAAAAGGATTTATGGCGGTAAATTAACTTGACAAATGACCCAGCCTGTGCTAGAATACTTTGGCAACAAGGAAATACTAAGTTGATTCGGAGTGATACCCAAGAGGCCGAAGGGGCTCCCCTGCTAAGGGAGTAGGCGTCTAAACAGCGCGCGAGGGTTCAAATCCCTCTCACTCCGCCAGAAAGAACCACACCCCAAAGGGTGTGGTTTTTGTGTAGTGAGAAAAGGGATTTGAATAATCTAAATGGGCGCGTTGCAAAATACTGCAATGCGCCCTAAAACTATGCAATTGTCTACATCCTGCGGATGTAGGGGCGGTCATTGACCGCCCGCGGGCGATTAATAATCGCCCCTACATATTCTACCGTAGATTTTGCGCATTT
>JAZNDF010000048.1:0-8814 GCA_045587925.1 Faecousia sp.
TGCAAAATGCGCAAAATCTACGGTAGAATATGTAGGGGCGATTATTAATCGCCCGCGGGCGGTCAATGACCGCCCCTACATCCGCAGGATGTAGACAATTGCATAGTTTTAGGGCGCATTGCAGTATTTTGCAACGCGCCCCTTTTATATATCATAGCTCAGAAGGTCATCCAGGGTTTCCCGGCGGACAGCTGTGTAAGGTCCGTTTTCGCCTATCATAATAACAGGCGGGCGGGGAATACGGTTATAATTGGAAGACATAGAATAATTATATGCACCGGTGGTGAGCACTGCCACCAGATCGCCCCGCCGAGGCGCAGGCAGCTGCACATTTTCCTGAATCAGGTCCCCGCTTTCACAGCAGCGACCTGCCAGTGTGCAGGAATAATCTGCCCTTTGGTCCGCTTTATTTGCGGACAAAACAGTATAGGGTGCTTCATAGAGTGTATACCGGGGATTATCGGTCATACCGCCATCCACGGATACATAATTCCGAAATCCGGGGATCTCCTTAATGGAAGACACCGTATACAGGGTCATACCGGAATCGGCTACGATACTGCGGCCCGGCTCCATCAAGATCACCGGCACCGGAATATGCAGTGCCTTGCAGGTTTTTTCCACCAGCAGACCGATATTGCGGATATTTTCTGCGTAATCGATGGTGGGTTCGGCGTCCGTATAGGGCACGCCCATACCGCCGCCCAAATTCAGCACCGGTGCACAAAATCCGTGCTTATCCCGCATTTCCGCCAGGAAGGTAAGCATCATTACTGCCGCATCACAGAAGGGGGTGTGGTCAAAAATCTGAGACCCGATGTGACAGTGATAGCCCTGCAGATCAACATTCCTGCAGGAAAGCGCCTGCAAGACCAGCTGTTCTGCCTGTCCGTTCTCAATCACCGCACCAAACTTGCAGTCGATCTTTCCGGTGCTGATCTTTGCGTGAGTGTGGGGATCGATTCCCGGAGAAAGGCGCAGCAGGATCTTCTGACGAATGCCTGCCTTTTCTGCCTCCCGGTCAATGGCATACAGCTCGTCTGCATTGTCGCAGACGAAGCAGCCAATGCGGTGTTCAATGGCAAAACGGATATCCCCATCGGTTTTGGCATTGCCGTGGAAATAGGCATTTTCCATTGGGAAGCCGGCATTCACAGCGGTGTACAGCTCCCCGGAGGACACCACATCGATGCCCATTTCTTCTTCTGCCATAATCCGGTAGATCTGCTTAAAGCTCAGAGCCTTACTGGCATACAGCGGCACAGAGCCTTCCGGGAAGACCTCTTTCATCGCATTTTTGTATTCCCGACAACGATTGCGAATGGCGATTTCATCCAAAAGCATCAGCGGAGTGCCATATTCCTGTGCCAGCGCAGTGGTATCCTGCCCTGCAAACATCAGGTGTCCGGCTTCGTTTCTGTTTATATTCTTATAGAGCATATTGGTTTCCTTTTATAGCATATGGGCGAGGATCTCCTCCCGGCTCAGCACCGTCAGATCAGCCGGTGCGATGTCAAAAATGGTATAACAGCCGGTATTTCCCCGATTTTTCATTTTCATTGCCGCGCGGGCACAGGCCACCAGCACACTGGCGGTAAACTGAGGATTTGAGTCCAAATTCAGCTTATATTCGATGGTCTGGCAGTTTTCCCCATCCCATCCGGTAATGCCACTGCGGATCACACTGCCGCCGTGGGGCAGTCCGGCGTGAGATTTCTTCATTTCCTCCGCTGTAATAAACTCCACAGTGGTATCGTAATCGGCAAAGTAGTTGGGCATTTCCAAAATCGTCTTTTCTATCAGAGCCTTATCCGCATCCGCCTGCGCCACCACATAGCAATAACGGGTGTGCTTCTGGCGGGTGGTCAGCTCCGGATTTTCGCCCTTGCGCACACGCTCCATAGCTTCCTCCACAGGAATGGTGTACTGACGGGCGTCCAAAACGCCGGGAATGCGGCGAATGGCATCGGAATGTCCCTGGCTGACGCCCTTGCCCCAGAAGGTATAGTCCTTACCCTCCGGCAAAACAGCAGAGGCATACAGGCGGTTCACGGAGAACAGACCCGGATCCCAGCCAAGAGAGATCAGCGCAATATTTCCATTTTCGGATGCCGCTTTGTCCACATTTGCAAAGTGAGCCGGAATGTTGGCGTGGGTATCGAAGCTGTCGATCACATTAAAATCCTTTGCCAATGCCGGCGTCATCTCCGGCAGGTCCGTAGCACTGCCGCCGCACAAGATCAGCATATCGATTTTCTCTTTCCACTGCAGGATATCCCCCAAAACGCACACCGGCACATCCGGTGTGAGAATTTTCACAGTGGCAGGATCCCGGCGGGTAAACACCGCGCAAAGCTTCATATCCGAATTCTGGCGGATCGCACATTCTACGCCCTTCGCCAGATTGCCATAGCCTACGATTCCGATTCTAATCATAAATAACTCCTTATTATCAGATCTTTACACCGGCATTTTTCATACACTGCAGCAGCACCTGACGGTGGTTTTCCTCCATAGGAACAAGAGGCAAACGCAGGTAGTTTTCGCACATACCCATAGCCGCCATTGCAGCCTTTACCGGGATGGGGTTCACTTCACAAAACAGCGCATTGCACAAAGGCAGATATTTCTTCTGCAGCTCCATAGCGCCGGCCACATCTCCCTCCAGCACCAGATGGCACATCCGGGAGGTCTCCTTGGGCAGAACATTGGACAGCACAGAAATAACGCCCTTACCGCCGCAGGCCATAATGGGAACGATCTGGTCGTCGTTGCCGGAGTAAATATCCAGCTGATCGCCTACCAGAGCAGCTGTCTCCACCACCTTGGAGATATTTCCGTTGGCTTCCTTAATGGCGGCGATATTCTTCACCCTGGACAGTGCCAGATAGGTTGCAGGCTCAATGTTCACACCGGTACGGGAGGGAACATTGTAAAGGATCACAGGCTTGGTGGAAGCCTCTGCAATTGCGGTGAAGTTTGCAACCAGACCTTTCTGGGTCGTCTTATTGTAATAAGGGGTGACCACCAGAAGACCGTCGTAGCCAAGCTGACAGGCATATTTGGTCAAAGCAACGGCATAGGCAGTATCATTCGAGCCGGTTCCGGCGATCATCGGCACACGGCCAGCCGCCGCCTCCAGAGAAAAGCGCAGGACCTCCTTATGCTCTGCATCGGAAAGGGTCGAGCCCTCGCCGGTAGTGCCGCAGATCACCAGGGCATCGATCCCCTCTTCGATCTGCCAGTCGATCAGCTTTTTCAGCGCAGGATAGTCCACACCGGATTCCTTCATAGGGGTAATGAGTGCCGTTGCCGCACCCTGAAAAATAGTCTGTTCCTTCATTATTATATCCTCCTTGTTCAAAAATAATAGCCGATGCAAGCATCGGCTATCCTAGCACAGAACAGTGTCTCCAACCGGTGACATCTGCCCCGGGAAAAGTCTATGCATAACGATAGCACTCCGCAAATGCGACAGCCAAAGGGATATTGTCCCTCTGTCCAGGTGAGCCTTCCGCCTCAGCTCCCTTCGGCGACGATCCCTTTCCCAATTGCCACAGCCCTGCGAAGGCCTCCCGGCAATGGGTACTGATGATGCGACGCGCCTCTATCATTTTTCACTATTTCGTTATCATAAGTGTATCACACAAACAAAAATGTGTCAATACAGTCTGTGCAGAAATTTATTTTTGGTTCAAGGTACGGGCGCTGACACGGCCCTCAGGACGGATTTCCCCTACCTTCATAAGACTGCGCTTTGTCAGACTGGGTCCAACCAGCTCATAGATCAGCACGGCAAACAAAACCACATTCCGGGCAAGGGCACCGTCGGCAAGATTTGCTGCAGTCAGAGCCATACCCAGTGCCACGCCCGCCTGGGGCAAAAGGGTGATGCCCAGATTTTGCTCAATGGGTTTACTTTGATGGGTCAGCCGGCAGCTCACATCCGAGCCAAACCACTTACCCACAGACCGGGCAATGATATAGATCACACCCACCAGAATGGTCACCGGCTGTACCAGCACATTCAGATCCAGCTCCGCACCGGAGATCACAAAGAACAGAATATTCAGCGGCATCATCCAGCCATCCACACGGTTCATCAGCTCCTCAGAGGTGTCGCAGATATTGCAGAAAACCGTTCCGGTCATCATACATACCAAAAGCAGAGAAAATCCGCAGTGGACAGGTCCGATATGGAACTTCAGGGTAGACAGACCCACCGCCAGCAGCACGAACGCAACGGAGATGGTCATACGCTTACTGCGGGAGTGGAAAAACTGCTCCACCCAATCCAGTAAAAAGCCCATAAGTGCGCCCAGTCCCAAAGAAAGCACGATCTCCACAATGGGCTCGACCACAACTGCCAGCACACTGACCTGTCCCTGAGAAAGAGCTGTGGCAATACCGTAGGACACAGAAAACAGCACCAGACCCACTGCATCGTCAATGGCAACCACCAGCATCAGAAGCCGGGTAAGCGGACCGTCTGCCTTATACTGCCGCACCACCATCAAGGTCGCCGCCGGAGCTGTGGCAGATGCAATGGCACCAAGCACAATGGCACAGGGCAGGGAGATCACATTGGGGAAGCAAAAATGCAGAACGATGAGCACAATGTCCACCAAAACAGTCGTGATCACAGCCTGTAAAATACCGATGGTAATGGCGCTGGAGCCCATCGCCTTCAGCTGACCCAGGCGAAATTCGTTGCCGATGGTAAAGGCAATGAAGCCCAACGCCACCTGGGTAACGATGCCAAGACCTTCGACCTGCTCCAGAGAATTAAAGCCCAGACCGGGAACGCCCAATGCACCCAGACAAAAAGGTCCCAGCAACAGACCGGCTACCAGATAAGCCGTCACCGCCGGCAGATGTATCAGTTTAGTAAGTCTGGAAAGCATCAAACCGCCTACCAGCGCAACTGCAAGTACAACCAGGGAAATTTCCATATAATAAGCGCCTTCTTTTCATATTTTTCCACAGGATATTCTAGCACTGCAGGCAGCTTCTATCAAGTGCAATTCTTACCAAACTTTTCCCCTTTTTTACAACCCATTTGTGCAAAAATCAAACACACTGCCAAAATTCCTGTTTATCGGACCGGAGCCGATAAACAGGAATTTGGCAGTGTTTCGGTTGGTATTGGAAATCAGTCGGTTTTTTCCGGGTCGTTGGTACAACAGGCACAGCCTGCGCATTTACCGCTGCAGCTGCCGCTATCCGGACAGCCGATACATTTGGCACCCTTTTTCTTCGCTCTGCGAATATACAAAACCGCAAAGCCGATGATCAGCACGATCACCCCAAGGATCAGATAATCAATTTTATTCATAATGGATCATTTTCCGCTAAGGGTATATGTATTTTTCACTTTTTTGTCTGCGCTTGCGCACAGGTAGATAAGCACTGCCGCAAAGGCGATCAGGAAGATCAGTCCGCCTGCAAAGCCTGCGCCCAGGGAACCGGTGGTGATCAGTGTGCCGATCTGATAAACAAGATAGCCTATGGAATATCCCACGCACAGCTGCAGGGCAATGCCGCCCCAGAACCACTTTTTCTGGCTGATCTCGCTGTTCATTGCGCCCATAGCCGCGAAGCAAGGGGGCGTGAACAGATTGAACATCAGATAAGCCAGCGCAGATACCTTTGTGAGTGTTACCATCGCACTGGCAACCTCGTTGCCGCTGCCGATCATTTCCAGGTCATCGTTAATGGCAAAGCCATAGCACACAGCCAGGGTGCCCACAACATTTTCCTTGGCGATAAAGCCGGTCACAGCGGCGGCGGCCAGCTGCCAGACTCCTGCGCCGATGGGGATCAGCAGCACCGCAATGGGGCTGGCGATAGAGTGCAAAATAGACGCCTGGGGATCATCCACCAGCTGGAATTTCCAGTTGAAGGACTGCATCAGGAAGACCGCCGCATTGCACACCAGAATAATGGTACCTGCCTTTACGATATATGCCCAGCCGCGGCTGCACATATCCTTAAACGCCCGCTTCACAGAGGGGCCCTTGTATTCCGGCAGCTCGATGATAAAGAAGGACTTGCGGTTCTTATGTCCTGCAATTTTATTGACCAGCAGTGCACCCAGCAGAATGCACGCAATACCCACGAAGTACATCAGGGTTCCTACCCAGCTTGCTTCGTCGAAGAACGCACCGGCAAACAGTGCGATCACAGGCAGCTTCGCGCCGCAGGGCATAAAGGGTGTGAGCATAGCCGTGGCATTGCGCTCCCGCTCATTGCGGATGGTGCGTGCCGCCATAACGCCGGGGATGGCACAGCCGGTGCCCACGATAAAGGGAATGACAGACTTGCCGGAAAGACCTACCTTTTTGAAAATGGGGTCCAGAACCACGGTGGCACGGGCCATATAGCCGCAGTCCTCCAGCAGGGAGATCAGGAAATACATCACCATAACCAGCGGCAGGAAGCCGACCACAGCAGAAACGCCGCCGATGATGCCTTCTGTCAGCAGGGATACCAGGAAATCGTTGCCGCCCGCCAGCAGACCTGCCACCCATTCCTTGAACATATCGATCAGGGTGACCAGTCCGGGAACGGTAGTTCCGTTGGCAAATTCATAGCCCTCTGCAATCCAGGGACCTACCCAAGCCTGGGATATCTGGAATACCAGGAACATCACTAATGCGAAGATCGCCAGACCGCCAATGGGATTAGTCAGGACACGGTCGATCTTATCCTGGAAATTCTTTTCCTTTGTCAGCACCTTGCGGGTCTCCACCTTGCTGACGATCTGGTTTACAAACTTAAACCGCTTCCGGTCTGCCGTATCCACAGCCTTTTTATCTGTCAGGTCTACCTGACCCTGGCTGTAGGGTGCAGACTGCTCCTTACCCATTTGCGCCACGGCAGCCGTCACCAGCTCCTTCAGGCCCTCCGCGTGGGTAGAGACAGTCTCCACCACCGGACAGCCCAGCTTTTCGCTCAGCGCGGCAGTATCGATATCGGTCTGCTTCTTCTCGTTGATGTCCGCCTTGTTCAGCGCCACCACCGTCGGTACCCCCAGCTCCAGCAGCTGTGTGGTGAAGAACAGGGATCTGCTGAGGTTAGTCGCATCCACGATGTTGATGATCACATCCGGCTTCTCGTTTTTTACATAGGCACTGGTGATGCTCTCCTCGGATGTAAAGGGAGACATCGAATACGCACCGGGCAGGTCAACTGCGATTAGCTCCTGATCACCGGCGTATGCCCTTTTGATGGGCGCTTCCTTTCTGTCTACGGTAACACCCGCCCAGTTGCCGACCTTCTCGTTACGGCCGGTCAGGGCGTTGTACATCGTAGTTTTGCCACTGTTGGGATTGCCTGCAAAAGCAATTCTCATTTTCTTTCCTCCTTATTGATGGTTAGCTACCGCTAACTACTGCACACAAGAAAAAGCGGAGCATTATTCCGCATTTTCTGTTAAAATACGATAATTGCCTGTGCCAGTTGTGTATCGATATTATATCTGGCATCCTTAACGGAAACGGTACAGCCGCTTCTGCGGTGGGATACTACCGTAATCGGCTCTCCACTGTAACAGCCAAGAGAGAACAAAAAGGAATTTAATTCCTCATCCTCTGTTTCGATTTTCTCAATGATGTATTCCTTGCCTTCCTGGACCTGAGTTAAGTTCATAGTATCACCTCTATTGTTAGCCACTGCTAACTGCCTACATATCATACTCTCCTTTGGTGTGTTTGTCAATACCTTTTATGGAATTTTTTTCATATAAATAAAAAAATCTCCTGGAATTGCTCATTTGCTTCCGGACATAGTAGCATTAGTACATCCGGAAAGGAATGAGCAGTATGAAACGGTTTATATTAATTTTAATATGTCTGGGCATACTGTGCATCCCCGTCCGCGGCGCGCCATCGGAAAAGCTGGTGGCCCTGACCTTTGATGACGGCCCTTCCGGACGGTACACCCGCAGATTGCTGGACGGTCTTGAGGAAAGAAATGTCAAAGCAACCTTTTTCCTGTGCGGCTACCGTATGGAACAGGACCGGACGCTGACAGAGCGAATTTTTGCGGAAGGTCACGAGATCGGTCTGCACGGATACAGCCACAAGCCAATGGAAAATATGCGTTCGGAAGAAGTGATCCTGGAGCTGAAAAAAAACCGCGCACTTCTTCCGGAGGGCTGTCAGGCAGTCTTTTTGCGCTGTCCCGGCGGGACCTGCAGTGAATGCACCCGCAGCTGTGCCGCCTCTTTGGGGCTGTCTCTGGCTTATTGGTCGGTAGACCCGCGGGATTGGGCAACGGATGATACTGCCACCATCGAAAAAGAAGTGGTGGAGCATATCCGGGATGGGGATGTTATCCTGATGCACGATATGTCCACCAGCTCCGTGGATGCCGCATTGCAGATCATAGACGAGCTTACAAAGCAGGGCTTTCGGTTTGTCACACTCTCCCGGCTGGCGTCCGCCAAAGGCACCTCCCCCACCCCCGGCACAGTATACTCCCATTTTCGATAATCTCCGGTTTGCCGGGATTTACAATTGAAAAATGTAAAAACAGTATAGAAAAGGTGAAAATACCGCCTTGCCTACAAAACGATCCTATGGTAAAATATAGTAAATACTTTTAGGAGGTATACCACATTGGACATTAAAAAACTTGTATTCGACCTTGTCGGCTGTAAATGGGACGGTCCTGTGGAAGAGATCGCCACCAGCGACCTGATCGTTAAGTTTGACGGTCAGAAGGCTACTGTCGGTGCCGCTACCATCCCCGCCAAGGCCCGTGGCTATATGCTGCTGGCAAAGGCCATTTCCGAGGGCAAAACTCTGGACC
>JAZNDF010000049.1:0-1957 GCA_045587925.1 Faecousia sp.
GTTTTTTGTGATCGGATTTGAACCTTCACAATCATAAGTGAAATCGTTCGCTTACGATTGCGGTGAAATAATTTCCTCGCGGAATTTGTGAAATTTGATGCTAATGCATGTAGAAAAGATGTAGGAGCAAAGCTTACCAGGTCGCAACTTTCTCAATCAGAACATCAAAGCTTGGATTACCATTAAATTGGGCAAAACAAAGGGATTCGATCAACATGAAGTGTCAATGCTGTCGAATCCCTTATCTATTCCAGCTTTATTCGAGTTCAAAAGCACCCGTATAAAGCTGATAATACGTTCCTTTTTCGGCGATCAGCTTATCGTGGTTTCCACGCTCAATAATGCGTCCGTGATCGAGCACCATGATCACATCCGAATTCTGAACGGTGGAAAGTCTGTGCGCAATGACGAACACCGTTCTGCCTTTCATCAGCTTATCCATACCGTCCTGCACCAGTGCTTCGGTACGGGTATCAATGGAAGAAGTAGCTTCATCGAGAATCATAACGGGCGGATCGGAAACAGCGGCACGTGCAATGGAAATCAGCTGTCTCTGACCTTGGGAAAGTCCGCTGCCGTCTCCCTGCAGGACGGTGTTGTATCCCTGCGGAAGCATGCGGATGAATCCGTCGGCATTGGCGAGCTTTGCGGCGGCGATGCACTCCTCGTCAGTAGCGTCGGGATTGCCGTACCGCAGATTCTCCATGACCGTTCCCGTAAACAGATTCACATCCTGAAGAACGACACCGAGAGAGCGGCGAAGATCCGCTTTTTTGATTTTGTTGATGTTGATTCCGTCATAGCGAATCTTACCGTCGGCTATATCGTAAAAACGATTGATCAGGTTCGTGATCGTTGTTTTGCCGGCACCGGTTGCACCGACAAAAGCGATCTTCTGGCCCGGCTCTGCATACAGAGAGATATCATACAGCACCTGTTTTTCGGGGACATATCCGAAATCCACACTGTCAAGCACCACTCTGCCTTCGAGCTTTGTGTAGGTCACACTTCCGTCGTGATGCGGATGCTTCCATGCCCACATGCCCGTTCTGGTTTCGGATTCACACAGGACGCCGTTTTCTTCTTTGGCGTGGACAAGCGTTACGTAGCCCTCGTCAGTTTCGGGTTCTTCATCCATGAACGCAAAGATACGGGAAGCTCCGGCAAGTGCGGTAACGATGGAGTTGAACTGGTTGGAAATCTGCGAAACAGGGCCGGTAAAGTTTCTGGAAAGCGTCAGGAAGGAGGCGATCATACCGAGGGTAAGTGCACCCGTCCCGGTAAGACCGAGATTGGTTACCCCTGCGATTGCCATATACGAACCGAGGAGCGCGATGATAATGTACTGCACATAACCAAGCGCATTCATCATGGGCATCATGGAGTGTGCGTAGCCGTTTGCATTTGCCGCACTGACCGCCCATGCTCTGTTTTTCTCACGCAGCTCTTCTTTTGCCTTTTCTTCGTGGCAGAATACCTTGATGACCTTCTGACCGTTGACCATTTCTTCCACAAAACCGTTGACATCCGCCAGCGTTTTCTGCTGCATCATAAAGAATACGCCGATTTTGCCGGTGATCACCTTTACAAGCTGCAGGATCAGGAAGAGCACAACAAGGGCAACCAGCGTCAGCCATACACTGATATACAGCATACAGACGAACACAGACACAATGGTAAAGATGGAGGATACCATCTGTGCCATTGCGATGGCGATCATCTGCCGGAGCGTGTCGGTATCGTTGGTGTAAAGGCTCATGATATCGCCGTGAGTCCGCGTATCAAATGCACGGATGGGAAGCCGCTGCATTTTTTCAAACATCTCATCACGGATTTTTTTGAGCGTTCCCTGCGCAATCGTTACCATGATGCGGTTATAGAACAGCGTGGAAAGCACACCGATCAGATAGATGCCGCCGATGACAAGCAGTGCCTGCAGAAGTCCCGTAAATACAGG
>JAZNDF010000050.1:0-14182 GCA_045587925.1 Faecousia sp.
GGCGCAGGTAGCGGTGAAGAACTCACGGGGACCACGGGTGGCGTTCTTGCGAGCGTCACGGCAAGCCTTGCAGCGCTGGGGCTCGTTCTGGAAGCCGCGCTCTGCGTAGAATTCCTGCTCACCGGCGGTGAAAACGAATTCGTTGCCGCACTCTTTGCAAACTAAAGTCTTGTCTTCGTACATTGGAAATACCTCTCTTCGGTTAGATAATGCCCCGTGAAAACCCAAAATGTTCTGGTAGTAACGCAGGGTCAGAATAATGGTAACTTTTTACCATCTTTTTGGATTATACACAACTGGGACAGTTTTGTCAATCCTTTATAAGTTTTTATTTCCAAAATTTTGGTATTTATGCATTATTACAACAAAAATTCCACTATACATCAAAATGTGTCTGCCCACCGTGGACAATGTGTAAATGATCATAGGCCAATTGGGTAACACAGCGGCCTCTGGGTGTGCGGGTCAAAAAGCCCAATTGCATCAAATAGGGCTCGTACACATCCTCCAGGGTGATCGCCTCCTCGCCGATGGTTGCGGCAAGGGTCTCCAGACCAACGGGACCGCCGCCGTAGTTCTGGATGATTGCAGTGAGCATCCGGCGGTCGATGGCGTCCAGTCCGAGGGCATCCACCTCCAGCCGGTCCAGGGCAAGGTCTGCCGCTTCCTTTGTGATCACGCCGCCGCACATAATCTGGGCAAAGTCCCGGACACGGCGCAGGAAGCGGTTGGCAATGCGGGGCGTGCCCCGACTGCGGGAAGCAATTTCGTAGGCGCCGGCAGGCTCAATATCCATACCCAAGATCGTTGCCGAGCGGGTCACGATACGGCACAGCTCCTCCGGGGTATACAGCTCCAGCCGCAGGGACACGCCGAAGCGGTCCCGCAAGGGGGCAGAAAGCTGACCGGCTCTGGTGGTGGCGCCCACCAGTGTGAATTTGGGAAGGTCCAGACGGATGGAGTTGGCAGAAGGTCCTTTGCCCACAATAATATCGATGGCAAAATCTTCCATTGCCGGGTAGAGGATCTCCTCTACCACCCGGTTTAAGCGGTGGATCTCGTCAATAAACAAAATATCGCCGGGGTTCAGGTTGGTCAGCAGTGCCGCCAGATCTCCGGGCTTTTCAATGGCAGGACCGGAGGTGATCCGGATATTCACACCCATTTCGTTGGCGATCACGCCCGCAAGGGTGGTCTTGCCCAAGCCGGGAGGGCCGTATAAAAGGGTGTGATCCAGAGGCTCATTCCGCAAACGGGCCGCCTCAATATATACCGATAAATTGCCCTTCGCCTTTTCCTGACCGGTGTAGTCGCTCAGCAGCTTGGGCCGCAGACCGATCTCCCCCGCATCCAGCGGCGCAAAGGTAGGAGAAATGATCGGCGTATCTAATTCTTGAGAGAATTCTAAACTCATAAAAACCCTCCGGTTCAGAGTTGATAGTTGATAGTGTACAGTTGACAGTTAAGGTGTGCGCTATGCGCACTTATTTTAAATTATTTCCGAAGGAAATACCGAAACTATCAACTGTCAATTGTCAACTGTCAACTGATAATTGTCAATTTTTCATCACCATAGCACGCAGGGCATAGCGCACCAGGTCTTCGGTGGTCGCATTGGGGTCGGCACCCTTCAGGGCGGTGGCGATCTCTGCAGGGGAATAGCCCAGCTCCTGCAAGGCGGCGTTTGCCATTGCGGCGTTGTTATTGCCCACAGCGGGCACAGAAACAGAAGGCCCGGAAAAGTCCAGCTCGGCACAGGTGCCGCCCACCTTTTCCTTCAGCTCCAGAATGATCCTTTGGGCAAGCTTTTTGCCAACGCCCTGGGCGGCAGTCAAAAGCTTTTCGTCCCCGGTCATTACCGCAAGGGTAAAATTCTGCGGACCGGCAGACAGGATCGCCAGAGCGGCCTTGGGTCCCACACCGTTTACAGAGGTAAGCAGCTCATAGCACCGCTGCTCCTCCCGGCTGGAAAATCCGTACAGGTCGAAGGCATCCTCCCGGATGGATTCGGTAATATAAAGCTTTGCATTTTGATTTAATTTCAGCTGTGCGGCTGTATAGGCGGTAACACGGCAGCCATAGCCTACGCCGCCGCAATCGATCACAGCCAGCCCCGGCTCCAATACAGCTACCGCACCGGATACATAGTACAACATAAATATCCTCCATTTTCCAAAAACGCATAATCTTTGCGAATGGACAATGGACAATGGATAATGGACAATTATGATGTTTTTTGACAGCAAGCCAATACGCACCCAATTGTCAATTGTCAATTGTCAATTGTCAATTTCTCATTGCCTTTGCAATGAGAGAGGTTGAAGATCTTGCGTGGCACAGTGCGATGGCAATGGCATCTGCCGCATCGTCCGGCTTAGGCATTGCCTGCAGGCGCAGAAGCCGCTTGGTCATATCCTGCACCTGATGCTTGGTGGCGTTGCCGTAGCCCACCACCGCCTGCTTGACCTGCATAGGCTTGTAGGAGGTAACCTCCAGCCCCGCCTGACGGATCGCCAGTAAGATCACGCCACGGCTTTGGGCGACCCCAATGCCGGTGGTAACATTCTGACCGAAAAACAGCTCCTCGATCGCCACCGCATCCGGCTTTGCCGCTTCCAGCAGCTGGCGCATATCCTCATAAATGATCTCCAGCCGCGCGGAAAAGTCCATTCCCGCAGGGGTGGTGATCGCACCGCAGCGAAGCAGGGCAAACTGATTTCTGTCCGCCTCGATCAGACCGAAGCCGGTGATTCCGTAGCCGGGGTCAATACCCAGGATCCGCATTAGTTTCCACCTCGGATGATATTGGTATAGTACAGTACAAGGAAGATCAAAAAAACAGCCAGCGCCACCCAGGCACCGTACACCTGCCACTTGGGACGGGGAACATAGACAGGCTTTTCTTCCTCTATGATCTGATCGTCTTCCAAAATTTCTTCCTTGTTCAGGATCTCTTCGTCCATTATGCTCACCTCCCGTCCATTATAGCACATATGTTTTCTTTTTCCTACAACTTTTTTCGAAAACAGGAATTTGTATATTTTTCTTTTCTTTGGAAAAGATAGGTGCAAAAGGCGGTGGATATATGGAGCAATTCTCCTGTAAAACAAAAATTCTGTCCGGCGCGGGTACGGTGTCGGAGCTGAAAAATATGGGAATACGGCGGCTGTTTCTGGTGACGGACCCTTATTTTGCCCAAAACGGCACAGCCGCCCGTTTGGCGGCGCTGAGCGGTGCCCAACAGACGGAGATCTTTCACAGGGTCCAGCCCGATCCCTCTGTGGAGCTGGTGGCAGAGGGCGTTTCCGTTGTAAAGGCATTCCAGCCCGATACCATTGTAGCACTGGGGGGCGGCAGTGCCATTGACTGTGCCAAGGGTGTGGCTTATTTTTCCGGACTCGCGCCCAGACTGGTGGCCATCCCCACCACCTCCGGCTCCGGCTCGGAGGTGACGGATTTTACCGTTTTGACCCACGGAGGGGTCAAGCACCCCTTGGCAGATGCAAAAATCTTACCGGATGTGGCAATTCTGGACAGCGACCTTTTGGAAAGCATCCCCCCGTCACTGGTGGCGGATGCAGGGTTTGATGTGCTGGCCCACGGGTTGGAAGCCTTCGTTGCCACCGGCGCCGGACCTATTACCGATGCTTTGGCGAAGGAGGCTTTTTCCGTGGCGTACAGTGCACTGCCCGCGTCCTTCAGCGGGAACACCGCCGTGCGCCTGAAGCTCCACACGGCCGCCACAATGGCAGGCCTTGCCTTCCACCAGGCAGGCTTGGGCCTGTGTCACGCAATGGCACATATGCTGGGCGGGATGTTTCACCTGCCCCACGGGCGGCTCAATGCCATTTTGCTTCCCTGGGTCGTGGAATGCAATGCCCACAGTGCCGGCAGTAAATATGCCTTTCTTGCCCGGAGCGCCGGACTGGGCGGCAGTGCGGATACAGTGGCGGTGCGGAATTTGAAAAACGCCCTGATCCGTCTGCGGCGGGAGCTGAAGCTGCCCCAGACACTGCAGGAGGCGGGCGTCGACCCCCAACAGGTTCGCTACAGAACAAAGGACATTGTAAATGGGGTTCTGGCAGATCCGTGCTGTCAGACAAATCCTATCGAAGTAAAGGACTTTATGATCCGCCGGATACTGGACCGGATCTAAAACGAACGAGGTAATGTATGAAGCTGAAAACAACACTATTGGGAAAAACCTATCTGTTTCGGGACATCAAGGAGGTCCTGGCAAAGGCAAACGAGGAAAAAACCGGCGATAAGCTGGCAGGTCTGGCGGCAGAGACCGCACAGGAGCGGGTGGCGGCAAAGGTGGTTTTGTCCGCACTGACGCTGGCAGATCTGCGGGAAAATCCCGTTGTGCCCTATGAAGATGACGAGGTCACCCGGATCATTCAGGACGATGTGAACGAAAAAACCTATGAGAAAATTCGCAATTGGACCGTTTCGGAGCTGCGGGAGTGGATCCTGTCCGAACGCACCACCGGCGCCGATATTCGCAAGCTCAGCCGGGGACTGACCTCGGAAACGGTGGCGGCAGTTGCCAAGCTGATGAGCAATCTGGACCTGATCTATGCAGGCAATAAGATCAAGGTCACCGCCCACTGCAACACCACCATCGGACTGCCCGGCACCCTTTCCTCCCGCCTGCAGCCCAACCACACCACCGACGATCCCCAGGGCATTACCGCCTCCACTCTGGAGGGCCTGAGCTTTGGGGCAGGAGATGCGGTGATCGGTGTCAATCCCGCCACCGACTCCCCGGAGCAGGTGGGAAAAGTCCTGCGGCGACTGCATCAGATCAAGGAGCATTGGCACATTCCTACCCAGATCTGTGTCCTTGCCCACATCACCGCCCAGATGAAGGCGGTGGAAAAGGGTGCGCCCTGTGACCTGATCTTTCAGTCCATCGCAGGCAGTCAAAAGGGCAACGAGGCCTTCGGCTTCAGCGGGCAGACCCTGCAGGATGCAAAGGATCTTTTGTTGACCCAGGGCACCGCAGAAGGACCCAATGTGATGTATTTTGAAACCGGTCAGGGCTCGGAGCTGTCATCCGGTGCCCATCACGGCGCTGATCAGGTGACTATGGAGGCCCGGTGCTACGGCCTTGCCAAGCGGTATTCCCCCTTCCTGGTCAATACGGTGGTAGGCTTTATCGGGCCGGAGTATTTGTACGATGCCCGGCAGGTGACCCGTGCCGGTCTGGAGGATCACTTTATGGGCAAGCTCACCGGCGTATCTATGGGCTGTGACTGCTGTTACACCAACCATATGAAGGCAGACCAGAACGACAATGAAAATCTGGCGGCACTTTTGACCCTTGCAGGCTGTAACTACTTTATGGGCATCCCCCACGGGGATGATATTATGCTCAATTACCAGACCACAGGTTTCCGGGATACTGCCGCGCTGCGGGAGCTGACCGGAAAGACCGCGATCCCGGAATTTCAGAACTGGCTGGAGAAAATGGGCTTTGTGGAAAACGGGCATCTTACGAAAAAAGCCGGCGACGGCTCAAGTTTGCTGTTTTAACAGTCAAATTCCTGTTTGACAATGCCTTCCCCCGGGGGGAAGGTGCCCCGAAGGGGCGGATGAGGAATGCGGGCGGTAGGCTCACATTTACTGCATAGTTGCAGGCTTTTTCCGCATCTCACTGCACGCCGTTCCTCATCAGTCAGCTTCGCTGACAGCTTCCCCCCGGGGGAAGCGATTAGATGGTGCGATGTTTGCAACTGTGCGTCAAACAGAAATTTGAACATTTGTAAGGAGAAACGATATGAACAAACAGGAACTATCTGCTATGGTGGCAGAGATTTTGAAATCTATGGGGCAGGAGCCGGCGGTCAAAGGCAGTGACTATTACCCCAGAGACCCCGGTCCCCAGCCGGCAGATACCCATTACCGGGACGGAGATTTTGTGGAGGATGTATCCAAACTGGACCTGCAGAAGCTTTATCTGGTCGAGGAACCTGCCAATGGGGACAGCTTCCGAAAGCTTAAAGCCTGCACCCCCGCCCGGCTGGGCTCCGGCAAGGCCGGTCCCCGGTATAAGACCCTGACAATGCTCCGCTTTCGGGCAGACCACGCGGCGGCGCAGGATTCCGTATTTTCCCAGGTGCCTGAGGATTTTGCAAAGAAACACGAACTCATCCCTTTGCAGACCTGCTGTCACAGCAAGGATGAATACCTGACCCGCCCGGACCTGGGTCGGATCTTTGACGAAGAAAATCAGACCCTTCTGCGCTCTGCTGTTTCCCATAAGCCGAAGGTTTTGCTGGTGGTGGGAGACGGTCTGTCCTCGGCGGCCATTACGGAAAATGCAATGCCCTGTGTGGATGCCATTCGGCAGGGTCTGAAAAGCCGGGGCATCGACACAGGCAAAGGGATCTTTGTGCGCTACTGCCGGGTGGGGGCAGGAGATGCCATCGGAGATGTGACCGGCTGTGAGGTGGTTTGCGTGCTGGTGGGCGAGCGCCCCGGTCTGGTAACGGACAAAAGTATGTCCTGCTATATCACCTATCAGCCCCGGATCGGTGCATTGGAGTCCAGCCGTACTGTGGTTTCCAACATCCACGCCCAGGGAATTCCGGCACCGGAGGCAGGTGCACAGATCGCCAATCTGGTGGAGCAGATCCTGAAGCACAAAGTGTCCGGTGTGGCACTGCACAGGCAGATCCAGCTATGATCTCGGTTCAGGTACTGGCAGTGCAATATCTGACCGGTGTGACCCCCGCTCTAGCAAAGGGCCTGGGCGCACCGGAGGGCTATCCCTGTTTGGGACTGCTCACCACCGATTGCGACGATGCCACTTATATCGCGCTGGACGAAGCCACAAAAGCCGCCGATGTGACGGTGTGCTACAGCCACAGCTTTTACGCAGGTGCCGCCAACGCCACTACCCCCTATGCCGGGGAGGTCCTGGGAATTTTGGCAGGTCCTACCCCCGGTGCAGTGAAAAGCGGTATGGCGGCGGCGCTGGATGCGCTGGGGCACATTGGATTTTCTCAGGCAGGGGATGTGCCCTATCTTGCCCATACGGTCAGCCGCACCGGCAGCTTTCTTTCCAAAGAGGCAAATATTCAAGAGGGCTCCGCCCTTGCCTACCTGATCGCCCCGCCCCTGGAGAGTATGTATGCTCTGGATCAGGCAATGAAGGCGGCAGATGTAAAGTTATGTAAATTATATACCCCACCTACGGAAACAAATTTCGGCGGTGGCCTGCTCACAGGCACCCAGTCGGCCTGCCAGGCCGCCTGCACCGCCTTCGCCCAGGCAGTGGCGACAGCAGCATCAAACCCACGGATATGAGAATGCCAAATAGGAATTTGTAAAAAAGGAGTGATTATTTGGAACTGGATAAAGACCTGCAGGCCCGGCAGGAAGCGCGGCTTTTGGCAAGACAGGCAAAAACAGCGCAAAAACAGCTATTGCAAATGTCTCAAAGTCAGCTCGACCGCATTGTAAGCGCCATTGCCCAAGCCTTCAGCCAGGCGGCAGTGGAGCTGGCGGATATGGCTGTGCGGGAAACAGGCTTCGGCAATGTGGAAGATAAAACCGTGAAAAACGAATTTGCCTCCCGGAAGGTCTGGGAAGCGATCCGGGATATGAAAACCGTCGGCGTATTAAAAGAAAATTCCGGGGAAAAGCTATGGGAGATCGGGGTTCCTGTAGGGGTGATCGCCGCCATCGTCCCCAGCACCAATCCCACCTCCACTGTTTGTTATAAAGCGATGATCGCCCTGAAATCCGGCAACAGCATCGTGTTCTCTCCCCATCCCAAGGCGATCCTATGCACCCTGCGGGCAGTGCAGATCATAACCCACGCGGCCATTGCCGCCGGTGCCCCGGCAGGCTGTATCAGCTGTCTGGGGGCAGGCAGTATGGCCGGTTGTCAGGAGCTGATGGGCGCAAAGGAAGTGAACCTGATCCTGGCGACCGGAGGTCCGGCAATGGTAAGATCCGCCTACTCCTCCGGCAAGCCGGCAATCGGCGTAGGCGCCGGAAACGGACCTGCCTATATCCACCGCTCTGCCAATGTAAAGCAGGCCCTTTCCCACATTTTGCGCTCCAAAACCTTCGATAACGGCACAGTCTGCGCCTCGGAGCAGAGCATTATCGTGGAGAAAGCTATGGAGCAGACAGTCCGTCAGACTGCCGAGGCGATGGGCTATTATTTTATGGACAGCACACAGGCAGAAAAGCTGGCAAAGCTTCTGTTCCGTCCAAGTGGTGCGCTCAATCCGGACATTGTGGGAAAACCGGCTGTGTTTCTTGCCCAAAAGGCAGGCTTTTCTGTGCCCCAGGACACAAAAATTCTGGTGGCCTATGAGGAAGAGGCCGGGCCCACCCGCCCCTATTCTATGGAAAAGCTTTGTCCCGTGCTAGCTTTTTATGTGATGGACAGCGAGGACAGGGTCCTTGAAAAGGTTCAGCAGGTGCTCACCCACGAAGGCGCAGGACACACCTTTTCTATCCACTGTCAGGACCGGGATACGGTGGAAAAATTCGCCCTGCAGGTTCCGGTTTCCCGTTTTCTGGTGAATACCCCCTCCGCTTTGGGCGGTATCGGTGCGGAAACCGGACTGTTCCCCGCGCTGACACTGGGATGCGGCGCGGTAGGCGGCAGCAGCTCCTCGGACAATATTTCCCCTATGCATTTGATCGACATTCGCCGGGTCGCCTGGGGGAAGGAAGCACAGGCTTGCTGTGACGAAAGCTTAGTGGAAATTCTCACTGCAAAAATTCTGGAACGGCTGGGATAACCATATTGCAAGGGCGGGGCAGCTCCCCTACAGAACAATTATTTGAAAGGAAGTATAAAAATGGACACAAATTCTTTAGGTATGATCGAAACAAAAGGTCTGATCGGAGCGATCGAGGCGGCAGATGCAATGGTCAAATCTGCCAATGTGCAGCTGGTCGGCAAGGAGCAGGTAGGCGGCGGTCTGGTGACCGTGATGGTACGGGGCGATGTGGGTGCCGTAAAGGCGGCAACGGATGCAGGTGCCGCGGCGGCAGAAAAGGTGGGCGAGCTGATCTCCGTCCATGTGATCGCACGACCCCACACGGAGGTGGACGCCATCCTGCCCCACGGCCGACTGAACCAGACATCCCCAAAAACCGGCAAGGAGTGATCAAATGGACATCGATGCGCTGGCGGAGGCGATCGCCCAGCGGATATTTATCCCACTGGAGGCCTCCGGTCGCCATATTCACCTGACACAGGAACAGGCGCAGATCCTTTTCGGGCATCCCCTTACGCCCAAGCGGGAGCTTTCCCAGCCGGGGCAGTTTCTTGCCAATGAGCGGGTCACAATCGTAGGTCCGAAGGGGGAATTTTCCAATGTGGCAGTGCTGGGACCGGAGCGGCCGGAGGGTCAGGTGGAGGTTTCTCTCACAGACAGCCGGCACCTGGGCGTCACACCCCCGGTGCGCCTGTCCGGTCAGCTGGTTGGCTCCCAGGGGATTCGTATAAAAACCCCTATGGGCTGTGTGGACCTGCCCCGCGGTCTGATCGTCGCCCAGCGGCACATTCATATGAGCCCGGAGGATGCGGCACAAATGGGCGTGCGGGACAAGCAGATCGTGCGGGTGCAGACCTTTACGGACCGGCCGGTAACTTTTCACGCCGTTACGGTGCGGGTGCATCCGGATTTTCAGACAAGTATGCATTTGGACTACGATGAAGCCAATGCCTGCGGCTTTCAGCCGGGAGATTTCGGGAGGATCCTTTTATGAGCCGGGCGTTACTGATCGGCACAGAGCCAAGCCGCCCTCTGGGCTACAGCTATGTAAGCGAAGCGCCCTATGATGCGGTGGTGATCGGCTCTTTGACCTTGGGGCAGGCATTGCACTTTTGCGAGGAACGGACACTGGCGGCGCTGGCAGAAGGAAAGCCGGTGGTATTGTACACACCGGGACTGCCCCAGGTGCCCAGGAACCGGGCACTGGCGGCATCTTTGGCATCTGCCCGCCGGGAGATGAAAAACTGGGGCATCGTTTTCACAGACGGCGGGCAGAAACGGCTGATCACTGCACAGGAAGCCAGGGCGATGGCCGCCTCCGGTCTGCGTGCCGGACCGGAGGCAGTGCTCACGCCCCTGGCTAAGGAAATACTGGAGGGTATGGGATGAAAATTGGAACAGTAACCGGCTCCGTTTGGTCCAGCCGGAAGGCATCGTGTCTGATGGGGCAAACCTTTTTGGTGGTGGATACCCCGGAGGGAGAAGTGGTGGCGGCAGACCAGGTGGGTGCCGGCAAAGGCGATAAGGTCCTGCTGGTGACCGGCACCGTTGCCTCCCGTTTTTGTATGGAAGCTCCGGTGGATGCGGCAGTGGTGGCAATTCTGGATCATAACGGAACAAAGAGTTGACAGTTGATAATTGATAGTTGACAGTTAATGTATTTCCTTCGGAAATGATTTTAAATAAGTGCGTGCAGCGCACACCTTAACTGTCAACTGTTCACTGTCAACTTTCAACTCCGAAAGGAGAAGTCTATGTCGGCGGAGAAATTTCTGATCATTCTGATGGCACTGTTTGCAGTGGCAGGTGCACTGGATCGAATATTTGGCAACCGTTTTGGTCTGGGTGAGGAATTTGAAAAGGGTATTCTGGCAATGGGCTCTCTGGCAATGGCGATGGTGGGCATCATTTGCCTTGCACCGGTGCTGGCAAACCTTCTGCGTCCGGTAGTGGTGCCGGTTTACGGCTTTCTGGGGGCAGACCCGGCTATGTTCGCCGGGACAATTCTAGCCTGCGATATGGGCGGCGGTGCACTGGCGCAGGAGCTGACACAGGATACCCAGGCGGCACTTTTGGGCGGTGTGCTCTGCGGCAGTATGCTGGGAGCGACCATTGTTTTTACCATTCCGGTGGCAATGGGGATCTTATCGGAGGAGGACCGTCCGGAGCTGGCAAAGGGTATTCTGGCAGGCCTGGTGACCATTCCGGTGGGAATCCTGGCAGGAGGTCTGGTGGCAGGCTTTTCCATTGGTATGCTTTTGCGAAACCTGATCCCCATTTTGCTCATTGCGGCACTGATCGCTCTGGGGCTGTGGAAATGGGAAAAGGGTATGATCAAAGGCTTCAGCATTTTCGGAAAAGGCATTGTGGCTCTGATCACTCTGGGGCTGGCGGCGGCCATTGTGGAAGCCCTTACGGGCTATGTGATCATTCCCGGTTTGACGCCCATTACCGAGGGCTTTGAAACCGTTGGCTCCATTGCCATCGTGCTGGCAGGGGCATTTCCTCTGGTTTTTGTGGTAATGCAACTGCTGAAAAAGCCCCTTTTGAAGCTGGGAAAGCTTCTGGGGATCAACGATACCGCCGCCGGCGGACTGATCGCCAGTCTGGCAAATTCCATAGCGACCTTCGGGATGATAAATAATATGGACCGGCGGGGCAAGGTGGTCAACATTGCCTTTGCCGTTTCAGCGGCATTTGTGTTCGGCGATCATCTGGGCTTCACCGCAGGCTTTGCGCCCGAAATGCTCCCGGCAATGATCGTGGGCAAATTGACCGGCGGCATCAGTGCCATAGCCGTCGCCCTCCTTTTGACAAAAGAAAAACAGCAATAAACAATGGACAGTTGACAATTGACAGTTGACAAACAGCCTTCTTTCGGGATATAATGCTCCTATATATTGGAAAAGCTGTGAACAGGAGAGTATGCGGCAGGAAACCTTCAGAGAGCCCCGGTTGGTGGAAAGGGGCAGGCAGGTGGCGGCAGAAGATGGCCTGGGAGCTGAAATGTCGATAGGTAGGCATTTCCGGGATGCGCCCGTGAACGCGCAAATGAGGTGTGTGCAAACACATAAACCAAGGTGGTACCACGGTAAATTCTGCCGTCCTTGCTGTGTGCAAGGACGGTTTTTCTTTATTTTAAGGAGGTTTTTATTATGAGCAAAGGCAATTATTACATTACAACACCTATCTACTACCCCTCTGCCAAGCTGCACATCGGTCATACCTACTGCACTGTGGCAACGGACGCAATGGCCCGTTATAAGCGTCTGCAGGGCTACAATGTGAAGTTCCTCACCGGCACCGATGAGCACGGTCAAAAGATCGAGGATAAGGCAAAGGAAGCCGGTGTTACCCCTCAGCAGTTCGTGGACGAGATCGTCACCGGCGAGGGCGGCGTCATCGATCTGTGGAAGCTGATGAACATCTCCTACGACCGCTTCATCCGCACCACTGATGACTACCATGTGGCGGCTATTCAGAAGATCTTTAAGAAGATGTACGATAACGGCGACATCTACAAGGGCAAGTACACCGGTAAATACTGCAAGCCCTGTGAAAGTTTCTGGACCGAAAGCCAGCTGGTGGACGGCAAATGTCCCGACTGCGGCAGAGAGGTGCAGGATGCGGAAGAAGAGGCCTATTTCTTCCGTCTGAGCAAGTACGCAGACCGCATCTGCGATCTGCTGGAAAACACCGATTTCTTAGAGCCTCGCAGTCGTGTCCACGAAATGGTCAACAACTTCATCAAGCCCGGTCTGGAGGATCTTTGCGTTTCCCGTACCAGCTTCACCTGGGGCGTTCCCGTGGACTTCGATCCCGGTCACGTGGTCTATGTGTGGATCGATGCCCTGTTTAACTATATGACCGCTTTGGGCTTTGAAAATGACAAGTATCAGGATGTTGCCGACTTCTGGCCTGCGGATGTACATTTCGTAGGTAAGGAGATCGTCCGTTTCCATTCCATCATCTGGCCCGCAATGCTGATGAGCCTGGATCTGCCCCTGCCCAAGAAGGTCTACGGTCACGGCTGGCTCTTGCTGGACGGCGGCAAAATGAGTAAATCCAAGGGCAATGTGGTGGATCCCTATATTCTGGCTGAGCGGTTCGGCGTGGATGCCCTGCGGTTCTTCCTGCTCCGGTCCTTCCCCTTCGGCTCTGACGGCAACTTCTCCAATGAGCTGCTGATTTCCACCATCAACACAGATCTGGCAAACGATCTGGGTAACTTAGTTTCCCGGACTGTGGCTATGGCGCAGAAGTACTTCGGTGAAAAGCTGCCGGCAGCACAGGAAGCAGACGATGCTATGGATGCAGAGCTGGTGGCAATGGTCTCCGGTCTTCGGGATAAGTATCAGGAGCAGATGGATGCCTATGCCTTCCAGAATGCTCTTGCTGAGGTGTTCAAGGTCATTTCCCGTGCCAATAAGTATATTGATGAGAACGCACCCTGGGTGCTGGCAAAGGATGAAAGCAAGCATCCCCGTCTGGCAAAGGTGCTGTATAACCTTCTGGAAACGGTGCGCATTTGTGCCGGTCTGTTAAGTCCCTTTATGCCTGCTACCAGCGCAGAGATCGCATCCCGTCTGGGCGGTGCGGATATGGCTTGGGATACGCTGGGCGTATTCGGCGTCCTGCCTGCAGATGTGGCTGTGGTTGCCGGTGCTGCCCTGTTCCCCAGAATCGATATGGAAAAGGAGCTGGCTGCTTTGGAGGAACTGAGTAAGCCCAAGAGCGATATTGAGATCGAGCCTTATGCAGAAGAAACGGTGGACTTTGACACCTTCTGCAAGTCTGATTTCCGTTCTGTGAAGGTCAAGGATTGCCAGAATGTGAAAAAGAGCGATAAGCTTCTGCAGTTTACTCTGGACGACGGCACCGGCACAGACCGGCAGATCCTCTCCGGCATTGCAAAATTCTATAAGCCTGAAGATCTGATCGGCAAAACACTGGTTGCCATCACCAACCTCCCTCCCCGGAAGATGATGGGTCGGGAGTCCTGCGGTATGCTGCTGAGCGCAGTGCATAATGAAAAGGGTGAAGAAAAGCTCAACCTCATTATGCTGGACGATGCCATCCCTGCCGGCGCAAAGCTTTGTTAATATAAAAAAGTGGCAAGGGTGACCTTGCCGCTTTTTTGTCGATATAAATCCCTGTCGGGATTTTCGATATTCGCTTATTGCGATCGATATGTGCTTTGCACTCGATATGCCCTGCGGGGCGAAAAAGGATTTATATCGAACTCGTTGCCCTAGCCTGAGCAATATAATCCGAACCCGCCCAAGTGGGTGCCTGATCGGCTCAGGCTTCATTTTATTCATTGATGGGCGCCAGCCCATCTGCTTCACAAACTTTTGCCTGACCCAATCATCCATCCCTCTTGGGTCGTAGATTTCTGAGCCGCGATACCGCTTCAAGGCGAGGCAGAGCTT
>JAZNDF010000051.1:0-19481 GCA_045587925.1 Faecousia sp.
GCAGGAGGCAGACGTGCAAGCTTCCGCCGAAGATCCGGAAGCGGTTACCGAAGAGGATTTTGAAGATTAAAAAAAGCACCGCTAAGCGGTGCTTTTTTCATGCGACACGGGTCTATAAGCCGGGTTCTGTCTTGACAGCCATCTATCTAGTCCTGCGATCGCTCGCAGGATCAAGCCGCCTCCTTGGGATGATCGGGCAAATCTTAATATCCCTCCACGGCGTTGCTCCGGGTAGAGTTTACAGCACCCAAATGTTTCCATCAGGCGGGTGGGCTCTTACCCCACCTTTTCACCCTTACCTTGCGGCGGTATCTCTCTGTTGCACTTGTCCTGGGGTCGCCCCCGGCAGGCATTACCTGTTATCCTTGCCCTGTGGAGCCCGGACTTTCCTCACCTGCAGCCTTTCGGCTTGCAGCCGCGGCTGTCCAACCTGGTCGCTCCGCTATTGTAACGCAGAAAATGCAGATTGTCAAATATCTTGCAAATTCTTTCACAAGAGGGTATACTATGGATATAACAATTGACAATGGACAATTAAGGGTGGTTATTATGACAACGGTGTTTGATAAATATTTTAATTCCCTGAAGGGAAAGAAAATTGTGGTTCTGGGCTTAGGTGTGAGTAACCGGCCTTTGGTGCGCCTGCTTTTGGAATACGGATGCAGTGTGACCGGTTGTGATAAAACGCCCAGAGAAAAGCTGGATGCAGAGGTCTTGGAGCTGGAGCAGCTTGGCTGTGCACTGCAGGTTGGGGATACTTATTTGGATGGATTGACGGCAGATCTGGTGTTCCGCACGCCCGGTATGCATCCTGCCAATCCTGCCCTGCAAAACCTGCGTGCCGCAGGTGCGGAAATCACCAGCGAAATGGATGTGTTTTTCCACCTTTGCCCTTGCACCCTTCTGGCAGTGACCGGCTCCGACGGAAAAACTACCACCACAACACTGATTTCCGAGATGCTGAAGGCTTCCGGCAAAACCGTCTGGCTGGGCGGCAATATCGGCACACCGCTGCTGCCCCTGTGCCGCCAAATGAAGGAAAGCGATTTTGCGGTGGTGGAGCTGAGCTCCTTCCAGCTGATGGATATGACCCGCAGTCCCCAGGTGGCAGTGGTGACAAATCTTGCCCCCAACCATCTGGATGTCCATAAGGATATGGAGGAATATGTGCAGGCAAAGAAGAATATTTTTGCCTTTCAGAATACATCCTGCAAGCTGGTTCTCAATGCGGACAACGCCATTACAGACAGCTTTACCGGCAACGGCATCACGAAAAAGTTTTCCCGTCTGGGCACTGCCGATGTGTTCGTAAAAGACGGTGTGATCCAGCGGGGCGAAACGCCGGTTCTGAACACAGCGGACATTTTGCTTCCCGGTGTGCATAATATTGAAAACTATATGGCGGCGATCCTGGCGGTGGAAGACTATGTGGAAGATGAGACCGTCCGTCAGGTCGCAAAGAATTTTGGCGGCGTGGAGCACCGGATCGAGCTGGTGCGCATCAAGGATGGCGTGCGTTTCTATAACGACTCCATTGCATCTTCTCCCAGCCGCACTATTGCAGGACTGAACAGCTTCCCGGAAAAGGTATTGCTGATCGCCGGCGGCTACGATAAGCACATTCCCTTTGATGTGCTGGGACCTTATGTTTGCCGTAGTGTAAAAAAACTGTACTTAAACGGCGCAACAGCGGACAAGATCCGCGCAGCTGTGGAAAACTGCCCTGACTATCGTCCTGGAAATCCGGAGATCGTGGATTGCGGAGACTTTACAGCGGCTGTTCTGGCGGCGGCAAAGTCCGCGGAGAAAGGCGATGTGGTGCTGATGAGCCCTGCCTGCGCGGCATTTGACCAGTTTAAGAATTTTATGGAACGGGGCGCATATTTTAAGAAGCTTGTTAAGGAGCTGTAAGCTATGAACATTAAGAATTTGAGCCGAGCCGCCAGAAAGGTGATCCCTCTGAAATATTGCGGTGCGGTGATCGTGGCCGCAGGTACGGCCTCCCGTATGGGCGGGATCGATAAGGTGATGGCACCGTTAAAGGGCGAGCCTATGATTGTGCATACGGTAAGGACATTTCAGTTCTGTGATGCCATCCGGGAAATCGTAGTGGTTACCCGCCCGGATCTTATGGAGGAAATTTCCGGTCTGTGCCGTGCCTTTGATAAGGTAAAAGCGGTGGTAGCCGGGGGCGATACCCGTCCGGAATCTGTACAGAAGGGCCTGGATGCACTGTCTTCCTGCGTGGAGCTTGCGGCAATACAGGACGGTGCAAGACCGCTGGTCACCTGGCAGGTGATCGACCGGACAGTACGGGCGGCCCACACCTATGGCGCGGCGGCTCCGGCTGTGCCTGTAAAGGACACAGTTAAGGTGGTCAAGGGCGGTGTCGTGGCGGCGACCCCGGAAAGAAGCCGCCTGCAGGCAGTTCAGACACCCCAGGTGTTCGACATTGACCTCCTGCGCGGTGCATTGCTTAAGGCAGAAAAGGACGGCGCACAGATCACAGATGACTGCTCTGCGGCAGAGCGAATGGGTATGACAGTAAAGATCGTGGAAGGGGACGAACGAAACATTAAGGTCACGACCCCGATGGATCTGAAGATCGCAGAAGTACTGATGGAGGAAACGGTATGAGGATCGGACACGGATACGATGTACACCGCCTGGTGGAGGGCAGAGATCTGATCCTCGGTGGCGTAAAGATCCCATACCGGCTGGGACTTTTGGGACATTCCGACGCGGATGTCCTCCTGCACGCGGTAATGGATGCCCTTCTGGGTGCGGCCGCACTGCGGGATATCGGTTATCATTTTCCGGATACCGATCCTGCCTATAAGGGTGCAGATTCCCGTGCGCTTCTGCGGGAAGTTGGAAGAAAGCTGAAAAATGCCGGTTATCAGGTGGGAAATATTGATGTAACAATGATCGCCCAGAAACCGAAGCTGAAGGAATTTATCCCCCAAATGGTTGAAAATATTGCCCTGGATCTAGGCATAGAAGCCGATCAGATCAACATAAAGGCAACCACGGAAGAGCATTTGGGTTTCACCGGTGACGGAAGCGGTATGTCCTGCCACGCAATTTGTCTCATAATTTAACAGTAGGGTGGAGGCTTGCCGCCCTACAAGTTTTTCTTGATTTGCAAACTGAAAACGCACATTTTCGACCTCCTGGGCATAGGGTATCCCAGGAGGTTTTTGCTATGAAGTCTTGTATGATCACCTTCCGGTCTGTTACACCGGCCCAGCGGGGGGAGCGGCTGCTGCGGCAAAGCGGATTGGAGTGCAATGTGCACCGTACCCCCAGATGGATGGAGGAGCAGGGCTGTGGCTACTGTCTGCGCGTCCGCTGTCAGGATGTGATGCCTGCGTTGGAATTGCTTCGGTCCCGTGATGTGTCCTTCCGGAAGGTATATTTACGCAGGGAAAATGGGAAGCTGGAGGAATTGGCACTATGATTTATTTGGATAACGGTGCCACATCCTTTCACAAACCGCCTTCGGTGGAACAGGCAGTTCGCTGTGCCCTGGAAACCTGCGCCAATCCGGGGCGGGGCGGACACAGGGCGGCTATGCAGGCATCCCGGACGGTACTGCAGTGCCGGGAGCTGGCAGGGGAGCTGTTTGACTGCCCTGCCGAGCAGGTGGTATTTACCGCCAACTGTACCCACAGTCTGAATATCGCCATCGGCACCCTGGTAAAACCGGGAAGCCGGGTGGTAATATCCGGGTTTGAGCATAATGCCGTTACCCGCCCGCTCTACGCCCTGGGCGCGCAGATCATTGTGGCAGGGCGCAGGCTGTTTGACTGGGTGGACACCCTGGAGGAATTTGAAAAAGCACTGAAAAAAGGGGCAGATGCGGCAGTTTTCACCCACTGCTCCAATGTGTTTGGCTATATTCTGCCGGTCGAGCAGATGGCGGCTCTGTGCCGGCAGTACAGGGTCCCGTTTATTGTGGATGCGGCACAGTCTGCCGGCACATTACCGGTGCGCCTGAAGCAGTGGGGCGCAGATTTTGTGGCAATGCCCGGACACAAGGGTCTGCTTGGTCCCCAGGGAACGGGCCTTTTGCTGTGCGGCTGTCAGCCGAAGCCGGTTATTTACGGAGGTACAGGTGCGGACTCCCTGAATCGGGAAATGCCGGAATATTTGCCTGATCGGCTGGAGGCGGGCACCTTGAATGTGCCGGGGATCGCCGGTCTGGGCGCAGGACTTTCTTATTTACAGCGGGTGGGCATCGACAGCATTCACAAGCGGGAATGCACACAGGCAAAGCGCTGTGCCGAAGGGCTGGAAAAATTGGGCTTTCAGGTGTTTTCCGGTGCGCATCAAAGCGGAACGGTTTCCTTTGTGCCGGAAGGGGACTGTGAGGAGCTGGCACACAGGCTTGCCAGGGCACATATTGCGGTCCGGGCAGGACTGCACTGTGCACCTCTGGCCCACGAAAGCGCCGGAACACTGAAAACCGGAACGGTTCGGGTAAGCTTCGGTTGTGATGCGGCGCCGTGGCAGACGGGGGAAGTGATTTTTGCGCTGGAAAGATATAAAAATTTTTGATTTCCTATTGCCATTGGGCGTTAAGTTCGCTATAATAGGATAGATAATAGGCTTAATATGCCACGGGTACGGAAGTGGCGGCTTTTAGATAGATTTTTGCACCGAAAATGCAGGAAAGAAGGAACGGTATGGAATACTTGCGGACGATGTGGCAGCAAATTTTAAGTATGCAATTTACGGACTATGTGGATATCTTCATAGTTGGATTTTTGATTTACAAGCTAATGCCCCTTCTGCGGTCTACCGGTACTGCCAGGATTGGCGGGCTGATTTTGACGGTCATTGCCATTGCCGGTTTGACAAAGCTTCTGGACCTGTATACCCTGAGTTTTATTTTGAACCAGTTTCTTGCCGTCGGTCTGATCGCGGTCGTGGTGCTGTTCCAGCCGGAACTGCGCCGTATGATCGACCATTTAAGCGGCGTGCGGATCAAACGCCTTCTGGGTGTGCAAAAACCCCAGCAGGAGATAGAACCGGTAATCGCACAAACCGTTCAGGCCTGCGAGGCTATGAGCCGGGAGCGGGTTGGTGCACTGATCGTTTTTGAAAGAGACAATCTGCTGGATGAGTACTTCAAATCCGGCACCGTAATTGACGGCAAGGTTTCCGAACAGCTGATCCGCAACATATTCTTCCCCAAGGCCGCCTTGCACGACGGTGCAATGATCATCCGTGACGGACGGGTTATGGCGGCGGCCTGCGTGCTTCCCTTGTCCCAGACCAGCCGCTTGAGTGCGGAGCTTGGTACACGCCACCGCGCGGCAGTGGGTATGAGTGAGGTCTCCGATGCGGTCATCGTAGTGGTTTCCGAGGAGACCGGTGCGGTATCTGTGGCAGTGGGCGGTATGCTCAAGCGCCATCTGGCACCCCAGACTCTGGAAAAGCTTTTGATCAATGAGCTGAGTCCGGATACCCCGGATAAGGAAGAAAACCTGGTGGTAAAACTGCGCCAGAAGCTTCAGAAGAAGGAGAAAGGAGACAAAAAACAATGAAAAGCAAAATACTATCCATTATCTTTTCAGCAGTTGTCGCCTTTGGCCTTTGGCTGTATGTAGTTACTGTGGTAAGCCCCGGTTCCGAGGAGACCTTTTACAATGTACAGGTTCAGCTCCAGAATGAGCCCATTTTGGAGGAACGGGGTCTGATGATTACATCGGATATTCCTACAGTAAATCTGAAGCTGTCCGGTAACCGAACAGATTTGAACAAGCTGGACTCCAATAACATTACAGTTTTTGTGAATGTGGCAACCATTGAAGCGGCGGGAACCCACCAGCTGACCTATACCGTATCCTACCCCGGTACAGTAAACGGCAGTGATATCTCCCGTACCGGTCAGAGCACAAACATCATCCCCCTGACGGTGGAAAAACGAATTACCAAAAGTGTGGATGTGGTAGCAGAATATATCGGCTCCGTGCCGGAGGGCTTTATTGCAGATAAGGAAAATGCCGTTCTGGATTATGAAAAGGTTGAAGTTTCCGGACCGGAAAGCGTGATCGATAAAATTTCCCAGGCCCGCATCCAGGTGGATCTGACCGATAAGAATGTTACGGTTATGGGTCAGTATGCTTACGAGCTGTGTGATGCAAAGGGCGATCCTGTGGATGGAAAACGGGTGACCACCAATGTGGAGGCCGTGAACCTGACCGTTAAGATCCAGCGGGTAAAAGCGCTTGACCTGAAGGTGGAAACGGTATACGGCGGCGGCGCAACGCAAAGCAATACTGAAATTGCGATCAGCCATTCGTCCATCTATGTTTCCGGAAGCGATGCCCTTTTGGAGGACCTGGAGGTTCTGGAATTGGGTACGATCAATCTGGGAGAAATTACTGAGGATTGTGTACTTACATTCCCGGTCACCTTGCCGGAGGGCGTGACCAATGAATCCGGTGTTACAGAAGTGACGGTAGAAGTAAAGTTCTCCGACCTGAAGGTAAAAAGCCTGAATATAACCAAAATTCAGGCGATCAATGTGCCGGCGGGTATGGAGGTGGAAATGTTCACCCAGATGCTGCAGATCACTGTACGGGGGCCGTCCCTGCTGATCGATGCGATCACGGAAAACGATGTGACGGTCACTGTGGATTTTACTGGTGCTCAGGTCGGCAATATTAAAGTGCGTCCCACCATAGAATTTACAAGCACCTTTGTGGATGCAGGAACCATTGAGCCGATCCCTACAGTATCTGCTGAGCTTAAGCCTGTGGAGGACTAAATGGAGCAGGTGGTTCGTGTCCAAAAGTGCAATGATGACGGGACAGCTCAGGTGATGCTCGTTCGCCAAAGTGCCTGCTCCGGAGACTGCCATAAGTGTTCCGGCTGTGGTGCCGCAAAGGAAACGATGCTCTTTGAAGCCCAAAATCCCATCGGTGCAAAGCCGGGAGATACGGTGATCGTCCGATCCGGCTCAGGCTCGGTGCTGGCGGCGGCGGCAATGCTTTATATCCTGCCTCTTATATTGTTCTTTGTGGGATATATTCTTGGAGAAAATCTTTGGCATAGAGGCGGACTGACAGGCGGCCTGGCATTCCTTCTGGGCCTTTGTCTTGCAGGCGTGTATGACCGTCTGGTCGCAAAACGCAAAAATACTATTTATACGATTACAGGCTATGACCTGAAAAGCTGAAAAAAGGGGATAATTACCTTGATAAAAAGTATGACCGGCTACGGCCGGGCCGTGGAAACGGTAAACGGAAGAGAATTTACAGTTGAAGTACGCTCGGTGAATAACCGCTATCTGGATTGTTCTGTACGGTTGCCCCGTATGGTGTCCTTTGGTGAGGATGCAGTGAAGCAGGCTGTCAAGGCGTCCATTTCCAGAGGTAAGGTGGATGTGTACATCAGCCTGCACACAGAAGGCGGCGAAGAGGTCCAGATCACCCTGAATAAGAATGTACTGGAAGGCTACTTAAACGCAATGCGCCAGATGGTACAGGAATACGGGGTGGAAAACGATATCAGTGCCGCGGCACTTTCCCGGATGCCGGAGGTGTTTGCGGTGGAAAAGCCCCAGGTGGATGAGGAGGCCCTCCTTCAGGATATGATGGGGGTCGTCCAAAAAGCGCTGGATGGCTATGACGCGATGCGCTGCACAGAAGGACAGGCATTGGATCAGGACCTGCGCAGTCGCGGACAGACCATTCTGGAGCTTGTTTCTCAGGTGGAGCAGGGCAATTCCCAAACCGTATCCGATTACCGTGCCCGTCTGGAGGCGAAGCTTCGGGAGGTCCTGGAGAATACAGCCATCGAGGAAAGTCGCATCCTGACAGAGGCCGCTATCTTTGCGGACAAGGTGGCAGTGGACGAGGAAACTGTCCGTTTGCGCAGTCACCTGCAGCAAATGAACGCAATGCTTGACGGCGGCGGTGCTGTGGGTAGAAAGCTGGACTTTTTGCTTCAGGAAATGAATCGGGAGGCAAATACCATCGGCTCCAAGTGCACCGATGTGAAGCTTGCCCGAATCGTTGTGGACATTAAGGCAGAGCTGGAAAAGATCCGTGAACAGACCCAGAACATAGAGTAAGAGGTAAGTATGAAACTGATCAATATTGGCTTTGGCAGTGTGGTCGCCGCCGGTCGGATACTGGCGATCGTGGAACCGGATTCCGCGCCTATCAAGCGTATCGTTCAGGAGGCGAAGGAACGGGGAATGCTGGTGGATGCATCCTACGGCCGCAAGACCCAGTCTGTGATCTTAATGGATACAGACCATCTGATCCTGTCTGCGCTGGCACCGGATGCACTGACTGCCCGCTGGAATGATAAGCAGGAGGAGCAGCTGTGAAAACAGGAAAATTGATTGTAATGAGCGGATGTTCCGGCGTTGGAAAAAGCACAGTGCTCAGTCAGGTTATGAAGAGCCGTGAAGATCTGCGGTTTTCTGTGTCCGCTACCACCCGTGCCCCCAGACCCGGTGAGGTGGACGGTCAGAGCTATTACTTTGTAACCAGGGAAACCTTTTTGGATATGATCGAAAAAGGTGAATTTCTGGAATACGATGCCCATATGAACAATTACTACGGCACACCGAAAAGACAGCTGGAAGAAAAGCTCCAAACCGGCAGTGTGATTTTGGACATCGAGCCAAATGGCGCTTTTAATGTGCGAAAGGCCTGGCCGGAAGCGGTGCTGATCTTTATTGCGCCGCCCTCTATGGAGGAATTGGAGCATCGCCTGCGCAACCGGGGAGATACCTCGCCGGAGCAAATTCAAACCCGTTTGGACAGAGCCAAATGGGAAATGGAACAAAGTTCCAAGTATGATTATGTGGTAGTCAACCGGCAGGTAGATGCCTGCGCTGATGAAATATTAAATATTATTGCCCAAGTGGCAGATTAAAAATTGGAGGATTTTATTATGCTTTACCCCCCTGTTGCAGATTTACTGAAGAATGTGGATAGCCGTTACCTGCTGGTCAATGTGGTCGCCAAGCGCGCCAGAGAGATCGCTGTTCAGGCAGATGAAATGCAGGAAGAACTGACCGAAAAGCCGGTCACTCTGGCTATTTGGGAAGTGGCAGACGGCAAGCTGTGCGCCGGCCTGAAGGACGAGTATAAGAACTGATCATAAATCAGAACAAAAGGGAGGAGGGGCTTTATGATCGCACAAATTGCGGTGTCAGCGGCGAATTTTGCCATTGACAAGCCATACTCCTACCAAATCCCCCTTTCGATGGAATTGAAGCCGGGTATGCGGGTGATGGTCCCCTTCGGCAGAAGCAACCGAAAATGTGAAGGTGTTGTCCTGGCAGTGGGAGAGGGGTCACCGGAGAAGCTTAAATTTGTGCTCCAGTGTCTGGATGACGAGCCAGTTTTGTCCGACCATATGCTGCATCTGGCGGCATTTATGCGGGAGCGGTACTTCAGTACCTTCTTTGACGCCATTCGGGTGATGCTTCCTGCCGGGCTTTGGTTTCAAACAAAGGATACCTATACCCTGACAGAGGACCGCACCTGGGAGCAGGCAACGGTTCGTCAGAAGGATGCCCTTGCCATACTGGAGCATATGCAAAACTGTGGCGGACAGGCTGAGGGCACAGCGCTGCGGCAGCTGATCGGTGATGAGGAATTGCTGGGCAAAGCCCTGCGTTACCTGCTGGGCAAAAAATGGATCACAGCACAGCAGGAGCTTCGCCGCAGAACATCGGATAAAACCCAAACCGTTGCGACCCTTGCGGTATCCGCTGAGGAGGCAATGGCATTCGCGTCCGGGCGACCCAAATCTGCCGCGGCACAAAAATCGGTGCTGGAGCTGATGTGTGCAGTGGGCAGTGCAGCGGTTAAGGAAATCTGCTATTACACCGGAGCAAAAGCGGGTACGGTCAAGCGCCTTGCCCAATTGGGGTATTTGTCCCTGTCGGAAAAAGAGATCCTGCGGTGCAGTCAGATAAAGCCTGTTTCTCTGGACGGTCCTTTGAAGCTCAACCCGGAGCAGGCTCAGGCGCTGGAGGGTCTGACAAACCAAATGAAGGAACCGACTCCGGGTGCGGCACTGCTGTACGGCATTACCGGGTCGGGAAAAACCTCGGTTTATATCAAGCTGATCCAAAACTGCCTGGATATGGGCAAGCAGGCAATGCTTCTGGTGCCGGAGATCGTGCTGACACCCCAGCTTTTGGGGCTGCTTGCGGCATATTTCGGTCAGCATGTTGCAGTGCTTCACAGCAGTCTTTCTACCGGAGAGCGCTACGACCAGTGGAAGCGGGTGCGCAGTGGGGATGCAAAAGTCATTGTGGGAACCAGATCTGCGGTGTTTGCCCCCTGTAAAGATCCGGGACTGATCATTTTGGATGAGGAGCAGGAGCATTCCTACAAATCGGAAAATGCCCCCCGTTACCACGCCAGAGAGGTGGCGCTTTTCCGGGGAAGCCGGGAAAAGGCACTGGTCCTTCTGGGCTCTGCCACACCTACGGTGGAAACGATGTACCACGCAAAAAACGGCGATTATCGATTGTATGCGCTGACCCAGCGGTACAATGGCAAGGCCTTGCCAAAGGTGCAGATCGTGGATATGCGTCAGGAGCTGAAGCTGGGAAATGACCTTTCCTTAAGCCAGGAGCTTCAAAATGCCATACGGGACACTGCCAACAGCGGCCATCAGTCCATTTTGTTTCTCAATCGCCGGGGCAACAGCCGGGCGATGGTATGCGTGGACTGCCGCCAGTCTCCGGAATGTCCCCGATGCAGTGCGCGCCTTACCTATCACAGCGCAAACGAACGGATTATGTGCCACTACTGCGGGTATTCCCAGCAAGCGGAAAGCCGATGCAGTAAATGCGGCGGTCCGATGAAACGGATCGGCGTGGGTACCCAAAAGGTCCAGCAGGAATTGCAGGCGCTGTTTGCGGACCTGAAGGTGGACCGAATGGACACAGATACGGTCAGCGCCACCAATACCCACGAAAACATACTGGACCATTTCAAAAATGAAAATATTCCCATCCTCATTGGCACCCAGATGGTGGCAAAGGGACTCAATCTTCCCAATGTAACACTGGTCGGCGTGCTGGATGCGGATCTGGGACTGTATACAGACAGCTATCGGGCGGCAGAAAATACCTTCAATATGCTCACCCAGGTGGTCGGCAGAGCAGGACGGGGAGAAAACGCAGGCTGTGCGATGATCCAGACCCTTGTGCCGGAGCATAAGGTAATTACCCTGGCGGCGGAGCAGGACTATAAAGCCTTCTACGATCTGGAGATCGGGCTTCGCCGGGCGCTTAAGTACCCGCCCTTTGGAGATATTGCTTCTGTTACCTTTACCGGTCAGGACGAAGGAAGTGTCCTGCGGGGTGGGGTAAAGTTTCGGGACAGCCTTACTTATTGCCTGAAGCTGCAGCAATATGCCTTGGAAGAATGCACCGTCTTTGGTCCTGCGCCATGCCCGGTGCCGAAAATCAATTATAATTTCCGTTATCGGTTAAGCCTGCGGTGTAAAATGACGAAAAACCTGCGCCTTTTGCTGGCACATCTGCTTCGTCAGTTTTCAAAGGATAAGGAAAACCGCAACATATCCGCTTATATCGATGTAAATGGATTTGACTAGGAGAAAACAATGGGACTTCGTAAAATTTTAACAGATAAAGACCCCGCACTGCATAAAACCTGTAAAAGTGTGGAAAATTTTGATGAAAGACTGCATAAGCTTTTGGATGATATGCGGGAGACATTGATCCAGTCCGGCGGCGTCGGTCTGGCGGCCCCCCAGGTGGGCATTTTGCGCCGGGTAGTGCTGGTAGATAACGGGGAAGAAATTTTGGAGCTCGTTAACCCCACACTGGTGGAGACGGACGGCCAACAGGAGGGACCGGAGGGCTGTCTGAGCATCCCCGGCCTTTACGGTCTGGTAAAGCGCCCCTATTATGCAAAGGTTCGGGCGCAGGACCGCTACGGCAACTGGTTTGACGCAGAGGGCGAGGAGCTGACAGCAAGATGCTTCTGTCACGAGCTGGACCATCTGGACGGCATTGTTTACACAGAAGTGATGGAGCGGTTGCTGACCGAAGAAGAACTAATGATGGATGAGGAGTAATCCAAGTGCGTGTTGTATTTATGGGAACGCCGGACATTGCGGCGACCTGCCTGAAGAAAATTCTTGCCGACGGTGTCCAGGTGGCAGCGGTTTATACCCAGCCGGACAGACCCAAGGGCAGAGGAATGAAGCTGGTGTATTCTCCGGTAAAGGAGGTTGCGCTGGAACACAATATTCCGGTTTATCAGCCGGAAAGCTTCCGTGAGGAAAAAACGGTGCAGGAGCTGAAGGCCTTACAGCCGGATGTGATCGCAGTGGTCGCCTACGGCAGAATTCTGCCCCGGAGCGTTCTGGACATTCCTCCGAAGGGCTGTATCAATGTGCATACCAGTCTGCTTCCCCAATACCGTGGCTCTGCACCCTATCAGTGGGCAGTGCTGGACGGCTTGGAAGAAACCGGCGTCAGCATTATGTACCTGTCTGAGGGAATGGACGAGGGCGATGTGATTGACAGTCGGAAAACCCCCATCGGTCCGGATGAAACCGCGGGAGAGCTTTTAGACCGGCTGGCAGAGCTGGGTGCGGAGCTTTTGTGCACCACACTGAATAAAATGTCTGAAGGGGTCGTGACTGCGACACCCCAGGACGAAACCAAGGCTTCCTATGCACCGATGCTGAATAAATCTATGTGCCCCATTGACTACAATGTGAGCGCACAGGCGGTGCACAATAAGGTCCGGGGACTGAACCCCTGGCCCATTGCAACGACACAAATTCAGTCGAACCGTTTTAAGGTTTATGCCACTGCGGTGATCCCCTGTGATCACGGACAGGCCCCCGGAACAATTCTGGGACTGACGAAAACCGGCTTGCAGATCGCCTGCTTGCACGATGCCATCGAGATCCGTGTTTTGCAGGCAGAGGGCGGCAAGCGTATGGCGGCACCGGATTATTTCCGGGGTCATCCATTAGGGTAGAATTATGGGAGCAAGAGAAACGGCACTGGAGGTGCTGATCGCCTGCCGAAAGGAAGGCGGCTGGTCCAACGGTGTGCTGAAGGACTATATTACAAGAGCTCGGCTGGACCCGCGGGAGGCGGCACTGGCATCCCGCCTGTGCTACGGCGTTCTGCAAAACCGGCTGAAGCTGGACTTTTATCTGAATCAGCTGCTGACCCAAAGCGCGAAAAAGCTTCATCCTGCCCTGCGGGATATTTTGCATCTGGGCCTGTATCAGCTTTTTGAAATGGATAAAATTCCCCAGTCGGCGGCAGTGAACGAGTCTGTGGAGCTGGCAAAAAAGTATTGCCGCAAGCAAAAAAATGCTGCACCGCTTGTCAATGGCGTACTGCGCAATGCGGTGCGGTCCGGGGACAGCCTGAAGCAGCCTCAAACATTGGAAGATAAATATAGCCATCCACAGAAGCTGGTGTCCTTACTGCGCAGCTATGTGGGAGAGAGCAGGCTGGAGAATATGCTCAAGGCCAATAATGACATTGCGCCTACGGTGGTGCAGGTGAACACTGTAAAAATCAGCACAAATGACCTGCTCAGCCGCCTGAAAGAAACGGGCGTTACGGCAAAAAGACACAGCTGGATGCCCGATTGCCTGATCCTGTCCGGTACCGGCAATCTGGAACAGCTTGCCACTTTCGGTGAGGGACTGTTTTATGTGCAGGATGCGGCGGCAAAGCTGAGTGTCCTGTGTGCCCAATTGCCTGCAGACAGGGATATTCAGGTGCTGGACTGCTGTGCCGCTCCCGGCGGAAAGACCTTTGCGGCGGCTGTTTCAATGAACGGCAGAGGAAATATCTTCTCCTGCGATATCCACAGCCATAAAACCGTACTGATAGAGAAGGGCGCAAAGCGGCTGGGATTTGAGAATATCCGCGTATTTTGTCAGGATGCCTCCCAAGAGGTATCCCAATGGATCGGAAAAATGGATGCGGTGATCGCAGATGTGCCTTGCTCCGGTTACGGAATTATCCGGAAAAAACCGGATATTCGCTATAAGGACCCGGATACGATGCAGGAGCTGCCCGCCCTTCAACTGAAAATTCTGAAAAATCAGGCAAACTATGTAAAACCCGGCGGTGTTCTGATCTATTCCACCTGCACACTGGTGCGGAAGGAAAATGAGGGCGTTGTGGAAAAGTTCCTGAAGGCCCGCCCGGATTTTACCCTGGAACCCCTGCCGTTGCCTGAGAATTTTTCCGAAAATGAAAGCGGTATGCTGGCACTTGTACCGAGCGAATATGACACAGACGGCTTTTTCATTTGCCGCCTGCGGAGAAAAGAATTATGAACCATATTAAATCAATGACGATCCCGGAGATATCGGCAGTCCTGAAAGACCTGGGACAGCCGGCTTTTCGGGCGAAACAACTTTATACCTGGCTCCATAAGGGCGTGCGCAGCTATGAGGAAATGACCAACCTGCCCAAGGATCTGCGTTGTATTCTGGCAGAGAAATATCCCATTTGTCCGCCGGAGGTGGTGCGCAAGCAGGAAAGCAAGCTGGACGGTACCATCAAGTACCTTTGGCGCCTGGCAGATGGAAATTGTGTGGAAACGGTACTTATGCGCTATCACTACGGTAATTCCGTATGCATTTCCACAGAAGTGGGCTGCCGGATGGGCTGTGCCTTCTGCGCCTCCACATTGGGGGGACTTGTGCGGAAGCTGGAGCCCTATGAAATGCTGGACCAGGTGTTGTTTACCCAGGTGGATTCCGGACTTCCCATCGGTCATATCGTGCTGATGGGCATTGGAGAGCCGCTGGATAATTATGAGAATGTAATGCGCTTTCTGGCGCTGGTAAACAGCCCGGAGGGGATGAATATCTCAATGCGGCACATCAGCCTGTCCACCTGCGGACTGGTGCCGATGATCGACCGCCTGGCAGAAGAAAAGCTGCAGATCACACTGTCTGTATCCCTCCACGCTCCCAGCGATGAGATCCGCAATACCATTATGCCGGTGAACAAGGCATACCCCACGGAGGAGCTGCTGTCTGCCTGCCGCCGGTATTACGAGAAAACAAACCGCCGGATATCCTTTGAATATGCAATGATCGACGGCGTTAACGATACACCGGAAGCTGCCAAATTACTGATACGGCGCTTGAAGGGTCTGCCTGCCCATATGAATTTGATCCCCTTGAATTATGTGGAGGAAAGCCCCCTGAAGCCCAGCAAAAAGCAGGCAGTGGCAAAATTCCAAAAGCTGTTGGAGGATGCGGGCATTCCCGCCACGGTCCGCCGCACATTGGGCGGCGACATTGATGCCTCCTGCGGACAGCTTCGCAGAAACTACACCAAGAATCAAGCGCATTCCATTTGAAAGGAGAGAAGTCCTATGCAATTTTGGGCATTGACCGACCCCGGATGCGTCCGGAGCCAAAATCAGGATGCTTACCATCTGGAGCAATTGGATAAAAACACCCTTTTGTGTACCGTTTGTGACGGTATGGGCGGTGCAAAATCCGGCAATGTGGCAAGCTCCCTTGCAGTGGATGTATTCAGCCAGGAGGTCAAGCGCTCCTGGAAGTCGGATATGGATGATGAACAGGTGGATCAGATGCTGCAAAGTGCAGTGAAGCTGGCAAACTTTACGGTTTACGATCAGGCCCAGCAGTTCCCGGAATTTTCCGGAATGGGAACCACCCTGGTTTGTGTGATGCTCCGGGGAAAACGGGTGACCGTAGCCAATGTGGGCGACAGCCGGTGCTATTATGTGAACAAGCAAGGCATCCGTCAGATCACCCAGGATCATTCCCTGGTGCAGATGATGATCGCAAAGGGAGAGCTGAGCCCGGAAAAGGCAAAAAGCTACCCCGGCAAAAACCTGATCACCCGCGCGATCGGCACAGAGCCGGTCGTAATGTGCGATATTTTCCACCTGAAGGCAGAAAAGGGCGATTGCTTACTGCTTTGCAGTGACGGACTGTCCAATCTGATCGATGAGCAGGAGATCCTGTTTGAGGTGGCCCACGGTGAGGACAAACAGCAATGCTGTCAGCGCTTGCTGGAGATCGCAAAACACCGGGGAGCGCCTGACAATGTGACCAGTGTTCTGGTCTGTGTCTGACCTTTTGAGAAAGGAGCTATACAATGGATAAATACATAGGCAGAATGCTGGATAACCGCTATGAGATCCTGGAAGTGATCGGAAGCGGCGGAATGGCAGTTGTATATAAAGCCCGTTGCCACCGGCTCAACAGGTTGGTAGCTATTAAAATTTTGAAGGACGATAATCTGGAGGACGAGGATTTTCGCCGCCGTTTCCACGCGGAAAGTCAGGCAGTTGCAATGCTCAGTCATCCCAATATCGTGTCCGTTTTCGATGTGTCTTCCTCCATTATGGCAGACTACATCGTTATGGAGCTGATCGAGGGCATTTCCCTGAAGCAGTATATGGAGAAAAAGGGTACCCTGAACTGGAAGGAGACCCTCCACTTTGCCATACAGATCGCAAAGGCTTTGGAGCACGCCCACAGCCGCGGCATTGTCCACAGAGATATCAAGCCCCATAATGTAATGGTGCTGAAAAACGGCTCTGTAAAGGTGACGGACTTTGGCATCGCCCGGATGATGTCCAAGGGCAACACCCTGACCAAGGAGGCCCTGGGCTCCGTCCACTATATTTCCCCCGAACAGGCAAAGGGCGGACGGGTGGACAGCCGTTCGGATCTCTATTCTCTGGGCGTTGTTATGTATGAAATGATGACAGGCCGCCCGCCGTATGACGGGGACTCTCCCGTTTCCGTGGCGATCAAGCATATTAACGGCGGCGCGCTGATGCCTTCTGTGCTCAACCCCAACATTCCCGGCGGTCTTGAGCAGATCATTATGAAGGCAATGACCCACGAAATCGAAAAGCGCTATACCGACGCCGCCCAGATGCTTAAGGATATGGACGAGTTCCGCAAGGATCCCACAGTGCTGTTTGACTACAATGCCCCGCCTTTGGATGCCGTCATCCATATGCCCCGGCAGCCCGGCGGAAATGGGCAGACACCGAAAACCACTGCCCAGCGGGTGGAAAATGCGGCATCGGGACAAAAACGGCGCACCCCGCCGGCACCGCCGTCCAAAAACCAGGCATCTCAGCGAAAGCAGAGAGTGGAGCAAAAAAGCGACCAGGCGGCTACCATTGCCATTATTTCCTGTTCCCTTGCGATCGTTATGGCGATCGTGATAGGCTTGCTGTTTTTCCTGAATCCGGGAGATAAAGATGACCTTGTGGAGGTCCCGAATCTCGTTGGTAAGGAATTTGAAGAAATACCGGAGTATGAGGATTTTGACATTGTGTTCAACAGGGAATACGATGAGAATTATCCCGAAGGTGTCATTTTCCATCAAAATCCGGAAGCGGGCGAAAAGGTGGAGCCCGGAAAGATCTATGTTAAGGTCAGCAAAGGTCCGGTGCCGGAACCTGTTACCGTCAGTGATATTGCAGGACTTCCCCAAAGTCAGGCAGAAAAGATATTGCAGGATCTGGATCTGAATTTGAACATTTCGATCCAGGAGGAATTTAACGACAAGGTAAGCAAAGGCAATGTCATCCGCACAGAACCGGAGATCGGCTCCGAGCTCACCGCAGGACAAACGGTCATTATCTGGATCAGTGCTGGCGAGGAGATCAAAACAGAAACGATGCCCGGTCTGGAGGGTGCAACGGAGGAGTCTGCAAAGAATACCCTCGATAAGCTGGGTTTGAAGCTGAAGATCACGGTCGAGGAAGTCCACGATTCCAATGTGGAGGCGGGACTGGTGATTAAAACAGAGCCGGAAAAGGGCGAAAGCCTGGAAACCGGCAAGGAAGTTACCATTTATGTCAGCCTGGGACCGGAGCTTGCCAAAATGCCCGGTGTGGTGGGTATGAATATCGACACGGCCATTACGGTTTTGAAGGCGGCAGGCTTCCAGACACCGGATATCGAGCTGGTGGAAAGCGAAGAAGCGGCCGGTATCGTGGTGAGCCAGTCTGCTGAGAAGAATACCGATGTGGATATTACAGCTCCCATTATCCTGCAGGTCTCCAAGGGTGCAGGCACCGGCGATACCACGTCTACAGAACCCCAACAGCCGGTAACAAAGGATGTGGAAATATCCTTGCCGGAGGACTATGTCACCAGCGGTGATTATACAGTGGAACTGCGGTTGGAGGGCACGACCATCAAGACTGTAACAGTGGCGGCGGGATCCTCCAGTGTGATCGTTTCTCTCTCCGGTAACGGAAAGCAGCACATTGAGATCTGGATCGGCGGTCAGCTGTATAAAACCCAGGAGGTAGATTTCACAACCGATGGCTGAAAAGCAAACAGGACGCATACTGCGTTCATTAAGTGGATTTTATGAAGTGCAGACAGCTTCCGGTATGGTTACCTGCCGGGGCAGAGGGCACCTGCGAAAGGGTGCAGAAATTCCCCTGACCGGTGATCTGGTGGAGATCACGGTGGAGCAGGGGAAGGGTATGGTAGAGCGCATCCTGACCCGGAAAAACCGCTTTGTCCGTCCCGCCGTTGCCAATGTGGATGCACTGGTGATCTTCGCGGCAAATACCAATCCGGTTACTGAGCCTTTTCTCATTGACCGGGTGGCGGCGATCGCAGGCCAGCAGGAAGTCCCTGTGTATATCTGCATCAACAAATGCGATTTGGACCCGGCTGTGGACCTTCTGCGGATCTACCGCAACGCAGGCTTCACAGTAATTCGTGCCAGCGCAGAAACCGGGGATGGAGTAGAGGAATTGCGGGAATTGATCCGGGGAAAGCTGACGGCCTTTACCGGCAATACCGGCGTAGGCAAAAGCAGTATGCTCAACCGCCTGTGCCCCCAGCTGTCCCTAGCTACCGGTGAAGTGTCCCAAAAGCTGGGCAGAGGCCGGCATACCACCCGCCATGTGGAGCTATACCGCCTGGACGAAGAAACCTATGTGGCAGATACACCGGGCTTTTCCTCCTTCGATACAGACCAGATGGATGCGATCTTAAAGGAGGATCTCCAATATGCCTTCCCGGATTTTGAAGGCTATCTGGGGAAATGCCAGTTTCACGATTGTTCCCACCGGGCAGAGCCGGGCTGTGCAGTCCGCGCCGCCGCAGAGGAAGGGAAGATCGAAAAGACCCGCTACGACAGCTATTTGCGACTGTATGAAAAATCCAGCCAGATCAAACCCTGGGAGCTGAAATAACAAAATAAAATCAAGGGTGCATTGCAGTGATTTGCAATGCACCCTTGTTACAATTTGTTAAATTTCTGTTTGACGCACTGGTGTGTCAAACAGGAATTGGATGGTTATAGCAAAAAGGGGCGTGTTGCAAAATGCGCAAAATCTACGGTAGAATATGTAGGGGCGATTATTAATCGCCCGCGGGCGGTCAATGACCGCCCCTACATCCGCAGGATGTAGACAATTGCATAGTTTTAGGGCGCATTGCAGTAT
>JAZNDF010000052.1:0-4189 GCA_045587925.1 Faecousia sp.
TGTGGATTCCCTCAATGTAGGCACTGTTATAGATAGGTGTCCAGGAGGATTCCATATGAATACCCTTTTCCTTGCACACCCGCTGAAGAACATCAAATACGGATTCTCCCTCGTAGAAGGTCATCGTGGTCTTTTTCAAAATTACACCGCCGGAAGGAACCATTTCCAGCTTGTCAGGTTCCAGCATGCTTAGGTTATTGAAAATAGTGGAGCACTCAATAGAGAAGGTGCAGGTGTAGGTTTTACCCTTGTTGACATCCTGATTTTCCGGCTCTACCGGCTGAGGCTTGCCTTCCGGGACGGGATCGGTATTGTACTTGTCTTTGCCTCCATTTTGCTCCGGCTTAGAAAGGTAGTCATCTTGTCCGCCTGTGGGGGTGGAAGGTGTTTGATCGGGTGCGGTTGTTTCGGTTGACGGAGTTTGATTTTCGTCCTCAGGATTCGCATCGGGACGAATGATGAAATTATTTGCAGAGCCGTCTAATGTAATATTCAAAATGGTGGTTTTACTGCCTGTAACGGATACAGAGGCAATTGCTTTATCGTTTGCATAGGCAGTAGCACTTTGGGCATCCCATTTCTCGTTTAGATAAATGGAAAGAAGTGCAGAAAAGCCAAAGGCATCTGCTTGGGTAAGTACAACGTTGATGTTTCCATCATCGGCCTTGCTGATCTGCACGCCGAGATTGATTTCTTTCGGCTCAGCAATGTCGCTGCCAAAGATGGTCCATTCGTATTTGTAATCTCCGGATTTTCCGGTAAAGACACCGATGGCATTCTCACTCTTGACCTGTTTGATAATACTTTCTTTAATAGTTCCGTCTTCGCCAATTCCAATAGGATCTTTCAGATTGACGCTTTCCCAGTTGCCCTCACAGGCGCATAGAGAAAGCATTATAATAAAAGCCAATAATAGACTCAGTATTTTCTTCATCATTATTCTCCAATCACCAGTCTGCCGTTTTTGACCTTCAAGGTGTCCGTAGTCATAGCAAGACTTTGGGTTTCGTCGGATGCGGCAAATACTGCATCCTCTACTATCAAATCAAGGACATCTCCCGGTCTTGCGCTTCCCCGGAGACGGAATTTCAGCCGCAGTACTACATTGTAATCGTCAGCCAAAAGCTCTTTGGAAAATGCGTTTTTACCACCGGTCATATCCAAATACATAATGTTGATTGAACCGGTATCGTTACTGTTTTGCACGTTGCAGCTCCAATCAGGAAGCTTTTGCCCGGAGCTGTTTTCGTCACTTAAAATAAAAATGTTGCCTTCCTCCACACCCAGAAATTCCAGTCTGGAAGAATCAAAAGCAATACTCATACTCATTGCGGGGTAACGGGCATCTCCCAGTTGGGAAATGGTTACATCCAATGTGAATTCCTCTGTCTGGGATACAGAAAGCTTTTGGGGCGTTTCCACAATCAAAGTAGGCTCGCCGGGAATTGGGAGTTCACTCCTTTTGTTACACTGTGTCAAAAGTACGATAACTGCTGCTATCAGGACACAGATACCCACGATCCAAGGCCATCTTTTTTTAAGAAACTTTTTCATAGAAACACTCCTTCGCAAAGTTTGGGTGGGAGAGGGCATCTCCCACCCAAAGGATTATTACGGATTGGTGGTCAATGTAGCAGCTTTGGTAACAACAAGGTATTCGCTCTTGTTCACGAAGGCTTCTACAATACCCAGAGCATCAAAGGTATTGATACGGCTGTCACCATTGACGTTCATTGTAAGGATCTGATCGTCGGTAGGTGCATCACCCTTGCGCAGCCAGGCATCCACAGCGCTCAGAGCGTCCTGTGCGTTGATCACACCGTCACCGTTGGTATCACCAAAGGTGATTTGGGCAGCAGCATCTTCTGCCAAGGTGAAGTTCGCTTTGGTTGCAAACTGCGCCATATCGATGGACGCATCCACCAATGCTACATAGGTGGCAACACCGGTTTTTGCAGAGATCTCTTCGCTGTACTTAAAGGTGTACTGATTGGTGCCATCGCTGTAGGTCAGCTTGGTTGCATTTGCAATGCCAACCACAGACACGGCAACAGCTTTCTTGGTGGACGGAATCAGGTCAATATCATCACCGGTGTACAGGCAAATGGCACTATAAGAAATACCCTTTACAACTTCAATATTACCTGCGGCGGCAGCGGTATTTACGACTACCATAGCGCTTTCGTCATTAGAATCGGAGGTAAGCTTGACAGACATACCACCGATACTGATCGCTTTCTGTTCGCCCACAGCGGCAGCATCCACTTGGAAGGTAATGGTGAAGAACTGTGCGGGGAATGCGTTGCCTTCTGCGTTACCAACAACAGTAATGTTGCTGTGATTGTTGGCATCAAAATACACAACGCGCAGCTTGCCGTCTTCATCCAAATGATAACTGACTTCGCCACCGGTGAGACGGCTGCCGGCGGTAACACCGGTAACGCTCAGTCCTTCCGGAACATTCAAAATAAAGTCAATCAGCTTATAGCCTGCGGTATTGTCCCACTGATCCAGCGTGATGACTGCATTAAAGGTTTTGCCTACATCGTCGGTGATCTGTGCAGGCAGACCCAAAGTAGCGGTAGGTTTGCCGGCAACAACGGTTTCTTCTTCGAAGTTTACATCAGAATAGTCAAACAGAGCCTTTTCATTGTTCACAAAACGGTCATAGGCAACCAGTGCATAGCAGGACTGGTCGGTGGCCATAGCGTTGCTACCTGCGCCTACGATGTGCTGGAATGTAGCGGAATCTTCCAGATAGTGAGTCAGCAGAGCGTCTACAACAGAATTACCGTTCTTGATGAAACGGCTGTCGGTATCGGGATTGATGCCCCACATGGTGGTAGAAACGATGACCCAGGCGCAGCTTTCGGAGCATTCACTGCCGCCGGAAGCAAAGGCGCCGTTATCGTGCTGCATAGCGGACAGGCAAGCAAAGGCTTCCTCCGCAGCGGCAGCAACCTCCGGTTGATCCCGGTAGGGATACAGAGCGGTCAGTGCCATACCGGTCACGTCGGGGTCGGAGGCATAGGTCAGATTGGCTTGCAGTGCCCAGCCGCCGTCATCATGCTGTTTTGCCAAAATTTCATCTACACACTGCTGGCGGATTGTGGTGTCGGTGGTTGTATAATTGTTGGAATCCAGAGCGATCAGCGCCCAGATGGTGCCGTTGAGACCCTGCTTCTTGATCCAGCTAAAGCCGTTGGCACTGTATGCCTCCACCAGATCCCAGTTGCCCACAGAGGTGGCATCCTTGCCGATGGCAGACAGGGCAACGATCAGACGGGAGTTTTCGGTGGACTTGTTCTTGTGCAGAGCGCCGCTCATATTGACAGAGGTTGCGGTGGTGTTGACAGTCTCCACAATGCGGTCATAGTAATCGGTGAAGTAGGCATTGTCCTTGGCGTAGTAATTGCCGCGAGCCAGGCTCAGCACCGTCCACTCACCGGCAGTGGTGCCGAAAACAGGCTCGGTGACGGTGGTAGCAAGCTGTGCCATGGTAGCATTCAGCACAGCGGAAACATCCTGAGGCTGACGGGGCGTTTCGTATTCCTCTCCACTGGTAACAGTCACTTTTGCATAGCCGGGAGCGGAAACAATAGCATCGGGATATTCCGCACCATAGCCACCGTCGCACCAGACATACCATGTGCCGGCAGAGGGGAGTGTAATGGATGCACAGCCTTCGCTGTCAGTAGTTACAGAACCGGCAGCATTGCCATAGGCGGTGCCGTAGAACACCTCGAAGTCCGGTGCGTCAAAGAACACAGAATTATATTCATAGTCCTTTGTGCCACGGATCAGCTTCACATCCAGAGCAGAGCCTTCCTCAACGGTATAACTATGGGTAATATCACCGTTGCTGTCGGCAAAGAAGTGGAAGCCGTAGGCAGAGTCCATATAGAAGTCCCAGCTGGAGAAGGATGCCATATCGATAAAATCACCAGCCTCCAACACGATCTGGTCGGAGGTAGGACCCCAACCGGTACCTGCCAGAGGATACTGACCGTTCAGGTAGTAGTTCAGGTTCTCGTCAAAGCCGAAGATACCGCCCTGGAAGTAGGAACTGCCGGCAGCGCCGGTAAAGTTTACATCACTCCAGCTACCACCGTAGATGTTTTCGTGGGCATAGATGATAAGCTGAGGGGCGGTGGTTTCGTAGGTGCCATCGCCATCTTCATCATACCAG
>JAZNDF010000053.1:0-3238 GCA_045587925.1 Faecousia sp.
CCGATATAATGGCTCGCAGGGCAGCTCGGTCATTAAGGTCTTTGATATGACGGCGGCACTGACGGGCATCAACGAACGAAGTGCGAAGGCGGCGGGACTGGATGCGGATACGGTCATCCTTTCGCCCATGAGCCACGCAGGCTATTATCCAGGCGGTAAGGTGATGACCATGAAGGTGGTCTTTGAAAAAGACACCTACCGTCTGCTTGGTGCACAAATCGTGGGATACGAAGGCGTAGACAAGCGCATCGATGTGCTTGCCACCGCTATTCGTGCGGGAATGAAGGCGACCGACTTGAAGGATCTTGACCTTGCGTATGCGCCGCCCTATTCTTCGGCGAAGGATCCCGTGAATATGGCAGGCTTTATGGTCGATAACATCGCAAACGGTGTGCTGAAGCAATGGCATCTTGAGGATGCGGATAAATTGCCCCGTGACGGAAGTGTAACGCTTCTTGATACGAGAACGGCTACAGAATATAGTCGTGGTCATATTGAGGGCTTTCGGAATATCCCCGTCGACGAGCTGAGAGAACGCCTTGACGAAGTAGAAAAAGGCAAGCCCGTGTACGTGATCTGCCAAAGCGGTCTGCGCAGTTATATCGCAAGCCGCATTTTAGAAGGTAACGGCTACACGGCATATAATTTCGCAGGAGGATTTCGTTTTTACGATGCGGTAACAAACGACCGCGCATTAACTTGCCGTGCTACCGCCTGCGGAATGGATAATTAAACAAGTACCACTCTTTCAAAAAAAGAAGAGTGGTATTTTTATGTGATGTCATCACGGAAGGGGGGGAATTGTCGTGATACAATAAGACCATAGAAAGCGAAGAAGCTTCGCAAAGAAAGAAGTGATATTATGCGTAAAGAACAATTTGATATAACCGGTATGACCTGCTCGGCCTGCTCGTCGAGAGTGGAGAGCTGTGTGAGAAAGCTTCCGGGCGTGAAGGACGTATCGGTCAATCTTCTGAAAAACAGTATGTCGGTTTCATACGATGAGAACGGTATGAACACCGAAGGTATTGTAGGTGCCGTTGAAAGCAGCGGCTACGGGGCGAAACCAAAAGATGACCGTCAGAATACAAAGGCCGAAAAAACACAGGTCAGCACGGCGCAGGCAGAATACAAAGGGATGAAACAACGGCTATGGCTTTCGGTCATTTTCACCCTTCCTCTGTTTTATATTTCGATGGGGCATATGATGAACTGGCCCCTGCCGAGCTTCCTTTTAGGAATGGAAAATGCCATGACCTTTGCCTTTACCCAGTTTCTGCTCTTGATACCCGTACTGATCATTAACAGCAAATATTTTAAGAGCGGATTTCGGGCACTGTTTCACGGCGCACCCAATATGGATTCGCTGATTGCTATCGGCTCCGGTGCGGCAACCGTTTACGGAATCTATGCGATTTATAAAATCGGGTTCGGCTTGGGAAGCGGAAACATGGAGCTTGTCCATAGCTTTATAATGGACCTGTATTTTGAGTCTGCCGCTATGATTCTGACACTGATCACCCTTGGTAAGACCTTGGAGGCGAGAGCCAAAGGCAAGACCTCCGATGCGATTACCAAGCTGATGAATCTGGCGCCCAAGGCTGCTACCGTAGTACGGGACGGCAAGGAAATTCAGATCCCCGTGGACGACGTGGTTCTCGGTGACGTGCTTATCGTAAAGGGTGGCGAATCGGTTCCTGTGGACGGTATCGTGCTAGAAGGCTTTTCTGCTATCGATGAATCAGCTCTGACGGGTGAGAGTATCCCCGTAGAAAAGAACGTAGGAGATAAGGTGATCGGTGCTACCGTCAGCAAATCGGGCTACATCAAAATGCAGGCGACAAAGGTTGGTGACGATACGGCGCTTTCGCAGATCATTCGTCTTGTGGATGAAGCGACAAGCTCCAAAGCACCCATTGCAAAACTTGCTGATAAGGTCAGCGGCGTGTTTGTGCCGATTGTAATCGCGATTGCGGTGATTGCCACTATCGTCTGGCTGATTGCAGGCTACGGCTTGGAGTTCGCTCTCTCTATCGGCATTTCGGTTCTCGTGATCTCTTGCCCCTGCGCTTTGGGGCTTGCCACGCCTACTGCGATCATGGTGGGTACGGGCAGAGGAGCCACAAGCGGAATCTTAATCAAATCGGCAGAAGCACTTGAGACTGCACACAGCATTGATACGGTGGTACTGGATAAGACAGGAACCATCACCGAAGGCAAGCCTGCCGTTACGGATATTCTTTGCCGTGAAGGAATTTCCGAAAAGGAACTTTTACAAATTGCAGCATCTCTTGAAAAGCTGTCGGAGCATCCCTTGGCGGAAGCCATCGTGACAGAAGCGGAAAAGAAAGAAATATCTTATCTCGCTGTAAGCGATTTTCACCAGATCGCAGGTCAAGGCATTACCGGTGTTATCGACGGAAAAACTTGTCTTGCAGGAAACCGCAGACTGATGGAGGCATATGGAATTACAGACGAAGAATTTCATCGCTTGGGTGAAGAACTGGCAGTGGACGGTAAAACGCCTCTGTTCTTTGCCCGTGCCGATGAGCTTATCGGTGTGATCGCGGTTGCAGACGTAGTGAAGCCGACCAGCAAACAGGCGATAGAAGAATTATCGGCTATGGGTATCGAGGTCGTTATGCTTACCGGTGACAACGCCAAGACCGCAGAAGCGATCCGTCGTCAAGTGGGCGCGCCGCGAACAATAGCCGAAGTGTATCCGCAGGATAAAGAGGAGGAGATCCGCCGTCTGCAAAGCGAAGGTAAGAAGGTCGCCATGGTAGGTGACGGTATCAACGATGCGCCCGCCCTTGCAAGAGCGGATGTGGGAATTGCCATTGGTGCGGGAACCGATATCGCCATGGAATCGGCTGATATTGTTTTGATGAAAAGCGATTTGATGGACGTGCCCACTGCCATCCGACTCAGCAAAGCGGTCATCCGCAACGTCAAGCAAAATCTGTTCTGGGCGTTCATCTATAATATTATCGGTATTCCTGTTGCGGCAGGGGTGTTCTTTATCCCCTTTGCATTAAAACTGAATCCGATGATCGGTGCGTTTGCCATGAGCTTCAGTTCGGTGTTTGTGGTAACGAATGCACTGCGGCTCAGATGGTTTAAGCCAAAAAATAAAAAGCACGCCGAGGGCAAGCCTTTGGCGCTGAATGATAAAGGAGAAAACAATATGGAAAAGGTGTTGAAAATTGAAGGTATGATGTGTAATCACTGCGTTGTG
>JAZNDF010000054.1:0-38841 GCA_045587925.1 Faecousia sp.
CTTTGTGGCTCCTTTGACCTCTGCCAGTCTGTCAAAAAAGAGTTTTTTGACAGACTGACAGGCCCGGCGGAATAAATCCGCCGGGCCTTCGCAATTTAGGATGGAGACAATTGGTTTGTTAGGACATACCATTTTCTTCCAGCACTCTTTTCAGTGCAGAATTATGAACTTCCATCAGTTCATCATAGTGGTATCTTTCCTTCATTTCCACAAGGACCTGATCCCATTCATCAAAACTCCGCTGACCCATATACATTTTCTGCCACTGCGTTTGCGCATAGTTAAACAGTGCCAGTGCATAGGTATCATAGACATTCTGCTCCTCGTCATTATAGCGAATCATATGCTGGGAAGGGTCTTTGCCACGGAACTGCAAGCCAAGTTCCAGAGAAGCGGAATCAAATTCATTCAGGGATGCACGGTATGCGCCCTCCATACGCTCACCAACAAAACCAGGCTGATATAGTCCGGAGCCGATCAGTCCACCGTAGGTGTCCAAGAAGCTTTGGATATATTTCCGGTTGCCGTTCTCGTCCACTTCGAAGGTTTCGCCTTCGATACCCCAGTTGGTCAGCAGCATTCCATCGTCGGAATACAGCCAGTCAATATAGGCAAGTGATGTCTGAAGATTATCGTTGTAACCAATGGCATACCAGAAGCCGGAGCCAGAGCCAATGCCGGCGGCAAAACTGGTGGTAACCACATCCGTTTCCTTTGCATGGCTGCCAAAATTAAAGGGAGCAGCCGCAATTACCTGGAATTCCTCCCGCAATGCCTTACCGGAACGATTCATCATAGGCAGACGGTCGGTCTTATCGAAGGTAATGAAAGAAGTATTACTTGCAAATGCCTCATACCAGGAAGCGGTATCCATAGTGGCGCAAGAGGGGTGCATCAGACCTTCATCGGTCAGTTCCCGAAGGAACATACCCATTTCCTTATAGGCATCACTGATCTGTGCCATATAGTACTCGCCGTTTTCATCCAAGGTAAAGATGGTGTTGTAGTTACCCTGCAGCACGTGGGTGCCACCCCACAGGTGGCTGAATGCCTGCACGCCCTGCATATTGCCGTTAATAGAACGCATCACAAAGGGATAGGACTTAGGATACAGTTCCTTCAGTTTCCGCAGGGTTGCCACAAACTCTTCCTGATTGGTGGGGAAGGTCAGATTGTTGGCTTCAAAAATATCCTTGCGGTACAGGAACACATAGGGATCGCTGGCTTCCGGAGTATAAAGGGGGATCGCATATAGTGCGCCTTCTCGCGTTGTATAACGGGTCACATCGTTCTTATGCTTGGGATCTTCCAAAAACCGTTTCAGGTTGGGCATCATATCCAGGTAGTTATACACATTGATAAGTGCGCCGTCATCACCGTAACTCTCCCATTGGTTGCTATAGGTATTGGAAAAGATCAGATCCGGAATATCCCGTTCTGCGATCATCGTTGCGATCTGTTGAGCGAAACTGTCCAGTTCCACATAGTTCAGGTCTACATTCAGGGCTTTCTCAATCTGGGGCAGCAACCAGGAGGATTCATGATCCCAGTCAGAGTTGGAGAACGCATACAAGTTAACGGTTTTTCCGGTCAGATCCGGTGTCTGGTAATTTTCCAGGGCGACATTGCCGCCGTCGAATGTTACTTCTTCGCCGTCTTCACCGCAGCCGACCAGTAAGGTCATACAGCACACCAGTGCCAGAACACCTGCTAAAATTTTCTTAAGCATAATGAAACCTCTTTTCATATTGGTTTAAGTTTGTAGCGGCGGGAGCGAACCCCCGCCCTACATTATCCGTTTCAAGATCTTTATTCATCAATGGTTTCTTCTTTTTTCTTGGACTTAAACACCTTTTTGTGCAGACTGGGAACAAACCAGACTGCTGCAAAGATAATACCCACATCTGCTACGACAATTGCGGGGATACCCCAGGTCTGCAATGCTTTCAGGATAAATTCTGCGCGCTTTAGTTTATTGCCCTTTGTGCAGAACTGGAGACCTGTTTGATCCAGTGTGTTGTACGCCTTTCTCGCCTCGGCAATTCGTGCCTTATCGCCCAGGGTGACAATGCCGATGTTTTTGATCAGCATATCCACATTTTCTGCCGCTGCCTTAGCATTCTTCAGTGTTCTGAGTTTCATTTCCGCCTGATCCAGTTTTGCAAAAGAGACCTGTGCGCGCTCATCGGAATAAAGTTTATCCATAGCCGCTCTTGCTTCCATAATAGCAGGCTCAGCTTCCAGGGTGATTTCGGCGGGGATTGCCTGAATGAGGGCTTCCACTTGCTTAACGAACTCGACACGAAGCACAGCAACCTGCGCCTCTGCTTCCTTCAGGATCGTAGTATCCACCAACAGCTTCTGACCGCCGGTGAGGGCATCGAATTGGGTACGGACCTCAATCACCGCAGGTTCTTTATCCAAAGAATCAATGGGGAGCAGCTCCTTAAGCGCATCCACCTTCTTCTGCATTGCTGCAGCGATACGCTCATCGTTAAGTTTTGATGCCAAGTCATAGGCAGATTTCAGTTCCGGATAGTTCTTCACATACCGCTGCTGGCGCTTATTCAAGCCCTTGTACTCCTCGACCAGTTCCTTCAAGTCAGGATAGGAATCTGCAGTAACCTCTGAATGCTGCTTAAGTCCTGCATCGATCTTGCATTCCAACACATCCGATTCTGCCTCATACAACAGTTCCAGATCCTGGATCAGTGCTTTATAGTACCAGCTTAAGTTTTCGTATGCAGAGCGGGCTGTACGAATGGCGCTCTCGGTTTCCACGGTAATCTCACCGGAGTGGATCTCCCGGAACATTGCATCAACGTTCTCTGCAATTGCCCAGTCCTCATCGGTTACATTCAGCGGCAACATCATAATATCACCGCCATTACCGAAGTAAAGATTTCCGTCCTCTGCTATCAGCCAGTCCTCAGGGGTATAGCCCATAATCCGCTGATTGCCTGCGACTTTTACTTTGCCAATGGGTGCGTTCCAATCGGCAAGCTCTATGCGCTGCATACCACCACCGGTGGGATAGAAGGAAGCATAAATATAATTGTTTTCTGTGTCAAAATACAAGGTCTTTGCCTGACGGTTCACACCACTGGTGGTAGAATACAGGCTCTTATTAAAGGAAATCACTTCCTGCACATCAAACTTCTTTGTTTCCTTATCGAAGGTAAAGCAGAAGAGCGTTTCAGAAACGATTGCCCAAATTCTGCCGTTTTCTGCCACATTGGGATCGGCGGTCACACCATAGATATAGCCTACAGGACTTGCCAGACCCTTGATATGGTCACGCACATCCAGAGTTGCCAGGACCTCATCCTTCTGATGGTCATAAGCAGCGATCAGTGCAGAGCCCGCAACAAGGAGGGCACTGTCACCGCCGTAACGGGACATACCGCAATAGACGATTCCATCATGATAGGCAAGAGAGATCGGCGACTGATCCTGCACAATGTGACGCTTCCAACGGTATTCACCGGTGGTTGTATTATAACTGGTAACTGCGCCACCGTTCAAACCGGAATCAGGAATTGTGCCAACAAACACATATCCGTCACCTGATGTGATCGCAGGCAAGCGCTTCTGTCCGGTGATCTCGTGGTCCAGTTTAAACCGCTGAACAACCTCGTCAGTTTCCGGATAGCATTCCACCAGCACGGTTGCACTATAGCAGGCTGCATACAGTTTATCCTTATACCACAAAATGGAGTCGGACTGACCGGCAGTTTTGAAGGTCAGTTCCTGCTTGCCGGTATTAATATTGTAGGAAACTGCGTAGTCTGTATTCCAGGTGCCTGCATAGATCAGTCCGGAGCCGGGCTCACCGTTGGTCATACTGATGACCTCAGAGCCGCCGCCAACACCGTAGACCACATTCTGCCATTCATAATACTCTTTGGTTTCCAGATTCCAGATTCTGGGATGGCCGCCGGTTGTACTATGGCTGATCAGGCACAGTTGGCCATCCAGTGTGACGGTGGAGCTACCAAAGGAGTTATGGTCACCGCTGCGGAAACCAACACCGCCACTGCCAAAGCCTACACACTTGGAGAACACGCCAGTGGCAACATCGTACTCGTAAAGACCGTAACCGGCAATGACTGCATACTGCTTTCCTTCAATTGGACTGGTAACGCCCCAGCTGAAGGTACCGGGCAATTCCGGGACATCCACCAATTCCATTGTGTCCATATTGATCACAATGGCACGGTCTTTGTACTCCGTAACAACGCCAACAGCCAACATATTTTCACCCAAAACACTCAAGCAACGGATACGGGTATCCACTGTAGTGCCGGTAAGCGACATAATATCAATGTTGCCTTCTATCTGTCCTGTAGCGATATTGTACTTGACCACGCAATTGAATTTCTTATCATACTGGAAGGTTGCATACAGATAACCTTCATAATAAGTAATTGCGGTTGCGTATGTAACAGCCTCCGGATACGCGAACACCTTCGTAAAGCGCTCGGTTTCAGGATCGTACTTAAGGACATTATTATTGCCAACCATTGTCATATAAATAATGCCATCGGGGTCAATGGTAATATTCTGAATACCGGTACAGTTAAAGCCCACGTGGCTGGGGAAGGTATCTGTCTTTTTCCAGGTCAGGGTCTTGGGATCGTAACACACCAGATACTTGGTATCACCGATCCAGACCTTTCCGTCGGGAGCCACTGCCATATTTCTGCCGCGGGTGCCGCCGATATTTTGCTCGTCTATCAGTTCATTGGTGTCCAGATCGTAAACCAGAAGTGTGCCGCCTTCCAGCTTTACGAAGTAATAATCGTGACCGTTCACTTCTGTAACAGCGGTAAACATACCCGCATCCACAACGCGGACAACATTATCCGCAACTGTGATGGGCTTGACCTTCTTTGCAGTTTCCTGCTCTGTTTCCAGAATGCCCTTTTGCATCAGAATCTGGGAAATGTTCATCTGGCAGGAGGATGCAGCGAAGGTGGAGTTTTCATAGCATTCCAGCACAAGGATGTATTCCTTGCCTGACTCAAAATTCCAATAACCAACAACGGAATTGGAGCCATCCACAACACCTTCGTTTCCATATTCATTGGTCAGCACTGCCTTGCCCACACGGTTGGCCGGGTCGGTTGCTGCCCAAATATCTTCCTTCGCGGTATCACCGGGCAGGATGTACATTGCGATCGTGCCGCTGTTGGGACAAGTGGCGTGATTTAAGGAGATGGTAAAATCACCTGCGCCCGGGCTCTTGATCCGCAGTGCCACCCAGGCATCCTTCGCACCGTAAAGGCGCATACCGGTGCCGCTATAAAAACGCATCATATCTGTGGGAATATATTCCCCTTTTGTATTCTTTTCTACCAGTCCGTCGCTGGACATTTCCCACTTCCAGTTTAACCGGCCGCTTTTCCAGGCAGCATTTGCCTGATCGATCGGTGCCGCATAGCCTGCTTCCTTGGGTGTGGGCATATCGTAACGGTACTCACCGTAGGGCTGCAAGATACCCTCAAAGGAATCGCCCAGATCCAGATCGTATACAACGCCGGGATAGGTCTTGCCTACAGGAAGCTTGCCGTCAGCAACCAAGCCGTCCTTTGTCACCTCAATATTGATCAGGTTCAGGCGCTTACCTCTGACAAACTGGAATACAAGCACATATTCCTCGTTCGTACCGAAGGTATATTCACCTAAATAGAATGTACCCTTGCCGCTGAGCCGCGCTTTGGAAATCAGCAGGTTTTCCTTCGTCATAGCTGCCTTGATATCCGCAGCAGCCATAGGCACACCAGTCTCAGCAGGAATCAGGTAAATGTTTGCAACTGCTGTATTGGCATCCACGCAGTTCAAACGCACATCGTAGATGCCTGCACCGGGGGCTTCAATACGGAAAGCATTCCAGGCATCCTCTACCTCTATCCAGTCCACTGTGGACTTAAAGCGCATATAGGTCGCCCGAATACTGGGATAGCCGCCGGTTCCGCTTGTTTCATATTTCCAATCGATCACATTGTCCGCATACATCTTTGCGATCTTGGTATAGATGCGCTCAGTTTTGGTATCATCAGTATATTTGGTTATGGAGCTTTGGGGGAAATCGGGATCGACGCTAACCAGATGGAAATTATAGGTCATCTTATCCACCGGTTCCTTTGGCGCGACCTCAATATGGGTTTCCAGTGCGATGCTGCTCAGATTGATACGGTTCCCATTTGCCTTCAGAACCACAATGTACTCGCCGGGCGTGAAGGTATAAACACCTGCATTGCTGCTTAGCCGCTGGCCGTTCAGGCTGACAGTAGCAAGCTTGTTGGCATCCACCATACCCGCTTCGATCTGGGCAGCCGTCATTGCTTCACCGGTTGCCGGGAAAATATAAGGATATGCAACGGTGGAGTACACAGCGTTATTGGTGTTAAACACCAAATCATAAGCGCCGCTTTTGGTCACATTCAGACGGAAAGCGATCCAGTCACCGGCGGTCACATCCACGCGAAGGCCCTGCTGATAACTGCCGCCACGGACGATAATATTCTCCTCTTTGATGTTGGCGGAATAAGCTTCTACCTTCCAATTTACCTTTTCAGGATAGCTGTCCCGCATTTGCTCCCCAACAGTCTTTCCGTTGCCGTAGTTTTTGGCAAAATTCAGAGAGCTGTCAATTTCGGAGAAGGCTTTGTAATTGTAAACTTCAAAGTCAAAGAAACCGTCAGAAACAGCCGCATCAGGCTTTTCCGGTTCCGTGGGGGCATTGGGATCCACCGTAGGCTCTGTATAATCCTCACCGGAGCCGGGAACAGCCAGCGTAAGCCTTCTCAGACTGACACCTTCATCGGCAGATGTTTTGACTTTGAACACCACTATGTAATCACCCTGTGAGGCAAAGTTCCATTTTCCAAGATTGTATTGGGTGTTGTCATCCAGCTTCAAATCTGCTTTTACCAGACTCGAAGAGTCTTTCATTGCTTCTTCGATCTGTGCTGTGGAAGTAAGGGTAGCTGCACCGTATGCCTGGGGTGCTTTGAACACGAACACATCCACAGTGTTCGCATTGCTGCCGGAGTCCAGCACAAGCGAGTACACTCCCCCAACCGGCACAGCAATACGGACAGAAGCATACTGTTCAGCGGCAGGCAGGCGCAAGCGCATACCCTGATCGTTTTTGCCCCGGAACATATAATGCTTCAGGTTTGAATCATTGCCCTTGGAATTTTCAATGCCCCAGTTGATCTTCGTGCCGTAATTGTCATAAAACCAGGAAGCAACTGTATTTGTCCCGTCGTAGGCGCGGTGGGCCTGGAAATCAGACTTGATGCGCCCTGTTTCCGTATCCACAGAATAAGCTGTGGCATCGGATTGGAACACCGTATTCTTATACAGTTCAAAATCATAAACGATCGAATCGGCAGACCCATCAGGTACTGTCGTTTCTGTAGTTGTGACAGAAGCGGACTCAGTGGTCTCCTGTGCAGTAGTCTCAGCTTCGGTTGATCCTGCAGGCGCAGTTGTTTCTTCCGATGCCACTGCCGCAACCAGTGCAAGCTTATCCAGATAGATAAGACCGGAGCCCTCATACACAACGATATATGCACCGGCTTCAAAATCTACAGCTTCGAAGACGGCCTCGGTAACACTTGCACGCATTGCCTGGGTTCCCACACAGTTTTCCGCTGTCATCAGTGCTTCCACAGCACTGTCAGAAACCTCCGTCAGGAGATCTGCCTTAAAGATATAGGCCGTGACATCGGCTGTATGGGTCGCCTTGGAAGGATCCACGGAATACACCAGACTGAACTTGCCGCTTTGGGGAACATTAAGCTCCAGGGCGTTCCAGTTGTTCTTACTGGCAGTACGCAAGGTATAGGCGTTACCCTTGCGGTAGGTGATCTCCGCACCATCCTTGTGATCTACCCAGGTCCAGTTCAGTGTACCAGCATCATAGGCACTGTCCAGATCGGTTTTCAGGGCAGAGATCGCCTTGGTCTTATTGAACCAGCTGTTGTAGCCCTGATCTTCGGATGCATTGTACAAGGTGATTGCATACTCTGCAACAGTCTGCTGTGTACCTTCTGCAGTGACTGCAAAATTCACCGGCACAAGGAATGTCGCCAGCAGGCATACCAGCAGAAGTGATGCCAGCAATCGCTTCATAATCTTCTTCATCAGTATCCCTCCATCATTTTATAAGGTTTCAGTTCTACACTTACCATATAATCAAGCTGCTTAAGCTTCCAGAGGAGCGCTTCCTCATCGCAGACATAATCCATCGAAGGCTCATAACCCAGGGAAGAGTCCTTCTGAACAAGCGAAATTGCAGCCATTACATTCTTCCGCTCTGCGTCTACCAAAGCTTCAATCGCTTTTGCGTATTTTTTTACATCTTCTAATTTTGCAGCTGTCAGGAGTTTTCCCCGCAGCTGATAGAATTTCTGGAAATGGACGGCTGTATGGTGACAGCAAGCCAAAAACTTGACCAAATTCAGAAGTCTTTTCAGTGCTTCCGTTTTATTGGAGACGGTCTTTAAGAGCCTGATGGCATTATTTGTGTGCTTCAGTGCCAGCTTTGCAAGACGCATTTCATCCAGTATCCGCACACTGTAGGGACTGACAAACTTACTGTCCCGGAACTGATCTCTGACATTGTAAATGGCATTGCCGAAAACAGCACCGGGTCTGTTCGGCTTCTTCAAGCCCTCCTTGATGCAAAACGGATAGGCAGGACCGATCCGGTACGGGCCGTACTGATTTTCCACACTGGGGACAAGTCCGTCTACAGACGCGTCCAGTTCTGCAAAGGCCTCAAGCACCTTCTCGCATTCGGTTTCTGACAGATTTTGGGCGATCCTCTTCAGTCTGGTTTTATAATCCGCACTGCCTGTGCTGAAGGTCTCTCTGCTGAGCCTGGTAATTAAGGATGGTGTAAAGCCCATATGGTGGGTTTCCATCAGACCGCACAGCCCCCAGTCCTCCTGTGCCTTCAGGAGGGCTTCATTGCGTAAATGCCACCGGCCGGGAAAAGGTTCATAAGGAACAACACCAAAGTCCCAGGCGCGACCGGCAGAATTGGCTTGGGTATAAAGGCGAATGCCCCGCTCCCTTGCCCGTTTCGCTTCGCTGGCAAAATATGCGCCCGGTCCAGGCAAGAAAATACTGTAATCGGATACCCTTCCCCTGCTGTTGCCAATTTGATATTCCTGAAACATTTCAAAGGTGACCATCAAGGATATATCTGTAGGCAACCGATCGATCAGAGCCAGCCGGTCCGCTTCCGGTGCCCAGCCCCAATTGTAGGTCCAGAACACAATATCCGCATCCGGCTTTACATTTCGAACGGTATCCCGCACAAGGGATAACCACTGGGGATAATCACAGCAGGGATACCAGCCGGGGCTTTGCTTGCCGGTGGGAATGCCATCCGGCGGCAAGGTCCTGTGCTTCATTCCCGTGGAGCGCGTGTCCTTGCTGGGAAATTCCACACTCTCTCCCACAAAGACCATACCCTTAAAGGGATGGGCACGGAAAATTTCCCCGTAGACTGCGTCGTACTTTTCCTTTGCCCCCTCCTCCTCCGGATGGACAAAGTTGGTGGCATAGCAGTAGGCATACACATCAATGCCGTATCTGGCGGCACGGCGTATCAGGTCTGAAAAATCGAACCTTGCTTTCAGGTTCGGACGGGACAGCTCCGGTCCTGCCACATAAACCAGGATCGCGTCAAATCCGTGGTGGGCACAAACATTTAAGTATTCATCGGGAAATTCATCCAGACCGTATCCGGAGTGGACCATACGGGGAGAAAACAGGGGCTTCTTCTCGATAGCTCCTTTTTTAAGAAAAGGCGCTTTCCGGTCATTCATAGTATTTTCCAGGTCGTAAAGTGCCTGAGCAATACCCCGATCATCTGCCGCCGCAACGGTAATGCCGCTGTCGTCTATCGTAATTCTGCGGTGCATATATTCTGTAAGCTCCGGATCAATGGAGATCTTCAGATCTCCACCGGCATTTACATACATTGTCTTTATGCCAAAAGCAGTTTTCAGGTATGCAGAAAAGTCCTTTATTGCCAGCTGTGCCACTTCGCTGTCACAGTCCAGACAGAGAGTTATTTCTTTCCCAAGAACGATCTCATCTTCTTCAGATATTCTGTCTTTCCAGTTTTGTATTCTTCTATGTACACGGCAATATCGAGACCGAAATTCGTAGTTATTTTCTGTTCTCATAGAACATTTACTCCTTCAAGGGTTTCTTGACAATTTAATTATACCTCTGCTATAATGTTTTTGAATTTCTAAAAGTAATCAAGACTTGTCGATTTGTGGTAAATTTCAACCAACTTCCCACAGCTAAGGAGTGCACTATGCAGCCAAGAGACCTTCGTCTGATCAATTTGAATATGATTTTTCGGGACGGTTGCTACTTTTCCATTGACGCAGGCAGATCGTGGCAGGAATCCGAAAAAACCTTCCATCAGCATCGTTTTTACTACATCAAATCCGGAAAATGTACCATCCGCATCAACGGAAAAAGTTATACAGGTATCCCCGGCCGATGGTTCTTTATACCGGCAGGTGCCACCTATAGCTATCAAAACGACACCACTCAGCCTTTTTCCAAATGGTGGCTTCACTTTGATCTGATCTATGGCAACACCGACCTGATCAACGCCCTGGATTTGCCGCCCTATATAGATGTTCCTCCCGGCGGTAAGGTCACTGAGCTATTCACACAGCTTAACCAATGCGCAACCGGCAATAAGCTTTCTCACAATCTCCAGCTGTCCTCTGTGATGTTTGCACTTTTGTCGGAGTATATCCGCCTGTCCGGTGATATGACGACTTCCGAGTTTTACGAAAAGGACAACCGAATCAAGATCTTGATGAAATACATTGCCAGAAATATGCAAGGTGATCTTTCAAACAGCACATTGGCATCCTATATTCATATGGATGTGCGAAACTTCATCCGATATTTTAAGGAAACCACCGGATGTACACCTGCCAAATATATTACCCAGCTGCGAATGTCTACGGCACAATCTCTGTTAATCGAAACAGATATGCAAATCTCTGAAATTATGTATCAGGTAGGTATCAACGACCTGCCGCTGTTTTCCAAAATATTCAAGCGGGTCTATTCTATGTCCCCGAAAGCCTATCGGGAAATGTACCGTAAAGAGGACTAAAAATGCAAAGAGCACCCCGGCGGAAATCCGCCGGGGTGCTTGCTATTTAGAAAATATATCAGTCAATATCATCGATCAGGCCGTAGCCGCCGTCGTTTCTACGGTAAACCACAGCAAATGTGCCGCCGTTATCCTCATCCCGGAACGCAAAGAAATTATGCTCCAGAAGGTTCATCTGCAAAACAGCCTCTTCGCGGGTCATAGGCTTGAAGTGGAACTGCTTGACGCGAACAATGTTCAGCTCCTCCTCCGGTTCTTCCACTGCAAAGGAGGTTTCTTCAACGGTACGGGTAAATGCGTCCTGACGCAGACGACGGGCAAGTCTTGTCTTATTCTTACGAATCTGACCTTCGATAGTGCCCACAGCGGCATCGATGGAAGCGAACATATCGGAAGTGCTTTCTCTTGCACGGAACCAGGTTCCTGCACCGTGAACAGTCAATTCCACATTGTTGCGGTTCTTTTCCACGGAAAATACGATCAGTGCCTCAGCGTCCTCGTCAAAGTAGCGGGACAGCTTCATTACTTTTTTCTCAGCATAAGTATGGACAGACTTGGGCAGCTTAACTTTCTTCTCACTGAATTGAAATTTCATAATCGGCAACTCCTTTCGTATCACCGGTCCTCCGGTGTAACTACATTATATCATATAGTCGCCAATTACACAAGGGTCTTTATTAATTTACATTGTCTTCATCCTCAAGAAGTTCCATCATGGTAAGGTTATAAATCATCTCCGCTTTTTTCTCAAACAGGCGGCTCAGCCGTACTGCCTGACGCTGATTGGGTGCAGTCAGCTCCAATTTCATCAAATTTCCTGCCTCGTCATCCAAGGACATCAGCACAGAAAAATCTCCGTTGTCCCGTTCGATCAGCTTTGTTTTGATAAAGCTGCTGCGGCGAAGCTGGCGGTTAAACCGTTCCACTGCGTTTTCTGCCCGCTGTTTCACAGAAAAAGCAATAGAGTCTTCGATCAGTGCGCCGTCATTTCTTCCCTTTTCCGTGATCTCATATTTTTCCCCATCCACTAACTTCAGGTGTCCGGACTCTACCATTTGGGGGACCGCTGTGCATACATCAAAATAGCTCAGGCACTCGTCCTGATAGCAAAGCTCATAAATCTCCTGAACCGTCATCGGATAACTGGACCGGGCTGTCACAAACAAAATCAGCACCTTCACATCCATCATATCGTGGATAAATCCCAATCTTTGCATTTATATCACCTCTTGCTTTTATTATACAAATACAGAAGAAAAAATCAAGCACAACCGAGCACCGGAAATCATATTCTGTCACGAAAGGATGTTTTGCTATGACATATTGCAAATTTTATACTGCCGGCTACACTGCCGCCCTTAGCTATGCAGTTGAATATTTGAAAAACGAACATTTTACCATAGTCTCTGAGCCCGAAAATGCCACCCATCTTCTTTTACCTGTTCCCAGCTTTGAGCCGGACGGAAGAATAAAAGGCGGCGGTGATCTGGGCACGCTTTTAAAAAGGCTGCCGAAAAATGTCACTGTTCTGGGTGGGAATCTGAACCGACCGGAATTATCAGGATATGCCACAGCAGATTTTCTTCAGGACCCGGTGTACTTAGCAGAAAATGCGGCGATCACGGCACACTGTGCGGTAAAGCTGGCTATGACAAAACTGACTGCCACATTACAGGCTATGCCAGTGCTTGTGATCGGATGGGGACGGATCGGCAAATGCCTTGCTGCGCTTTTGCGGCAAATGGGTGCCATCGTCACCGTTTCCGCCAGAAAGGAATCGGACCGGGCCATTCTTGGTGCACTGGGATATGGGGTTGTCAAAACTGAAAATATTGACACCGCACCCTATGGGCTGATTTTTAATACCGTGCCGGTTATGGTCTCTGAGCAGACACCGGGAGACGGTATAAAGATCGATCTGGCCTCAACCCTCGGTTTGGGTGGCAGGGATGTCATTTGGGCCAGAGGGCTTCCGGGCAGCGACGCACCCCAAAGCTCCGGTGCTTTGATCGCACGCACCGCTATGCGCCTTACTTCCGGAAAGGAGTTTTCTGTATGAACATCGGATTTGCCGTATGTGGATCTTTTTGCACCTACAAGTCTATGTTTCCTGCAATGGAAGAATTGTCAAAAAAGCACACCCTGATCCCGATTTTTTCCCACAGTGCCTATACCATCGACAGCCGTTTTGGCACTGCACAGACCCATATCCGACAGGCGGAGGACATTTGCGGCAAGCCGCCGCTGTTTACCATTGCCCAGGTCGAGCCGATCGGACCGAAAAAGCTATTGGATGCCCTGATCATTGCTCCCTGTACCGGTAATACATTGGCAAAGCTTGCCCACAGCATTGCCGACGGACCGGTGACTATGGCGGCAAAAAGTCATTTGCGCAACGGTCGCCCGGTCCTGATCGCCGTTTCCACCAACGACGCCCTTGCCGGCGCCGCAGAGAATATCGGCAAGCTTTTAAGCCGAAAGAACTATTATTTTGTACCCTTCGGACAGGATGACCCGGAGAAAAAACCAACCAGTATGGTGGCAGATTTCAGCCGGATCCCGCAGGCATTGGAAGCTGCCCTGGAAGGCAGACAAATCCAGCCTATGATCCTGTGATCGCAACAACCGTTTGTAGGGGACGACAATCCCGGCGTGTCTATCATAGATAATCGCTTCCCCCGGGGGGGGAAGCTGTCAGCGAAGCTGACTGATGAGGAACGGCGTGCAGTGTAGTGCAGTGAAGGTCTGCAATATTGAGGTAAATGTAAAAATATCGCCCGCATTCCTCATCCGCCCCCTTTGGGGGCACCTTCTCCCCGGGAGAAGGCATTGTTGACAGCAAGGGCGCGGCCGTTTAGCCGCGCCCTTCGTGTATCTATTACATTTCTTCGCCAGAGATCTCAACACCGCCGGAGGTGATCATGGGAATCAGCTTGAAGTTTTCCACGACTTCCGCTTCTGCTACAGAAACAGTAATATAAATATCCTCGTTTGCGTTATAGCGATCTGCCCAAGCTTTGGTAAACGCCAAATCAGCAGCTGCAAAAGCATCTTCTGTCTGTCCGTCCCAAGTCATTTTAACTTTGATCTGCACTTCGGCATCCGCTTGGATCAGATCATACAGGGGTGCAAATTTCTCTGCCTTGATCTTGAACCAGTACTTACTGCCGCCGGTAACCGCACAGGGCTCTACATCTATGGCAAAGAAGCGATAGCCACCTGCCTCTGCATCATACACAGGCAACTGGCTGTTGTCTGCACAGATCATATTGCCGTCTGTGTCGTTGATCTTCAATAGACCCCTTGCATCCTCACTGGTGTCGATGATCGCACTGCTGGAATAGGCAAGCACAGAATCGGCAGTCAATACGTAACCATTCAGGTCAAGACTCACACCTGTCGGCAAAATCACATTTGTATCACTAATATCCGCCTGCAGTAATAAGGTCTGACCCTCCGCCGCCGCACGCATAGCTTCACTGATCGTTGTATATTCTCCAATCAGGTTTCCGTCCTCATCTGTAACAGACAAGCTGATCTTGTTTCCGCAATTTACACAAGTGCCATTGGCAAGGAAAGTGTGGTCGCCGGTTGCCGTCATAACCGTATTTTCGTTGCGCTTAGCCTGACACACTGTACATTCTTCGTGCTTTACGCCATCCGTGCCGCAGGTACTTTCCAGATCAATGATCCATTCATAGCTATGTACCGTTGTTATATCGCCACTGCAGATATTATAGTGCCAGGTGGCGTCTGTTAACGGATCATTTAACGAACTAACAGAAACCTTTTTGCGTGCTGCTTCATCTCCGGCATAATATACATCCTGGAGATTGTTGCAGCCATAGAACGCATATCTTCCAACACTCTTAATGCCTTTGCCAATTATTACGCTTGTTAGGTTTTCACTGTCAGAAAACGCACATTCGCCTATGGAAGTAACACTATCTGGAATTTCTATGCTTGATAAAACAGAATAGCGAAATGCTCCGTAACCAATACTGGTTACACCTTTGCCCAGATCCACACTTTCAAGGCCGCAATTATAAAAAGATTCATATCCAATGGTTTTAACACTATCAGGAATGATTGCACTCTTTAATCCGTAACACTTATAAAAGGCATATTTTCCAATCGTTGTAACGCCTTCTTCTATCACAAGATTGCAAATATTAAGGCCATACTGAAACCAAGGTGCATCACTGGAACTTGCACCGCCGCCCTTAAAGTCTGCCATTGATCCAGTGCCAGAAATCGTTAATGTTCCTGAATTGCTCAGCGACCAGGTCAGGTTCTCACCACAGCTACCGCTGGCGGTTGTGGCAGCCAATGTCACAGTCGGCAGCATTACAGCCAACAGACATAAAACAAGCAACAATGCTGCAATTCGTTTCATTCGTTTCATTTTTACCTCTCCTTTGAAAATTAAAAAGTGCGCAGCCGAAGCCGCGCACCGAAAAACGCACAGCCCAATTGCTGCAACACAAACTTCCACCTTACCAACAGGTATGCGAAAACGGGCATGCATTTTTACCGAAATAAAAATGCACACCTATCAGCAAGGATATTCCGTTTGTGTTGTATAAATATTGTAGCACGGAAACCGTGCCTTGTAAACAAAAAATCACAACAAATTACATTTGGTTGGAGATTGCCACGGACCTGCGGTCCTCGCAATGACATCGTAGGTACGATGACCGTTCGTAGGGGCGGTTAACCGCCCGTTGCAGGTTGTCGAAGGTCAATGGGTTGGCGGGCGATCAATGATCGCCCCTACGAACGGGTATCGACATCCTCCCGTAGGGGACGACGACCCCGGCGTCCCGAATACCCCCGTCAATCACCAATCCCATTAGGCGGCAGCAAGCCACCGCCTACAATGTTTAACAGGGTGTGTTCGGTTGGAACACACCCTGTTAATAATTTTTATGAGCCGGAGATGTCTGCCGCTGTCAGGATCTGGCCGTCCATTACTTTTTGGATCAGTCCGCTGGCGTGGGAGACCAATTGGTCGTTCACATACATAACAGACAGGTTCTGTCCGGGTGCAGAATAGGTCACAGCACTTCCGGTTCTGCCGGTAACTGCAAAGGTATGGATATCCCAGCTTGCCATATCGCTCAGCTGCATTTTTACCAGACTGCTGATATCATCCATCGGCATACTGGTCACGAACATTCCCTGCATACTGGCAAGAATATCAGAATAATTGGCGATAATGGTCGAGCCGGAGGTCATCTTCTGGATCACCGCTTTAATGACCTTCATCTGATTTTGACCGCGGTCATTGTCCCCGCCGCTGAGTGTGTAGCGCTCCCGTGCAAATGCCAGTGCCTGACTGCCATTCATATAATTCTCGCCGACACCGAAATAGGTGCCGTCATAGGCGGTAAAGCCCTTGTCTGTATATACAGTAATGCCGCCGATGGCATCGATCATTGTCTCAAAGCCTGTGAAATTGATACGGGCATAGAAGTCCACATCCACGCCGTACAAAACTTCCAGCGCCTTAATGGAGCAATCCACACCATATATGCCGCAATGGGTCAATTTATCCCGACTGCCGCCGCCTGCAGGATTTTCCACATAGTAATCACGGGGCGTATTGAGCAAAAGAACCTGCTTGGTTGTGGGGTTGACCACCATCAGGATATTCACATCGCTTCTGGTGTGGGTAGGCAAGGAATTGCTGCGGGTATCCGAGCCGCTGACATAGAGCACAAAGGGCGTATTTGTAATATTCTGCTCCACCTGCACCGGCTGTGTCTCCTCCGTAGGCTCGGTTTCTTCCACCGGGGGTGTCCATTGGCTCACAGGCACTTCATTGAGAAGTCTGATCTTTTCGGAAACTGTTTCATAGCCTTCCATTTCCTCCAAAATCAGCACATAGGCGCTGTTGAGGATCATTGCATCCACATCGCCGCCGCACAGGGCATCCACCATTTCCGGGACGGTAGCAAAATATTTGACATCCAGTGTCTTATTCAGCTCTGTTTCAATCACCTTGATGGCTTGCAAAGTGCTGTCTGTATCATAATTTTCCACTGCGGCATAGGTATAGTCCGCAGTGTCCGCCAGGGATTGGGCGGGGTCACCGGAGCGGACAAAAATGCCTCTTGTTACCTTGCTGACCTCAGGCGTTGTAACCGTTTCCATCGTTTTATACACATCGCTTGTGACGATGTATGCCAGTCCACTGCCCAAAATCACCAAAACCGCCAGCACACAGGCAACGATCCTCCGAAAAACGCCCGGTGTCCTGCCCTTGCGGTGGAGGAAGATCAACGCGCCTATCAGAAGAACAAAAAACGCGAAAACGCCTGCAAGGATAGCTCCGTATTCAGCTGGCAGCATTTTCAGCCGGAAGATCATATACGCCGCCATTCCCTCAGCGATCAGCTGAAGGACAAACAGCACAGCCGCGATCCATCCCAATGCTTTATTCTTTTTCATTTACAATCAACTCTTTTCAGCCTTCGGCCAGTTTCTTAAGGGTGTCTGCCAGGTCTGTCTGCTCCCAGGGCAAATTCTCCACGCCGAAGTGTCCTTCCATTGCGGTTTTTCCGTAAATGGGACGGCGCAGCTCCAGCTTGCGGATAATGCCCGCAGGGGTCAGATCACAGGTCTTCCGCAGAAGCTGTGTCATCTGCTCATCGGAAATTTTTCCGGTGCCGTAGCTGTCCACACGAACAGACACAGGCTCTGCAACACCGATGGCATAAGCGATCTGCACCTGCACCTGCTCTGCCAAGCCGGCAGCGACCAGATTTTTTGCCATATAACGGGCCATATAGGCACCGGAGCGATCCACCTTTGTGGGGTCCTTGCCGGAGAAGGCGCCGCCGCCGTGGGAGAAGTAGCCGCCGTAGGTATCTACGATGATCTTACGGCCGGTCAGTCCCGTATCGCCGTTGGGTCCACCGATGACAAAATTGCCGGTGGGGTTAATGTGGATGTTTGCAACATCCGCAATGTGGAAACCATATTTTTCAAGGACCGGTGCGATCACGCCCTGACGGATGTACTTTCTCAGTTCACCGATCTCAAAAGCCTCGCTGTGCATTACGGAAACCACCACTGTGTCGATACCGATAATATTGCCGGCTTCATCAAATTCCACACTGACCTGGGTCTTTCCGTCGGGACGGAGCAGGTCGTTGGATTGGATGCACTGGGTCAGGCGATTGCTCAGCGCGCGGGACAGTGCCGCAGGCAGAGGCATCAGCTCCGGTGTCTGGGTACAGGCACCGCCGAACATCATACCCTGATCGCCGGCGCCGCCCACCTCATCGTTGGTGCCCAGTGCAATGTCTGCAGACTGGGTATGGATCTTGCACAGGATCTCCACAGTATCGGCGCAGAATTCATCTGCAGGGTAAATATAGCCGATCTTGCGGATGGTTTCTTTGGCAATTGCCTTGTAATCCACCACGGCTTTTGTGGTGATCTCACCGCAGATCAGGCAGAAGTTGGTAGTGACCATCGTTTCGCAGGCAACACGGGAGCCGGGGTCCTGGGCAAGACAGGCATCCAGGATCGCATCAGAAATTGCATCGGCTACCTTATCGGGGTGACCGCAGGTAACACATTCAGAAGTAAATAATCTTTTTTCCATTTTCTTTTCCCTTTCCAAATCATAAATGTTCATAAAAACGGTGCACTTGCAGTGAAAAATCGTTTTTTCGTAAAAGTACACCAAAAGAAAAACGCACACCGAAGGACCCGATGTGCTTTGTATCGAATCCTCATCTTTCGTTGCCGCCGGATTTGGCACCACACTTTCGCAGGTTGCCGGGTTTCATCGGGCCGTTCCCTCCACCACTCTTGATAAGGCTAGTATGCAGTTCGTGTTTATTATACGGTTTTCTTCGAAAAAGTCAATATTTTTTCGAAAAAGCTTTTATAAATTCACAATTCTTTAATAGACTTTTTGAGAAAAACAGAGTATCATATACATATTCTTTTTAGGAGTTGAGTTTTTTGATGGGTTCTTCCAACCGTTTGGAGCGGTGGTTCTATAAAAATCGGAATATCGGCATCCCCAATCTGATGCTCTATATTACCATCGGTACTGCAATCGTATATTTATTGGGAATGTTTGATCAAAGCTACAGACTGTATAGCATTCTGTGTTTTAACAGAAGTCTGATCCTGCAGGGACAGGTTTGGCGTCTGTTCACCTATGTATTCACATACGGAACAGGAAATCCCTACCTGCTTCTGATCGCCATCAGTCTGTTCTTCTATTATTCTCTGGGTCGGTCCATAGAGCGCACCTGGGGCACATTCCGGTTTAATTTGTTTTACTTTGCCGGCGTTATCCTCATTGACGCCTATGCAATGATCTTCAATGTGCAGGCAGATGCCACCTATCTGAATATGAGCCTGTTTTTGGGCTTTGCGACCCTCCATCCGGATGCCAGCTTCCTTCTGATGCTCTTCATTCCGGTCAAGGCCTGGATCTTCGGTCTGATCGATCTTGGCCTGACTCTGCACACAGTCATTATGACACTGCTCAGCGGCAATATTATTGCCGGTCTTTTCCCGCTGGTGGCGCTTCTTAACTATTTCCTGTTCTTCGGCAAGGATGTGGTCAACATCTTCCCCCCTGCCTGGCGCAGAAAAAGCCGGCAAAAGAAGCAGCAGACAGTAACTGTGGAAAGAACCGGAACCATCCCCTTTTCCCAGGCAAATCCCTACCGTGCCAACACCCCGAAGGAGAAAAAGGACTACAATCACCGCTGTACCGTTTGCGGCAGGACCGATGTGAGCAATCCGGAGCTGGAGTTCCGCTACTGCTCCAGATGCAATGGCTATCACTGCTACTGCGAGGATCACATCAACGCCCACATTCATATTGAGTAAGTAAATAAAGGGCGCGCTGCAGTCCGTTCTGCAACGCGCCCTTTTAATAATTATTTTCTTTTATACAGGCACATTTCGTAGGCTATGCCGTTTTCCTCACCGGACTGGAGAATTTCAGCAAGATACCAGTCCGGAGCTTCCTCAAGATTGGGGAAGTATGTATCCGACTCCACAGTGGTATGGACCTTTGTGACATAGGCGGTATCGCACATCGGGAGCATTTGGCGGTAAATACTGCCGCCGCCGATGACCATTGCCCGGTCAGCGGTTTTGGCAAGCTGTGCCGCTTCCTCCGGACTGTGCACAACGGTAAAGCCGGGAATTTCACAGCTACTGCGTGTCAGGGCGACATTCACTCTGCCGGGCAGAGGCTGTTTCCCCGGAAAATCCTCGATGGTGCGGCGACCTACGATCACCATTGCGCCCTTAGTGGTCTGACGGAAGAATTTCCGATCTGCGCTCAGGGCAACCGGCTGGGTCCCATCCTTGCCGATACCCCAGTCGTCATAAACTGCAACAATTAGTTCCAAAATATACACTCCTCTGCAGACGGGCAATACCCGCCCCTACAATCATTAAATTGCCATAGGGATCTCGAAATCGAAGGGGTGGAACTGATAGTCCTCTACCTTAAAGCTGTCCTTTGTAAAGGCGTAGAAATCGGTCACCGTGGGATCCAAAGTCACCTTCGGTGCGGCAAAGCCCTCATTTTGGAGCATTGCCTTCACTGCAGGAATATGGCGGTCGTAAATATGGCAGTCCGCGATCACGTGGACAAGCTCGCCGGCTTCCAGACCGGACACCTGGGCAATCATCATCAGCAGCATTGCATACTGGCAAACATTCCAGTTATTGGCAGTAAGCATATCCTGACTGCGCTGATTGAGGATACCGTTCAGGGTATTGCCGGAAACATTGAAGGTCATAGAATAAGCACAGGGGTACAAATTCATTTCGTGGAGATCTTCAAAGGTGTAGATGTTTGTAAGAATACGGCGGGATGCAGGATTGTGCTTCAGGTCATAAAGCACCCGGTCCACCTGATCGAACATACCCTCTTTGTACTGGTGCTTGATGCCCAGCTGATAGCCGTATGCCTTACCGATGGTGCCGTCCTCCCCTGCCCATTCGTCCCATACGTGACTGCCCAGGTCCTCGATGCGGTTGGACTTTTTCTGCCAGATCCACAAAAGCTCATCCAGAGCAGACTTCCAATAGGTACGGCGCAGGGTCATAATGGGAAATTCTTCCTTCAGATTATACCGGTTAACAACGCCGAATTTCTTGACTGTATGGGCCGGTGTGCCGTCTGCCCAGCGGGGACGCACATCCAGATCTGTATCGAAAAAGCCATTTTCCAAAATATCCAGGCAGGTTGCCCGGTAGAGTTCATCTGCTCTGCTCATAGTTAGCCTCCCAATTCTTTTTTTTACATTGTAGCACAAGAATAAAAACAGGTCAAAAGAAATTTACTGCAGTTTCCGCCAGACATTCAAAATGCTTCAGTTGCTCCGCCGTAACCGCCTGTGCGCCCATTTGAATCAGCTCCTGCATAGCTTTTGTTCCGTCATCAAAGCAAAAAACATTGCTCCAGCCGTACCGCAGATTTTTGGTAACCCCATCCCAGGTACCGCCCTTTCCCAAGGAGGACTGGGCGACAAGCACCCGGTCGGACAGGCAGTGGATCACCCGGTTGCGGCTAAGTGCCCGCTGGGCAGAAAATCCGCCGTCAAAGCAATCTTCCGATAAATACAGGACATTTTCTTTAACAGGCTGCTTTTCCAGCCTATCTGCCACTACACTGATCACTTGACCACCGGATATAAGGCAGGCATCCTGCGCCGTCCGGTCTGCACCTCTTGCATTTCCGGACACCAGAACATAGCCCTGCAAAGCCGCCTGTTTACCGACTTCCTTCGCAAATGCGAGATTTTCTTCCCGCAGTTCCCGACTGCCCACCAGCGCAATTGCAGGTTTTCCCAGCAGGGACAGGTCTCCTTTTGCCCACAGGCATCCGGGGCTGTCCAACCCCAGCGTCCGGTGCAGTCTTATGGGATAATCCGCACTGACTCTGGTGATGGGTATACATTGTTTTCGGGCTCCCTGATTTATGTACCAGGAAAGGATATCCTCCTGAGATAATAAGGACACAATACGGCTTGCTTCTGCCGGGCTATAGCCTATGGCTATCAGGTCTTCCTCGCGAACAGGATCGTCTGTTCTGCTGTGCTCCATCTGGCTTACCCGTGTTGCCAGATGGCGAAGCTGTGCAACGGTCAACACTTTCCGATCCGGGTTTCCCAGATGGCTTGTCAGCAGAAGAAACCCCTGTTCCCGGGGCGTCAACGAAAACGCTTCTTTACGACCGGCTCTTTGACCGTTTCTTCGATCAGGCTGCCGTCAGCACCCAGAAGCATAGGTTTTATCTGATAATTGGAAAATTTTGCGATCTCATCCAGCTTGGCCTTCTCCGGGAAGTTTCCCACAATAGACCAGGCAACGCCCTTGCGTTTTGCCCTGCCGGTTCTGCCGATGCGGTGGACATAGTATTCATTTTCCTCCGGGATATCAAAATTGATCACGCAATCCACATCGTCCACATCGATACCACGGGATGCCACATCCGTAGCGATCAGAATTGCCAGCTTGCCGTCCCGATACTTCTGCATCGTCTTTTCCCGCTGGCTTTGGCGAATGTCGCCGTGGATGCAGTCACAGTCCATACCTGCCCGCTTAAAATCATCGGAAAGCCGCTGGCACATATGCTTGGTATTGCAGAAGATCATCACCCGTTCATAGCCCTGGGTGCGGATCAGGCGCAAGGCAGTTTCCGCTTTTTCCAGAGGGGTAACCGTCATAGAATACTGGTCGATATCCGGGCGATCCTCCCGCTTGGGCTCCACAGTGATCTCCACCTCGTCTCGCTGATACATCCAGGAAACAGTCATAACCTCCTGCGAGATGGTAGCAGAAAAAAGGCCCAGATTGCGGCGGTTCTTCACCTTCTCAATAATGCGGGTAACATCCTTGAAAAAGCCCATATCCAGCATACGGTCCGCTTCATCCAGCACCACCGTCTGAATTTTATCGAAACGGATATTTTTGCGGTTATAATGGTCCATCAGCCGTCCGGGGGTTGCCACAACGATCTGCGGCTTTTTCTCCAGCTGCTTTGCCTGACCGACAATGCCCGCACCGCCGTACAGCACGGCAACGCGGATGCCCTGGAAATATGTAAGAAGTCCCCGCAGCTCATCACCGATCTGGATGGCCAGCTCTCTGGTAGGTGCCAGAATAAGTCCCTGCACATCCGGGCACTGAGGGTCAATATGCTCGATCATAGGAATACCGAAGGCAAAGGTCTTACCGGTGCCGGTGGGTGCCTTTGCGATCACATCCTTCCAATTCAAAAACTCAGGGATCGCCAGCTGCTGAATGGTAGTCGGATAGCCGTAGCCCTTTTTCTCCAGGGCTTTGCGCATTTCCTCGGACAATCCCATCTGTTCAAAAGTCATTTCATTCATAATACTCTTCCTTTTAATAGCGTTTGTCTTATTGTAGCAGTATTTTACTTTTTTTGCAAGTGAAATAGACCATATCGGAAATATGTGGACAAATGACAAAAAATATGCTATATTTTATGGTGATATGATGTTGACATCTCGCCTTTTGAAGGAGGCTTTCAAAAAAATGGGTAAACTTATTGTAATTGAGGGTACAGACGGTTCCGGAAAAAGCACACAGTTCGGTCTGCTTTCTCAGCGGCTGTGCGATGAGCAGGTGGCCTTCCGTCATCTGGTCTTCCCCAGATATAAGGAGGAAAGCTCTGCGCTGATCCGTATGTATCTGGGCGGTCAGTTCGGCACAAATCCCGCTGATGTGAATGCTTATGCCGCTTCCTCTTTCTATGCTGTGGATCGCTACGCATCCTACAAAATGGACTGGGGTCAATGGTACGAGGACGGCGGTCTTGTGCTTTCTGACCGGTACGCCACCTCCAATGCCGTTCATCAGGCCTCCAAGGAGCCGGAGGATAAGCAAATTGAATATTTACATTGGCTCTATGACTTTGAATATAATAAATTGGGTCTTCCCTGCCCGGATCTGGTGCTGTATCTGGATGTGCCTACGGATTTCACCCAGCAGCTTATGCGCAAGCGGGAGCAGGATACCAACACACAGGCCGATATCCACGAAAAGGACACCTCCTATCTGGCAACCTGCCGGAAAACAGGCCGCAAAGCCGCGGACTACTATGGCTGGACTGTTATCGACTGTGTAAAAGACGGCAAAATGCGCACCATTGACGATATTCATCAGGAAATTTATCAGCTCGTTAAAAAATGTCTGGAGGGGTAAGCTATGGTATATATTCTTCTTGGAACCGGTTTTGAAGAAATGGAAGCACTTGCGCCTGTGGATCTTCTGCGCCGCGCGGGTATTTCCGTTATGACCGTTGGTGTCAACGGAAAAACAGTTTACGGTGGGCATAATATTGGCATTGAAGCCGATATCACCATTGATGAAATGGATCTTACCGATCTGGAAATGATCGTTTTGCCCGGTGGACTGGGCGGTGTTGCCTCTGTGCGGGCAAGCAAGCAGGCACTGGATGCACTGCAATTTGCTTACGACAACAACAAGTTCGTTGCCGCCATTTGCGCAGGTCCTACCGTTCTTGCAGATCTGCACATCACAGACGGCAGGAAGGCTGTGTGCTATCCCGGCTGTGAAGCACAAATGGGCACTGCAACCGTTCTGACGCACATTCCCTGCGTGCAGGATGGAACTGTCATTACCGGTGCATCTGCTGGCTGTGCCGTCCCCTTTGCTCTGGCGCTGATCGCGGCACTGAAGGGCGAAGAAGCCGCCAGCCAAATTCAAAAACAAATCGTGATCCGCTGACAGGAGGTACGAATATGGAAAAAGAACATAAAGATCCTCAGAACGACCGCTGGGCGGACAAGTATTTTGGTGCAAAGCCCCAGGACCGGGAGATCGATGCCGATGAGCTTGCTGTTGCATCTGCCCGTCTGACCCATCCGAACGATCTGGAGCTGGAAAAAATAATGTCTGAAGTCCAAAAAGAGCCTGCCCACAACATCCCCGCTCAGGAACAAACCCAACAGTTTGCCCCGCAGGACGGAGCAATTCCGCAAGCACGGCAGGTACAAGCCCCTACCCCCAATCGAAAGCCGAAAGAACCCATTGAGGTAAAGGGCCGTCCTGCCAGGAAAAAGGGCTACGGACTTTGGGGTCTGCCCCACATTGTTTCCACCGGCATCTGGGTCGCGCTGATTTTGTTTATCGGTGTTTCTCTGGGACGGCTGATGTGGGTCTGCTGTGCAGATCTGATGGCCTTTGGCAAGGAGTCTCAGGAGGTTACCATTACCATTGACGAAAACGAGAGCATCGACTCTGTAGCCCAGAAATTGGGAGATGCAGGACTTGTCCGCTATCCCGGTCTGTTCAAGTACTTTGCAACACTGACCGGCAAGGCTGACAACATCGACTTCGGCACCTACACCCTCAATTCCCATTACGACTACAATGCAATGATCAACGCAATGACCTCCACAGCCAGCCGGCGGGATGTGGTATCTGTTATGATCCCGGACGGATATAACTGTGCCCAGATCTTCCGCCTGCTTGCAGAAAACGAGGTATGTACGGTCGAGGATCTGGAAAGCTACGCCGCCAACGGTGAGCTGGACGATTACTGGTTCCTGGAGGGCGTTCCCCGCGGTACAAAATACTGTCTGGAAGGCTATCTGGCACCGGATACCTACAGCTTCTACACCAACGATGATCCCCGCCGTGTTTTGGAAAAGCTCCTGGATGAGTTTGACGATCGGTTTACTGACATTATGAAGGAAGAATTCACCCTTATGCAGGATCGCTACGCCAATATCCTCGCTTCTCACGGCTATGGCAGTGATTATATTAACAGCCATCGGCTGACTCTGCATCAGCTTGTTACCCTTGCCTCCATTGTGGAAAAGGAAACCTCCAGCAATGCAGAAAGCTTCAAGATCGCTTCTGTTTTCTACAACCGTCTGGCAAATCCCACATTCCCCTATTTGGGAAGTGATGCAACGGTATACTATGCGATCGGCGACTATTTCTTCGAAAAGGAAGAGCTCACCTCTGCCGATCTGTCCAACACCAATCCCTACAACACCCGTAACCACGAGGGTCTGCCTCCCGGACCGGTGTGCAACCCCGGTATTTATTCTCTGTATGCCGCCCTGGATCCCGACGACACCTCCTTCTATTACTTCGTATTTGATTCCAATGCAGGCGAGCATCTGTTCTCCAAGACCTACGACGAGCATCTCAAGAAAGTAAACAGCTTAGGATTGTAAAATGAAAAAAATTGAACTACTCAGCCCGGCCGGAGATATGGAAAGGCTGAAAATGTCTGTGCTTTACGGCGCAGATGCGGTATATCTGGCCGGCACTGACTTTGGTATGCGCTCCTTTGCGGGGAATTTCTCCCCCCAGGAGCTGCCGGAGGCTGTCCGTTTTGCCCATAGCCACGGCGTCAAGGTCCATATAACCGTCAATACGATGCCCCGAAACAACGAGATCGTCAATCTTCCTGCGTATCTGGAGCAGCTTCAGGACGCGGATGTGGATGCACTGATCCTTGCAGATCTGGGTGCCTTTACACTGGCAGGAAAATATGCACCAAAGTGTCAGCGGCATATTTCTACCCAGCAATCCATCGCCAACTACGAATGTGCACAAGCCTGGTTTGATCTGGGCGCACAGCGAGTCGTTCTGGCAAGAGAACTGAGCCTGCAGGAGATCACCGAGATCCGGCAGAAGGTCTCGCCCCAGCTGGAAATTGAAACCTTCGGGCACGGTGCAATGTGTGTCAGCTATTCCGGCAGGTGTCTGCTGAGCAACTATATGACCGGCAGAGACTCCAACCGGGGCGCTTGTGCCCAGCCCTGCCGCTATCAATACGCGCTGGTAGAGGAAAAGCGTCCGGGGGAATATTTCCCGGTCTTCGAGGACGAAAAGGGTACATACATCTTAAATTCCAGAGATATGTGTACCATCGATCACCTAAAAGAGCTGACAGATGCAGGGATCGACTGCATTAAGATCGAAGGCAGAGCAAAGTCTGCTTACTACGCCGCGATTATAACCGGCGCATACCGCCACTGTATCGATGATCTGGCTGCCGGAAAACCGGCAGATCCTGTTTGGCGTGACGAGGTGGAACGGGTCTCCCACCGTGTCTACTCCACAGGCTTCTACTTTGGCTTCCCCGGTCAGTATACGGAGCACTCCCGTTATATCCGCAATTGGCAGGTCTGTGCCATTGTGGAAAGCTGTGACGAAACCGGCCTTGCAATATGCTCTCTGCGCAACAAGTTTTCTGCAGGAGATACCCTGGAGGCCGTGGGACCGGATCTGCGCCCTTTCCCCTTTACCGTTCCGGTAATGCAGGATATGGACGGAGCCCCGCTGGACGAACCCAGAACGCCCCAGATGCGCTTTATGCTCCGGCTGCCGAAGCCGGTCCCCGCTTTTTCTATCCTTCGAAAAGCTGTGGACCTGTCTGCAAAATAAGAATAACCGCCAATCACCAAAATCCGTTTTGATGATTGGCGGTTATTATATTTCTTACTTAAACTTATCGCACAGGGCATTGATCTGATCGGTCAGCTTGGCAAGCTCCTTGTTGGCAGAGCCTTTCTTGCTTTCCACCAGCTTCATCAGCCGCTTTACGGCAGTGAGCAGGCGGTCATACACTTCGTAGGCGCGCTTTTTGCCCCGATTCTTTTCCTTGCGGACGATCATTCCCTTCTGAACGCATTCGCCGGTGATCAAATCGTAGCCATCGCCGCTATAGGGAGCAATGGCAGGAAATCCCAGGCGGTTTCCCACCGTTCTGGCGAAGCCGTCACAAACGGTATCATCCCCGTGATTTACAAACACCTGTTTCGGCGGGGAAGGCATATTGCCCAGCCAATTCAGCAGCATATCCCGATCTGCGTGACCGGAAATGCCGTCGATCTGACGGATATCCGCGTGAACCTGAATTTCCTCTCCGAAAAGCTTTACCGAGGTCGCTCCGTCCACCAGCTTTCTGCCGACAGTTCCCGCTGACTGGTAACCCACAAACAGGACGGTGCTTTCACTGCGCCACAAATTGTGCTTCAGGTGATGGCGAATGCGGCCTGCTTCGCACATTCCCGATGCAGAGAGTATTACCTTCGGCGATTTGTCTTCGTTGATCAACTTGGAGTCTTCGGAGGTCACCGACAGCCGCAGGCCGGGGAAGGTAATGGGATCGATCCCTTTGGAAAGCAGGTCCAGAGTTTGCTGATCGTAGTAATCGGTCATATCTCCGGCATATATTTTTGTCGCCTCCACTGCCATCGGACTATCTACATAGACTGAAAAATCCCCATAGCCCCGGACAGCGCCGCTGTCCTTAATGGTGCGCAGTAAATACAGCATTTCCTGGGTTCTGCCCACCGCAAAGCAAGGGATCACCACATTGCCGCCTCTGGCGAAGGTCTCCTGCAGGATCTGAGTAAGCTGACCTGTATAGTCCGGTCGCGGGCCGTGCAGGCGGTCTCCGTAGGTAGATTCGATCACCACATAGTCTGCATTTTCCGGCATTTGCGGGTTTCGGATCAAGGGACGGTCAATGTTTCCCAGATCTCCGGAAAACAGCACGGTCCGCTCCTGATCCCCTTCCCGGACAGTCAGAGAAATACTGGCAGAGCCCAGCAAATGTCCGGCGTCCAGAAAGCGAAGGGATATTCCCTCGAAAACATCCGTGGACACACCGTAAGGAAAGGTTCTGAACTGCATTAAGGTCCTCTCGGCATCTGCCACCGTATACAAAGGTACATACGCAGGCTCGCCGGAGCGCTGGGCCTTCCTGTTTCGCCACTGGGCTTCAAATTCCTGAATATGGGCAGAGTCTCTGAGCATAATATTGCACAGCTTCCAGGTCGCCTCCGTTGCATAGATCGGACCCTGATAGCCTCCTGCCACCAGTGCCGGGATCATACCGGAATGATCGATATGGGCGTGGGTCAGCAAGACCGCATCAATATCCCCCGGCAGAACCGGCAGCTGAGAATTTTCGTAGGTATCTGCCCCCTGCTCCATACCGCAATCAATTAAGATCTGCTTTCCGCAGGCCTCCAGCAGAGTGCAGGAGCCCGTTACCTCGTGGGCTGCGCCTAAAAAAGTTAATTTCATTGTGACCACCCTTTAACAAAGTTGTTATTTCAGGGACTTCATCAGCTCTACACCGGTTTCGATCAGCCGTTCTGCAACGCCTGCCTTGTAATTGGAGGAAACCGCTTCATAGCCGCCCTCCGCGTAGCATTCATACATAGGATAGTAACCCTGACCGCCATTTGTCAGACAGCAAGGCAGTGTGATCTCATAGGGAGAGCCTTCCTTCAGCCCCAGGCCGATGCCGTTAAAGGGCTCACCGGGAATGCCAACGAAAGCCACCGGTCCAATGCGAACCGCGGACATAGGCAGCGACTCCTCCAGCGGTGCCTTTTCCATACGAAGGATCCGGCCAGCCTTTGCGATCACATGCGCACGCTTACCTTTTTCGGGATCGTATTCGATCTCCTCTTCCCTGTTTTGTTTTTGCAGCTCGATGATATGGTGTGCCCAGGGAATTTCCTCCGGTTCCGGCTGATTGGTAGGCACAACACACTCCTGATTGCCGTAGGCAACCGTGTCCACATCCACCCACTGCATATCACCGTAGACCTGCAAGACTGCACCGGCGATGGCACGGCCCATATGGCTTGCGCAGATATACTCTGTTACATTGTACTTATTGTCAATCTGATCATTTTTACGCACAAAATCGGTCCAGCAGATGGGCTCACCGATCACCTTCTGGTGATTGATATCGCCCTGTGCGCCAGTGAAGAAGATGCAGTGTACAGGCATTGCCGCCTCTACCGTTCTGCGGACATAGCAGGGATAATCTGCAGATATCACCGGCAAATTCAATGTATCCGGATGTACGCCAAAGTTGGCAACCGCGATCTCCTTGCCGCCCTCACGGACGATACGCAGGACATTCACCCGATCGTCGATCTTGCCGATCGGCTCCACAACATTGGGATTGCCCAGACCGGGGTTTGTATGGATGTAGCCGTTTTTCATACGGAAACGGCGGATGTAGGAAATATTCTTTGCCTGACCGACTGCATAACCCATCTGTGCAGGCTTCAGATCCGCAATTGCCAGACGGGCTGCTTCCACAAATTTTTCCGGCAGTGATTCCCAATATGCCCGTGTCAAATCATTGATGGGAAAATCATCGATCCGATCCGTACTGATCAGAGGGCCGGTATGGGTATGGGTGCAGGCAATGAAAATAGATTCATAGGGAATATTATTTTCCTGCGCCACCTTTTTGCGGATCTGGTCAGAGAACAGGCGGCGGAAATACAACAGGTCCGCAGACATCAGAACAGAGACCTTTCCACCAGCCTCTACCGCAAGGGTATTGATCTGAAGAGGATCTAAAACTTCTGCTGCAAGGCGAGTCTCCGGATGGGGATGTCCTCCAAGGTTAACACCCAGAGGCGGTGTGATATCCACTCTGGAAAAACCGGCTTTTAACACATTCATATTATATTACACTCCTTTTTGATTTTTGTTTGTTTGCAACGGTAATGATAATTTGGAAGGCCACTAAAATCACAGCCATAAGTCCCATACATACATAGATGGCAGGCAAATAGTTGCCAACGCCGTCATATACCTTGTTTACGATCAGCGGTCCGATCGCAAAACCGATATTGCTGGCGGCAGTGGTATAGCCCAGCACCTTTACATATTCCTTCCTGTCGAAAAGTCCCTCCACGATCAGGGGGATCACGATGGTTTCCAGGGGAAGCGCAAAGGGGAAGATCATTGCAAAAATGATCGCGCCCATACTGGTCTGGGCATTCATAAAGACCATAAGGGCAAAGCCAATGATGGTCGCCATTTGGCAAATGATCAAAACCGCCCGCAGTCCCCACCTGTCAAAGATCACTCCAACGCTGGTTTTTGACAGGATCAGCATAACCGACAGTGTACTGGTCGCCCAGGTGACGATCTTCTCATCGATCCCCACATCCCGCATATGGGCAGCATAAATGCTGTTAATACCCATAAGCAAGGCATTGCAAAGAAATACACAGGCGATCACGAACCACAAAAAGCCCTTGGATGTGACCGTGCCGGAATTCTTCTTGACCGAGGCATTGATCCTGGAGATATCCGCAGGGCTTTGCTTATTCTCCCGCGCCAGCACGACCACAAGAACCGCCGCGACCAGCACGATCAGCGCGCAAAGTCTATAGGCATCCCGGAAGCCCAGGGGGTTATTTTCCTGGAACAGGATCGGAGACATCACCTGCACACCCACAGCCGCGCCCAGACCGGAACAGGAATACACAACACCCATTACTGTGCCCAAGCCTTTATTTACCCATTGCTTCAGCAAAATGCTGATAATCGCACCAAAGCCCAAGGACAGTCCAATGCCAAACACCGTGCCTGCCACATAGAACATCCAGACCTTATTTGCGGTACTGTAGAGCACAAATGCCGTAACAACAAAAGTAAAGCCCAGAATAAATGTTTTCTTAACCCCCAGGCGGGAAAATACAGCCGCGAAAACCATACTCATAATTGCGTTGGTGGCAAAGCGACAGCTGTTGTTAAAGGAGAAAGCCGTTCTGGAAATGCCCAATCCTTCCGTAACTGCAGACAGCCACTGGCCCTGATATCCGCCGACAAAGCCGCTCAGGAACATCAGAAGTGCACAGATCAGGACGATGATCCAGGAATAGTTAAACTTCCTTTTCTGTAAAGTCATATATACCATCCTTTCTAATTTTCAGGGACAGTATAGCAGAAAGGCTTTCGTTAGACAATACATTTCCGTTTAACCTTGCATAAAGAAAGTTTTATGCTGATCATCGTTTTGTATAATATTTTTCCACGAATTCCTTCATAACAGCTTCATCTTCTGTTAATGTGCGGCTTTTACGCCAGTACAGTCGGAATATCCACCTGCGGGATGCACTTTCCAGCGGAATATAGCAAATATCCAGTGTCTTATCCCGCACGAAGCGGGATGTGGCAAATGCAACGCCCAACCCCTTGGACACCATTTGCTGGGCGGTAAGGTAGGAATAACAATTTTCCAAAGGAAGCAAGATCTCTTCATCTGCAAACAGTTGATTCAGATACCGGCACAAGGAGTCACCGGGCATTGGCAAAAACAGGTTCTCGTCGCACAGCTGCTTGATCTGAACTGTATCCTGATCCGCAAAGGGGTGATCCTTATGTACCATAACAAAGGGATACTCCTCGAACAAAACAGCGCTTTCCAGTTCCGTATTCAGAGCGGCATCCACATCCTCTTCTGCCGCAAGGAGCAGATTGACCTGGGTTGGCAGACCATCTGCCACATTGGATACCCCAACGGGAATGCAGGACATAGAAAAATCGGGGTGCTCCTGGGTAAATGCGGCAATCAGGTCTACCCATTGGGTCGCCACTACGCAGGCAAAGGAAACGTGCTTTCTGCCCTTTGCCAGACTTTGATGAAGCTCCCTCTTCGTATAGTCCAGCTCCGCCAGTGTCCGTTTTGCAAAATGAAGGAATATCTCCCCCTGGCGGTTTAAGATAATGCGGTTATTGGTTCGGTCGAAAAGCTGTACACCCAGCTCCTTTTCCAGCCGGGCAATTGCCATACTCAAAGCAGGGGCCGATATAAAGAGTGCATCCGCCGCATCGGAGATCTTGCCGATTAGCGCCACTTCCTTAAAATATCTCAATTGCTGAATATCCATTTGCTTGCCTCCATACGGTCCTGTCATTTATAATATAATCATAACACATCCGTCAAAATGATACAAGTACGAACCTGCCGGGCCGCCGGCAATTTGTTTTTTCTGCCAACAATGAATTTCCCTCTTGTTTTTTCTGCTGCATAAGGTTATAATATGCAAAGAATTGTAATAGGAGGTCATAATGATGGCTGTAAAAATCGAAAAAGATACCATTATCGGTGATGTTCTGGATATCGCACCCCAGGCCGCGCCTTTGTTCTTTGCAATCGGTATGCACTGCCTGGGCTGCCCCTCTTCCAGAGGCGAAACCGTGGAAGAAGCCTGTGCCGTGCACGGTGTAGATTGCGAGCCCTTCCTGGCTCAGCTGAACCGTTTCCTGGAGGCATACGAGGCCGATCAGGCATCCAAGCAGAACTAATGCAAACAGGGGCGGAATGATCCGCCCCTATATTTCTTTGGAGGGAACCCATATGAACATTTCCCTTTCTCCAAGGCTTTTTGCCTGCAGTACATTCGTAAAGCAAGGGGATCGGGTCGCCGACATTGGCTGTGACCACGGCTACCTGGGCATTTATTTGCTGTTGGAAGGCATTGCCGCAGCTGTTATCGCATCGGATGTAAAGGAAGGTCCGCTGAAAAGCGCCCTGTTAAATTCCGAGAAGTACGGCGTTAAGGACAAAATGTCCTTTTTCCTTTCTGACGGCGCACGAAATATCCCCCGGAATTTTGATGTAATGGTCTGTGCCGGTATGGGCGCAGATACCATTTCTTCCATATTGGACGGTGCACCCTGGCTGAAAAACGATGGATATCGCCTGATCTTGCAATGCCAGTCCAAAACCGCGATGCTGCGGCAATATTTGGATCAGCATGGCTTTTCCATTCGGAAGGAAAAGGTCCTGCGGGACGGTCGCTTTCTCTACACCGTAATGGAGGTCATCTACCAGCCGGAGCAAATTCAGCGCTGTTCCTGGGAGCACCACTTCCCCCCTGCTCTGCTTGAAGAACAGACAAGCGAGGTGCGGGAATATTATTGGCAAATATGCACCCGTCTGCGCCGTGCTGTGGACGGGCGTGGGGACCGGGCAGATGCCCAAACAGTCCAGGCACTGCAGGCACTGACCGTGCTGGCAGACGCCCCGGAAAATTCCTGGCTTAAGGAGGAAACCGTATGATCACAGTAACAGATGTTCTGACCTTTTTGGAAAGCATCGCTCCCCCGGAGCTGAAAATGCAATGGGACAATATCGGTCTGCTTTGCGGAAAAAAGGATCAGGAGGTCCACAAAATTCTTGTGGCACTCGATCCGTTCCTTTCCGTATGCCGGGAAGCGGCAGATGTGTGTGCAGACCTGATCGTAACGCACCACCCCCTGATCTTCGGCGAAATGCAATCCGTTACCGACCAGACAAGTACAGGTCGCTCTATCCTGTTTCTTGCATCCCATAACATCAGCGCTGTAAATGCCCACACAAATCTGGACTGTGCCCCCGGCGGTGTCAACGATATATTGGCACAAGTATTGGGACTTGCAGACATTCAGACGGTGGAGCCGGGTCTGTTGCGCCAGGGAGTCGTGCAGAAGCAATCACTGGAAGCATTCCTTGCCTGCGTTAAGGAAAAATTAAACTGCCCCGGCTTACGGTATGTGGATGCGGGCAAGCCAGTGTGCAGGGTCGCTGTGGGCGGCGGTGCCTGCGGAAGTGAGCTGTCATCCGCAGTAAATGCCGGGTGCGATACCTTTGTAACCGCAGATGTAAAGTACAATCAATTCTGGGAGGCAAAGGAGCAGGGCATCAATCTGATCGATGCTGGACATTTCTATACAGAAAACCCTGTATGTGAAGTGCTCCGGTCCAAATTGCAGGCGCAATTCCCCCAAATTGAAGTAATACTTTCCCAAAAGCACACAGATTGTGCAAAATTCTTCCTGTAAGTGTTGATTTTTCAGGTAGTTTTATGATAAAATATATTGCAGTTTTTTATAAGAAGGGATGATTAACTATGTCCGGACATTCCAAGTGGCATAATATTCAAAAAACAAAGGGTGCACAGGATGCAAAGCGTGCTGCTGCTTTTACGAAGATCGCAAAGGAACTGATCGTAGCCGTTAAGGAAGGCGGCGGCATTACCGATCCTGCCAACAACTCCCGTCTGGCTACCGTTATTACAAAAGCGAAGGCTGCCAATATGCCTAACGACAACATCAAGCGCTGTCTGGAAAAGGCTGCCGGCTCCGGCAGTGGCGACAGCTACGAGTCCATCACCTACGAAGGCTACGGCCCCGGCGGTGTTGCTGTGATCGTAGAAACAATGACCGACAACCGCAACCGTACTGCAGGCTCTATGCGCCACCATTTCGACAAATTCGGCGGCAATTTAGGTGCCTCCGGCTGTGTGTCCTGGAGCTTTGACAAAAAGGGCGTTCTGGTTATCGACAACGAGGATGGAGATTACGACGAAGACACCGTAATGATGGACGCTATGGACTGCGGCGCGGATGATTTTGAAGCAGAAGAGGATTGCTTCACCATCTACACCGCCCCCGATGATTTCAACGCCGTAGCCGATGCTATGACCCAAAAGAAGTATGCGTTTGCTTCTGCCCAGATCGAAATGGTTCCCCAGAACTATCAGAAGCTGGAAAGCGAAGAGCATATCAAGCTGATGGAAAAGCTTATCGACATTATGGAAGAGGACGACGATGTGCAAAATGTCTGGCACAACTGGGAGCAGGAATAAGGAGGCGTTCTGAATGCATATCAGCATTACTTCCGGTGCGATTAACCGCAGCTTGCCGCTGGCTGACGCCTATGCAGAAGTTGCAAAGGCCGGCTTCACAGCTATCGACTGGATGCTTGGCGGCGGTGCCAACACCCGTTCCCCTGACTACGAAGGAAAATGCATTTTCGAAAAATCATTGGACGAAGTCATCGCATATTACGCGGATGAATATGCCGCTATCTGCAAAAACGGTCTGCGCATCGCACAGGCCCACGCCCCTCAGCCTGCTTATGTTGCCGGTCATCCGGAGATCACGGAATACTGCATCCGCATCTACAAGCGGCTGATCGAGTTTTGTCAGTATGTAGGCTGTCCCCGCCTGATCATCCACGGCGTTGACTATAAGTTCGATAACACCGTAGATCCCCCTGAAGAAATCGACCGCCTGAACCGTCATTTGTTTACAGCTCTGATCCCCACGATGCTTCAGTGCAATGTCACGGTCTGTATGGAAAACCTTTATGTTCGCAAGTACAGAACCTCCAACGATGACCTGTTTATTGAAGGTCCTGCGTCCGATCCTTATGCAACTGCACAGCTGATCGACGAGCTGAACGAAAAGGCAGGCAAGGAAATTTTCGGTATGTGTCTGGATACGGGACATATGCATATCGTCCGCAAGGATGCCCGTACATACATTCCGATCATCGGCAAGCGCATTAAGGCCTTGCACTTAAACGATAACAACTGCTTTGCAGACGACCATCTGGTTCCCCTTTCCGGAAGCGCCGAATGGGCAAGCATCTGCAAAGCACTGAAAGATGCCGGTTACTCAGGTGATATCAACTTTGAAGTCAGCTTCGCAAAGATCCGTAATTTCAGCTTCGATCTGCTTCTGCCCTGGCTGGAGCTGACCTTCAAAACCGGTGTTGTTTTCCAAAAAATAATTCAGGGCTAAAGACATAAAAAAGTGGCTGTCCGGCGGACAGCCACTTCATTTTTTATTTTCTTTCTGCGACAAGCTTTTCGATTTGAGCCAACTGCTCAGGTGTGATATCCTTGCGCTTTAACAGCGCCGCAAACAAGCCTACGATCTCAGGCTTATTCCGGTGTGAAAAGATAGTTGTTGCAAAATACTCTTCACGAGTCAGTGTGGGCGCGAATGTGCGGCCGTAAGTCTTGCTTCTCTTTACAAAACCGACCTCACTGATTGCACCTTTTTGCAACAGACCATTCAGAAGAATATGCACGGAACTATCCTTCCAGGATTTTCCCTCAGACTGCTCAAGAAGATCTGACCGGGACAACGGGCTATCCGCCGCCCACATAACATCCATAATCTCCATTTCGCTTCTAGTGAGTTCCATACGATTCCCTCCCTTAATTTGTTACCATTATACAATCTTTTCTGCATTTTGTCAATCATTTTGTTGAAAATTGCAGACACAAAATCGGCTAAAACAAGGGAATTTTGTCACATTTTAGGTTATAATTGAACATTTTTCGAAATTACATAGGTAAATTTTACCATTTACTCCTCTGTGGGTTCCGGTTCGGAATCATCCATACAGGACGCCAAAAGTTCCTTATTTGCTTCCATATCCACCTTCAGAACTGCCATCCCATCGATATAGGCATCCGAGAAGGTACCGTCTGCAGGAATGCGCTGCTGCCTGACTGTCAGGTCAGACAGAACGGAGAACACATCAAAGGCATAGCTAAGGATCTCCGAATTGGTCATATCGGTGGTCACATGAGGCAGTAATTTTTCCAAAAGTGTATTCAGTTCCCGGACGCTCAGATCCTTACATCTCTCGAAGAGGATATTGAGCACCTTTCTCTGGCGCTCTGTGCGCTCGTAGTCTCCGTTGCCAACATAGCGAATTCTGGAATAGGCCAGTGCCTGCTCTCCGGTCAGGTGATTGACGCCTGCCTTCAGGTCCCACTGTCCGGCAGTACTGTCATCCACATCCCAGTTACCTCTGCGGTTAAGATAGTTGGCTTCATAGTCCTTCAGCTCGATATCGATGCCGCCGAGCATATCGATCACTTCAATAAAGCCGTCAAAATCCACCTCTACATTGCCGTCGATCTCAACACCGAAGTTCTGCTTCAATGTGGAATCCAGCAGCTGCATACCGCCCAGCTCGTAGCTGGCATTGATACGGTTTGCGTGATATCCGGGAATCTGTACATACATATCCCGCATAAAGGAAGTCATCGTAAATGTTTTATCCACCATATTGACGGTGCAAAGGATCATCGCATCCGAGCGCTGACGCCCCTGCCCTTCTCTGCGGTCCTGACCGATCAGAAGGATGTTGATAATGTTTTCCCCGGAACCGATAGGCTCTGTGTTCTCCTGCCAGGTAATATCGGAGCCGCTCAAGATCTCACCGGTATAATTTTCATCGATTGTATCCTGCTGAGATTGCAGCCACTGTTCATATTCTGCCGATGACATTGTGGTCTGATTCTCGCCGTTATCGCGGTTAATGAGATTCATTTTATCTCTCAACCACAAACCTCCAACGCACAACACCAGCAAAACCAATGCCAGAAAAACACAAAGCGCAATCAAAAGCACCCTTTTTGTCTTAGATTTTTTGTTTCGTTTTTCCATTTCGCTCATAGCAAACGCGCCTCCGATAATTTCTATCTCCGTAATTTTATATTATAATCCATCTCCTTCCGGAAATCTAGCCCTAATTGATAATTTTTTATTAAAAAAAGGAGATGTCTCGTGTGAAACATCTCCCAACAGTTCTCTGCGGCCTTATTTCTTTACGGATGCTTACTTCTTACGGAAGGACTTACAGTCGGTACACTGATCCATAGCAGGATTTGCCTCGTGGGTACCTACCATAATTTTCTCCAAAGAGCAGTAGTTGGCAGTACCGCAATGATGTGCACACTGCTGTACGGTGCATTCGATGCACTTATTTGCATTATTGTTCATAATGATTACCTCCTTCTTTCCTTGATATTTGTAGTGTGGCACAAAATGCAAAAAGCATACATTTTTCTGATTGAAATCATTGACATTTCCCGCCCTTGACTGTATAATATTTTCGGAAAAATTTGTTTTCCGACTATGTATATTAAAAGTCTACAGGCTTTTAGAAAAGAAAGGAATTTTGCCATGATTTACAGTGCAGAAGTACAGGAAATGTGCTCCGTGGCCAAGGGTGCTTATCACGGCCCCGCTCCCATCCC
>JAZNDF010000055.1:0-3729 GCA_045587925.1 Faecousia sp.
TTTATCCGTCTAAGTATACCACAGGGCAAGTATTTTGTCAAACCCTGTGGCATACTTTTTTCTGTTTGTATTTTCAACAAATATTGTCTACTTAGGAAATTCCTCTATATCCAAATCTACAAAAGGATAAGCCCGCTGCCAAATGCCATTTTTATTTTGGATACTGCTTCTGTGCTCGCTTAGAAGGCGGACGATATTATAAACATCGATCCATATTTCTGAATTACATTCCTTCTGGCTTTCCTCAAAGATCAGTTCCATACCGAAATGCAGGTGGACGGTTTCAATATTATTGGTATTCTCTTTGTCCGAATAGCCCGTGCGTCCCATAAAACCGATCAGATCGCCCGCCTGCACAATATCTCCAACATTCAGTCCCTGTGCAAAGGGTCGGTCCTTTTGCAGATGGGCGTAATAATAGTAGCGCTTTGAATCGAAGGAACGGATGCCGATCCGCCAGCCACCGTATCGGTTCCAGCCCATCGCCTCCACAACGCCGCCTTCCACCGCAACAATGGGTGTACCGGCACTACCCATCAGGTCATTGCCCAGGTGCTTTCTTGCAAATCCAAAGGAGCGGCTGTTCCCGAAATCTGCACAATGGCTATAGCCGTAACCGGCAGCTATGGGAGAATACGCCTTCAGTCCATAGGTGGGTTTCATTATTCCGTTAACCTCTATTGCAAAGCTGCCAAGCAATCCACCCAGCGCAGCTTCATAGGCATTATGATAATAGGAATAGTATTTATATAAATTCCCCAACAGCTCTTCCGGGCTTTTGTCTCCTTTCAGCTCCTGTACAGCCTTCTTTACAGATGATAGAGGACATTTTCCACCGGTACGGCAAGCAGCCAAAGCAAGGACCTCAATCCAACCGATATGCTTTTCCTGGTCGAAGGTTGCAATATCCGTATCCATAGCATACTTTAAGGATTCATAAGGCACAGAGAAATCCACCCAGCGAACCGTTTCTGCACGCACCGGAATCACCAAAAGCACAACACATAGCAATATAACAAGTATCCGCCGTTTCACAAAGCACCACCTCTTGGGTATTTTGTGAAAGGGCGGATAATTCATACAATGAAATTATTTCAAGTCTCTGCGAATGCCCTCTGCAATCCGGTAAATATCATCCATTTTCTGAATTGCAGAAATTTTCTCCTTATAGTAATTGGCGTAAGCAACGCCCCGTAAGTACCAGGCAAAATGCTTTCTTGCCTCCAGGCAGGCGATATGCTCACCCTTATCTTCATATGCCAGTTCAAACTGCCGAACTGCCATATCCACCCGCTGCGTCAAAGGCGGTCTTTGGGGGATCTCTTTTCCATCCAATGCAGCGCGCACCTGTTCAAACACCCAGGGATTTCCGAAGGTTGCCCGTCCGATCATCACGCCGTCAGCACCTGTCCACTTTTTGCACCGAAGGGCGGTTTCTGCATCCACAATATCGCCGTTGGCGATCACAGGAATGGAAAGCTGATCTTTCACCTTTGCGATCATATCCCAGTCCGCTGTGCCGGAATAGAGCATACTTCTGGTCCGTCCGTGGACTGTCAGCATTGCCGCACCGCAATCTTCCATTCGCTTGGAAAAATCAAGCACATTGATACTACCCTTGTCCCAGCCAAGACGGCACTTGACTGTTACAGGCACATCCACTGCGGCAGTAACCTCTTTGACGATCTCGCCCGCAAGCTCAGGGGTTCGCATCAAGCCACAGCCGTCGCCGGAATTGGCAATTTTCGGCATTGGGCAGCCCATATTAATATCCAGAAAATCTGCGCCGGAGATTTCCAGTGCAAGAATTGCCCCCTGTGCCATAATCGCCGGATCATTACCAAATATCTGGGCGCCGCAAATGCTGCCTTCATTTTTTCGAAGAAGTGCTGCGCTTTTTTTATCCTTGTATACCAATGCTCTGGAAGAAACCATTTCCGTAACCGTCAGGTTCGCACCAAGCTGGGCGCAGACTGTACGAAACGCCCAGTCCGTTACGCCAGCCATAGGACCAAGCGCAACAGGGTTATTCAGTTCCAGATTGCCAATTTGCATAGTGTCACTTCTCTCTTTATGTTTCTTTCAAATTACTGCAGTCAGCAGCCATACTGCGCCGGTGATCAATGCGCCAAACAGTGCCCAAACTGGACCATATAAGAAAAGTTTGGGTTTCTTTTTTCCTGCAGGATTGCCCAATAGTTTCTTTGCTTCCCGCAACAGAGCGTCATCTGTGACACCCTCCTGACCGATTGCGCCATCTTTTAATATGAAGATTGCCTGTTCAAATAGTTTGGGTTCTGGCGAATGAACTACTATCACCTGACGGGAGATACCTTTTACCATATTTACCACCTCTTGGCAATATTGTCTCCAACACAGGCGGTTTTATACTTATCTAGTCCTCATCCTTCGGACGCTTATAACGACCTTTCGGCTCCCATTCCGGAAGGGGAAGACGCTGCATTGCGCCAAAAATTCGTTCCTTCAAATCAGGATATTTTGCAGTCAGGTTGTAAACCAGCTGCTTTACCTCTTCCCTTTTTGTGTGTTTATCCACAGGACAGCGGTTTGTGACCACAGGCAGATTTTGTCGGGTTGCAAAGCTGTCAACGGTTTTTTCGTGAATATAGAGCATTGGGCGGATTTGAATAATACCGGTTCTGTCCAAGTCTGTAACCGGCTGGAAGCAGCTGATCCTGCCTTCGTAGATCAGCGACATCATAAAGGTCTCTACAGCATCATCATAATGGTGACCCAACGCAAGCTTATTTAGTCCTCTGTCTAAAAGTGCCTGATTGAGCGCTCCCCTGCGCATCTTTGCACACATTGAACAAGGGTTCTTTTCCTGCCGATAATCAAAAATGATCGGACCGATCTCGGTTTTTACAATTGTATATGGCACATCCAGCTCCCGACAAAGCGCTTCAATTGCGGAAAAATCCATACCCATACCCATATCAATCGTAATTGCCTCAAGGGTAAAGGCATTATGATTGTACTTGCGCAGCTCAGCAAGCAGAACCAAAAGAGCCAGGGAATCCTTTCCACCGGAAACGCCTACACCGATCTTATCTCCGGGGGCGATCATTTGATAATCCTCTACACACCGGCGCACAAGGCCAACCATTTTTTGCATAAGAAAACACCTCCAAACAGCAAAATAGAAAGTGAGTATTTAAGAGTATTTAAGAGGAAACGAAAGCTTTTGAAAGTTTTTATCGGTTTTCATAAAAATTTTCAAAAAAGTTGTTGACTTTTTATATTCCGTATGCTTTAATAATCAAGCGTTTTGCAGTCATTGTACTGCTTTTACATGAATTTGTCAAAATAATTTAACCTATTGGAGGAAAGCAATAATGTCCACTACTTTGGCTAAACTTGAGACCGTAGAGCGCAAGTGGTATGTGGTCGATGCAGCCGGCAAGCCCCTGGGCCGTACCGCTGTTACCGTCGCTAACCTGCTGCGTGGCAAACACAAGGTCGATTTCACCCCCAACGTTGACTGCGGCGACTATGTCATCGTTATCAACACCGACAAGGCTATCCTGACCGGCAAGAAGTTGGATCAGAAGTCTTACTACCGCGTATCCGGCTGGATCGGCGGCTTGAAGGAAACCAAGGCTCGCGTTATGATGGATAACCGCCCCGACTACGCTATGGAGTTGGCCGTCAAGGGTATACTGCCCAAGAACACTCTGGGCCGCAACTGCATGGGCCGTCTCCATCTGT
>JAZNDF010000056.1:0-26958 GCA_045587925.1 Faecousia sp.
ATATTAATAGAACTTTCTTCTATTCTTGCGGGCAGCTTCAGACTTCTGCTTACGCTTCAGGCTGGGGCTGACATAATGCTCGCGCTTCTTAACTTCAGCAATAACGCCCTCCTTAGCACAGCTCCGCTTGAAACGGCGCAGAGCGCTTTCCAGAGATTCGTTTTCCTTTACGCGAATTTCAGACATTGATTTCCCTCCCTCCGATGGCATCCGGCTATTTCCTGGATGCGTTCAGGGCCTACGATGAGGCTAGGCTATTATATGCTTTTTTTTTCAAAATGTCAAGAACTTTTGACATTTTTTACGAATTAACTTTTGTTTGCTTGCTGTTTATAATATCTCTGACAAGTAAAATCACAGAAACAGGCATTACCATACATCCAAGTGCTATGGATCCTGCAAAGATTTCGTCAATATCTGCAATGTAAATTCCCCAGATAATCATTCCCAATGCATATACAAGCAGTGGCACCCACAACGGAATTCTTCTGTATTCTTCCTCTTTTGTTTTGCGCCCAGATAATCTTAACGTCAAAAATCCTGATGCAAACAAAGGCATACCAAAGAAGAAGGAGAAAAACAAGCCATCGACCAAGCCGTCAATTCCCGTACCGGGATCTTCTGAATCTATACGGAACCTAACTCTTTCACCAATTCTGTTGAGCCATATTTCGTTGCTTGCACTCAAATATAAAGTTGTATATTTACCGCCATTGTATGTATAGGTAATATACACACGATAGTCAGTGGACGTATCAACCTCATATTTTTCCACACTTGTTACAACTGCATCAACAGTGACAGCCCTTGCTCGCCTTACTCGATAATCGCGGCACAGCACTAAAGAAAGCACAATCAAAAACAGTCCTGCGCAAAAGCAAAAGATTGTAGGTCCCCATTTCAGCATTACTTTCTTTCTATCTATTGGCGGCAGATTTTCTTCTGTTTTTTTCGTAATCATACGCCCTTATTTCACAATAAGATTGACCAATTTATTCTTGACCACGATGGTTTTTACGATACTGCCGCCGTTCTTTTCCAGGAAACGGGAGATCTTCTCGTCAGACAGAACATTTGCAATCACAGCATCATTATCCAGGTCTGCATCCATTACCACAGTGCCGCGCATTTTGCCATTGACCTGCACTGCCAAGGTCACTTCTGCATCCTTACACTTATCCTCACTGTAAGTAGGCCAGCTTTCGTAAGCGATGGTATCGTTGTGACCCATAATCTGCCAGATCTCCTCACCCACATGGGGCGTGATGCAGGAGAGCATTTTAATAAAGCCTTCTGCATATTCTCTGGGACAGGTGCCGACCTTATATACCTCGTTTACAAAGACCATCATTTGTGCGATAGCGGTGTTAAAGCCCAGGGCCTCGAAATCAGAGGTCACCTTCTTGACGGTCTGGTGGTAGACCTTGGTCAGCTTGCCGTCATCGGTATCGGTGATGTTTGCGCTTTCCGTAAAGAAGTTCCACACGCGGTTAATAAACTTCTTTGCACCGGCAACCGCAGTGGTGCTCCAGGGCTTGGAAACCTCCAGGGGGCCCATAAACATTTCGTACAGGCGCAGGGTATCTGCACCGTACTGACGCACCACATCACTGGGGTTGACCACAAATTCCGGGAAGCGCTTACCCATCTTGATGCCGTTCTCGCCCAAAATCATACCTTGGTGGACCAGCTTCTTGAAGGGCTCTTTTACCGGGGACAGGCCGTTATCGTACAGGAAACGGTTCCAAATTCTCGAATAGATCAGGTGACCTACGGCGTGCTCCGGACCGCCCACATACAGGTCAACGGGCATCCAGTGCTTCAGCAATTCCGGATCGCAGAATGCCTTGTCATTATTGGGGTCGATGTAGCGCATATAGTACCAGGAAGAACCGGCAGAACCGGGCATTGTGGAGGTCTCGCGGACACCCTTAACGCCATTTCTGTCATACTGCTTCCACTCGGCTGCATTCTCCAGAGGTGCCTGACCGTTGCGACCCTTATAATCTTCCAGTTCCGGCAAAACCAGGGGCAGTTCTTCGTCAGGCAGGAACACAGTCTTGCCGTCCTCGGTATAAACACAGGGAACAGGCTCGCCCCAATAGCGCTGGCGGGCAAAGATCCACTCACGGAAGTGGTAATTATTCTTTCTTCTGGCGACCCCTGCCTTTTCCAGCTTGACTGTGATCGCTTCCTTTGCCTCTTCCACTGTCAGGCCGGTAAATTCCTCAGAATTCACAAGCTTACAGCCCTTGCCCAGATAATCCTGCTTTTCAAAAGCACATTCGCTCACATCCCGGCCCTCAATGACCTGGATCATAGGAATGTTGTGGGCAACCGCATATTCAAAGTCCCGCTGGTCGTGGCTGGGAACAGCCATAACAGCACCTGTGCCGTAGTTACCCAGCACAAAATCGCCGATAAACACAGGCACTTCCTTGCCGTTGACCGGGTTGATGGCATACACGCCCTTCAGGGGACAGCCGGTCTTTGTCTTGGTGGCATCGGTACGGTCGATATCGCTCTTCTTTGCAGCCTCTGCAATATAGGCATCCACTTCAGCGCGGTTTTCCACCCGGTCCAGCAGGCTCTCGGTGATCTTGCCGTCAGGAGCTAGGACCATAAAGGTAATGCCGTAGATGGTTTCGATACAGGTGGTGTAAATAGAGAATTCTCCGCCGCCTACCAGCTTGAAGTCCACCTCCACACCGGTGGATTTTCCGATCCAGTTGCGCTGGATCTCCTTGGTGGACTCCGGCCAGTCGATCTCCTCCAGACCCTCCAGCAGCTTTTCTGCAAAGGCAGGCTGGTCAATGACCCACTGCATCATATTCTTCTTAACAACGGGATAGCCGCCGCGCTCGGACTTGCCGTCGATGACTTCGTCATTGGCAAGTACTGTGCCCAGGGCTTCACACCAGTTGACCGGCATTTCGATCCGCTTGGCATAGCCTGCCTCCCACAGCTTCTTGAATATCCACTGGGTCCACTGATAGAAGGACGGATCGGAGGTGGCGACCACCTTGGACCAGTCGTAGTCAAAGCCCAGTTCCTTCAGCTGACCGGAAAAAGTCTCGATATTTTTCTGGGTAAAGCCGTTGGGGTGGTTGCCGGTATCCACGGCATACTGCTCCGCAGGCAGACCGAAGGAGTCATAGCCCATAGGGTGCAGAACATTGTAGCCCTGCATCCGCTTCATACGGGACATAATATCCGTAGCGGTATAGCCTTCGGGGTGACCTGCGTGCAGGCCCACACCGGAAGGATAGGGGAACATATCCAGCACATAGTATTTCGGCTTGGAAAAATCCCAAACATCTGTATGGAAGGTATCATTCTCCTCCCAATATTTATGCCATTTTTTCTCTATGGCACTGTGATCGTAAATCATTGTATAAACCTCTCCTTATTCAGGGATAACGACCTGACTGATATCAACCTGCTCAGCATCTGCCCACAGACGCTCCAGGGAATAAAATTCTCTGGCTTCCTCTGTAAATACGTGTACAACAATAGAACCAAAATCCAAAAGCTCCCAGGTATTGCCCCGATGGCCCTCTCTGCCCAGCATAGGCTCACCCAGCTGTTCCAAGGTGTACTCCGCATAATCGCACAGTGTTCTTACATGGGTGTTGGAGGTGCCGGTGCAGATCAGAAAATAGTCCGCAAGGGAGCTGATATCGTTGATCCGCAGGAGCTTAATATCCTGTCCTTTCTTTTCGTCCAATGCCTTGGTAACTTCCCAGGCCACTTCTTTTGCAGTTAACATAAATTTTCCTTCTTTCTGGAACTTATTTTGTATTCAGATATGCCAGCGCCTGTGCAGATTCCGGAGATATCTCTCTTCCCTCATTGCGCAAAATCTCCAGTGTCATTTCAAGACCCAGCTTCAGGGCGCCGTCCAGGTCGCTTTGTGCCAGAGCACGCATCGTTTCCACCCCATCGAAGCTGCGGTTCGGCTCCATATAGTCTGCCACATAAATGATTTTTTCAAGGGTAGACATATTTGCCTTGCCGGTGGTGTGGGACGCAATTGCATTTACCACCGCTTCGTTTTCTCCAAAGATCCGCCGGGCAACCAGACTGCCGGTCAGGGCGTGGAGCGTTTTGGGATTGCGGCTGGAAAAATCACTCAGGGAAACACCGTAGCTCCTGCACAGCTGAAGCTGCAGGGAGCTGTCCAGCGCTTTTGTAATATCGTGGAGCAAGCCTGCCCGCAGGGCATCCTGCTCATTTGCGCCCCAACGCCTTGCAAGCATAACAGCCGTATCCCGGCAACCCAGAATATGAGCCACCCGGTTTGGCTTGAGCAAGCCGATCACCGCCTGTTCCAGCTGTTCGTTGGACAGGTTTTTGTAATCAGGCGCATTCTCTGCCGGTATGCAGCCAAATGCCTGCATACGGTACAGGTCTTCCGCAGTAAGGTTCCTACATTGCTGCTCCATTGGTGCTCCCCTTTCCGAATTTATTTATTTGTTTCTCTGAGCTGGCGCTCCCGATCCCGTTCAATGGCCTTATCGATCGCCTGCTGACGGAAATATTCGTTTCTTTGCTCCCGAACCTTTCTGGCCGCTTCACGGCGGGCCTGTGCACCCTTGCGCACAGGATTTTTCTTGCCGGAGGGTGTTTCCTTCCGCTTGGCTCTGCCGGTTTGATTGCGCTCCTGCTGCAGCTTTTCGCTGAAACGGTAGATCACAAACTTTGTGCCGATCACCGCCACGCCCTCTGCGCCGGTCGCCTGACAGATTTCGTCGCTGACCTCTCTGGGGGTCATCATTGCCCCTTCCAGGACCTTGCCCTTTACCAGTTCTCTGGCATCTAGCTGGTTTTCCGCTTCCGCGATCACCGTCTCCGTCACGCCGCTTTTGCCCACCATCAAGGTGGTGTCCAGTGTATTTGCCTGCGCCCGCAGCTGGGCGCGGTCCTTACTTGTCAGCATAGCCTGCCTCCTTCATTTTCTCATAAAACAACTTCAGGGCATTGCCGCGATGGGAAACTGCATTTTTTTCTTCACTGCTAAGCTCTGCCGTGGTTTTACCCAGGGGGGGATAGTAGAAGATCGGATCGTAGCCAAAGCCGTTGGTGCCTCTGGGCTCTCTGGTCAGCTCTCCGTGGATCTCGCCTCTTGCCTGCACGGTCTGTCCCTGGGGTGTTACCATTGTGATCACGCACACAAACTGTGCCTGGCGCTGACCGTCCGGAACATTTTCTGTATTTTTCAGCAAAAGCTCCAGCCGTCCCCAATCGTCCAGAGAGTCATCAAAGCCGTAGCGGGCTGAGTAAATTCCCGGTTCGCCGTTCAGAGCATCCACCGCGATGCCGGAGTCGTCCGCCAGGGCAGGTAAGCCTGTAGCCTTCATCACTGCCTCTGCCTTCAAAAAGGAATTTTCCTCGAAGGTCGTGCCGGTTTCCTCCACATCGATATCTACACCCAGCTCACTTTGGAGGATCAGCTCGATCCCAAACTTTTCGGTGATCTTGCTGATCTCCGTCAGCTTATGCTTATTTTTACTTGCCAGTACTACACGCATTACAACAGTGCCTCCACAAATTCACGGGCTTCAAAGGGCATCAGATCCTCCGCCTTTTCTCCAACGCCCACAAATTTCACAGGGATCTGCAGGCTGTCAGCCACAGCGATCACAATGCCGCCCTTTGCTGTTCCGTCCAGTTTTGTCAGTGCCACTGCGGTCACGCCGGCGATCTTGGAAAATTCCTTTGCCTGGATCAGGCCGTTCTGACCGGTAGTGCCGTCCAGCACCAGCAGCACTTCCTTTGCCGCGTTGGGCAGCTCCCGATCCACAATACGGCCGATCTTGCCCAATTCGTTCATCAAATTCTGCTTGTTGTGCAGACGACCGGCAGTATCAATGAGAATTACATCCACGCCCTTGGCCTTTGCAGACTGAATTCCGTCAAACACCACAGATGCAGGGTCCGCGCCCTCGTTCTGGCGCACGATAGCTGCCCTGGAACGCTGAGCCCAGATCTCCAGCTGGTCTGCGGCGGCGGCGCGGAAGGTATCTCCCGCCACCAAAAGCACCTTCTTCCCCTCGCCCACAAGCTGGGAAGCGATCTTTCCGATGGTGGTGGTCTTGCCAACACCGTTGACGCCAACCACCAGTACCACTGCAGGGCTTGTGCTCAGATCCAGCGCCGTATCCCCCACATTGAGCATTTCCACCAGAATTTCCTTCAGTGCGGTCTTTGCTTCCTCCGTGGTTTTCAGGTGCTGTTCCTTCACCTTCCTGCGAAGGCTGTTCGTTGCCTTAACGGCAGTATCCATACCCAGATCTGCCAGGATCAGACATTCTTCCAGCTCATCATAGAAATCGTCATCGATTTCCGAAAAACCGGAAAACACACTGCCAAGGGTATTTGCCAGTGTAGTTCTTGTTTTGGCAAGACCTGCCTTAATTTTATCAAAAAAACCCATATTATTACTCCATTATGCCAAGTTGCTGTTCCATCTGGCTCAGATCCAAGCGCAGAAGCTTACTGATACCCTGTTCCTGCATCGTCACGCCGTAAAGCACATCGGAAGCCTCCATCGTGCCGCGGCGGTGGGTAATGACAATGAACTGGGTCTTTTTGCTCAGGTTGTGCAGATACGATGCAAACCGTTCCACATTCCGGTCATCCAGTGCCGCATCTATCTCATCGAGCATGCAGAACGGTGTGGGACGCACCTTCAAAATGGCAAAGTACAGTGCAATTGCCACGAAAGCCTTTTCGCCGCCGGAGAGCAGTGTGATGGTCTTGACCTGCTTTCCGGGAGGCTGGACACGGATCTCAATGCCACAGGTAAGGGGCTGCTCCGGATCTTCCAGGATCAGCTGACCCTTACCGCCACCGAACATTTCCTCAAACACCACGCCGAAATATTCGTTGATCTTTGCAAACTCTGTTACAAAAATCGCCGTCATTTCCTGGGTGATCTCCCGGATGATGCCCTCCAGCTCCTTCTTGGATACCAGCACATCATCCCGCTGTCCGGTCAGGTAAGTATACCGTTCATTTACACGGGTATATTCTTCAATTGCGCCCAAATTGGGGGTTCCCAAAGCGCCGATCTTTCGCTTGAGCTCTGCGATCCGGCGGTTACCTGCCGCCACAGATTCGATCTCGCCCCGCTTTTCAATGGCGGTGCTGGGTGTCAGGCCGTAGGTATCCCACAGCTTGTCCACAGTATTGCGCTCTTCGATCGCCGTGGTTTCCTTCTTGTTTTCCAGCAATGCGCAGGCGCGCTCCATATTGAGAATATCCTTGTTCTTTTCCTGGGCCTGGCGCTCTGCCTGGGTCTTTGCAGCTTCGGTTTCCACACGGCGGGCAAGGGCCGCATCCCGCGTCTTGCGCATTGCATCTGTATCGGATGCATTTTCCTGCTGACGCTGTAAAAGCGCTTCGATCTGCTTTTGAAGGTCCTCGGTATCCTGACGGATAGAATCGATCAGGGCAAGCTTCTTTTCCCGGTCACCTTCCATTGCACTGCGCAGCTGCTGCAGGTCAAGAATATGGTTGCGGGCAGTAGCCGCCTCTGCTTCCAAGGCCGCTTCATCGGTCTTCAGCTGGGTCATCTTCTGGGTAATGCTTGCGGTGGCAGCTTCTGCCTCGGTCTGACTGCCTTCCAGTGCTTCCAGAGAACCGCGCACCTTGGACAGCTCTGTTGTATAGACCTCGATCTTCGCCTGCTGTGCCGCATAGCGCTCCCGGTCTGTTTTCTCCCGGTTGCGCAGGGCGTCCAATTCCCGACGGGCAGAGTCCACCGCATCGCAAATTGCCTGATGCAAAATTTCGTGTTGCTTCTCCTGTCCCTGCAGTAAAAGCACCTGATCCTGCGCCTGGCGCAGCTGATCGGCGGCGGCCTTCATCTGGAATTCCACCTGATCTACAGACCGCTGGGCTTCCTGAAGCTCTGTCTCTACCTGCTTTAATGTTTCGGAAAGCTCCTTTTCCTGTGCCGTCAGCTTTTCCAGCTCGTTGGCACGGCTCAGGATGCCTGCTTCCTTATTTACACTGCCGCCGGTCATAGAACCGCCGGGGTTTACCACCTGTCCGTCCAGTGTGACGATCTTAAAGCGATTGGAATATTTTTTTGCTATTGCAATGGCATTATCAATATTCTCCACGATCACAGTCCGACCCAGCAGGTTCTCCACAATGCCCCGATAGGTCTTCTGACAGTTGATCAGATCGGAGGCAACGCCCACAAAGCCGTGGCAAGCCTCCAAGCCGCTTTCCTTCAAGGGTTTTCCCTGAATGACAGAGATCGGCAGGAAGGTGGCACGGCCGCCGCCGGTGCGTTTCAGGAAGGCAATGCCTGCCTTGCCGTCTGCCTCGGTGTCCACAATGATTTGCTGCATTGCGCCGCCCAGTGCGATCTCTATAGCCACAGTATAATCATCCTCTGTGCGGATCAGACGGGAAACCGGTCCGTGGATGTTGCGCAATGCGCCCCGCTGGGACTCCTGCATCACCATACGCACAGATTTTTGATAGCTTTCAAAATCCCGTTCCATCGCCCGGAACACCCGCACCTTTGCCTGAACACTGTCCAGCTTGCTTGTCAGCTCACGAAGCTGCTGAGACAGCTCATCCCGCTTTTTTGCACGGTTTGTCTGGCGCAGGGTATAGCCGGAAATGGTATTGCTGGCGGCAGTTACTTCCTCCTGCGCCTGCTTTAATTCCTTACGGCAATTATCAAGCTCTGTCCGCGCCGCCTGACAGCGGGCATCGCCGGAGCGAAGATCGCCCTCCAACTGGGACGCCCGTTCGCCGTTCTCCTGCAGACTGGCTTCCAATCCGCGGATATCCGCTTCCCGACCGGCAATATCTGCAGTCAGCTCACTTTCCTTTGTGCGCAGCTCCAAAAACCGGCGGGTCATACCCTGGGCAGAGCTTGCCATTTCTGCCATTTGCTGCTGCAGGGCAGAAAGTGCCTGCCGTTTTTCTTCCAGCTCTGTTTTGATCTGGTTGATACGGGTATCTGCCTGCTCCATCTGGGCAGTGATGCCGCCACTGCGGTCATCTGCACCCTGAAGCTCATTTTCAATTCTTAAAATGTTGCCGTTGTTGTTTTCCACATTGCCCTTGAGGACTGCGATCTGTCCCTCCAGCTGCTGATAAATTCCCTCCAGCATACTGACCTTAACACGGACATTTTCCAGTTCCTCATCCTGACTGCGCAGATCTGCACCCAGATTTTCAGAGCGTTCGTACAGGCCATCCAGATCATCGTGTGCCTGCTGCAAAACAAAGGAAGCAGATGCATAATCCTCCTCTGCCTTCTTTGCGTCCGCAGAAAGCTTGTCCAGCCGGTCCAGCCAGACTGCCACTTCCACGCCCTGCAGCTCCTCTTTGAATTCCAGATACTTCTTTGCCTTTTCAGACTGGACCTTCAGCGGCTCCAGCTGCAGCTCCAGCTCGGAGACCTTATCGCCAATGCGCATCAGGTTGTCTTCTGTGTGCTGGAGCTTGCGCTCGGTTTCCTCCTTGCGGTGACGGTACTTGGAAATACCTGCCGCCTCCTCGAAGATCTCCCGGCGGTCCGCACTTTTCAGGGACAATATCTCATCAATTCTGCCCTGACCGATGTTGGAATAACCCTCTCTGCCCAGACCGGTATCCATAAACATTTCGTGGATATCCCGCAAACGGGCAGACTGACGGTTGATATAGTACTCACTGTCGCCACTGCGGTAATAACGGCGGGTGATCATCACTTCATCTGCATCGTAGCTAAGGGCACGGTCCGTATTGTCCAATGTAAGGGTAGCTTCCGCAAAACCCACCGCTGCTCTTTTCTGGGTTCCGCCGAAGATCACATCTTCCATTTTTGCGCCACGGAGGGTCTTTGTGCTCTGCTCGCCCATAACCCACAAAATAGCGTCGGAAATATTTGATTTGCCGGAGCCGTTAGGTCCGACGATGGCAGTAATATCATCGCCAAATCGGATCAGTGTCTTATCCGGGAAGGACTTAAAGCCCTGAACTTCCAAAGATTTTAGATACACAGCTTAACCTCTTTAGTTTATAGTTAAAATTATTCAATTTATTATACCGAAACAGCGCGAAAAAAGCAAGGCTTTCTTAAAATAAATACGGGAGCATTGAATTGAACAGCAAATGAATGCCGCGTTACAATGCTCTCACGCAAAATCATTCTCAGGTATTGAATATCATTGCAAAATGTGTTATATCTTATATGCGATATTGGAATTGTTGTAATATCAGGCGCTTATACAAGCATATAATAAACTTGTATGAGCATTGTGCAGTCTTATGATCAAGGAGGAATATGTATGAGCAAAACGATCAAATTAAAAGACAATCGCACTGTTACTGTTGTTACAGCAGACAGTATGTCTTCTGCGCTTTCTGAGGTTGAAACCGAAATGGATACTCGTGCAAAGGCCGCTGTTGAATCGGCAATCCAAAAAGCAATTACCTGCAAAAAGCCGATTGCACGATATGATCGCATCCGCAAAAGAGCATATATCGTAACCAAGGATGGCGTAAAGATTTATGTTTAATAAAAGCCAATGATCCTTGTATTTGCCGGACCAAACGGCTCCGGAAAAAGTACAATTAAGGACTGTTTTGAATGTGTCGGAAAATACACAAACGCAGATGATGTAGCAGCCGCTACCGGTATGCCCAACGAGGATGCTGCCATTCTTGTGGACAAAATGCGCTATGCCTCGATAGGTAATAAAGAAGACTTTACTTTTGAAACAGTCCTATCCTCTCACTATAAAATAGACATTCTTGAAAAAGCCAAACAAGAAGGATATTTTATAAAATGTGTGTTTGTTTTGACTGTTGATCCTTCTGTTAATGTTGCCCGCGTTATGGCACGGGTAGCTCACGGCGGGCACGATGTTGCTGAAGATAAGATAAGAAGCCATTATTACAAGTCCTTGGAAAACATCAAGAAATTAATATCCCTTTGCGATATTATGCACGTTTACGACAACACCGATGAACCCATTCGCATTATTCGTAAGCACAAAGATTCCATTTCGATCTTCCCCAATGATTTTTGGCCGGAAAACAAAATCCTTGAATTGCTATAGTATTTCTGTATTTTCATTTTTATAATAAATATTGGGAGGCAGTTTGCAGACTGCCTCCCGTTATTTATTTCATTATCAGCTCACATAGCACAATGCGAACATCCAGGCGATCTCCAGATTTTCGCCGCCTGTAAACAGAATTTGACTGTTCGGATTTTCTGCATCCCACCAGCCCTGGTACTGTCCACCCATCTGGATCATATAAATAAGATCCTCAGTAACCGGGTAAACACCGTAGGTCTCGTCTGCGCAGGCACCGTAGGCAAGCATTGCATTCGTGTAGTCCTCACGAATCTCATTGCCCGCGCCATCTGTGTAAGCACAGCGAAGTGCCGTACCGGTATTGCCTATGCCGCCAACCATATCGTACAGGGTAACATAGGGTGCGCCTTCACCTTTTTTATTGTAGGTCAGCTGGACATACATCACAGGACCGCTGGCACTGCCCAGATGGTAATAGCCATCAGCAGGGTTATAAACCAGCTCATAGGTTCCGGTGGGCTTTTTAATATCCACATAGGTAAAGCTCAAGCCGTCAGAAAGAGACTGGGCAACCGGTGTAGTTTTGGGCACATATTCTGTATAGGGAATGTCTTCCTTTGCATCCCCTTCCCGAAGCACAGTGACGATACAGCCTTCCTTGCCCTGAATGCCAATTATATGGGACTGGCCCAGCGCATTGGTATTGACAGCGACGGTAAAGGAAGTTCCGTCAAAATCCTCCAGCTGATCTGTGGTATCCATCGGATAGTTGGGAGAACCCCAATAGCTCAGCACCGCGTTGGGATCGGAAATTGCGACGCGGTAGACACCTTGCTGGGTAGGTGTGAAGCTGAAGTAGGTGTTCACATTCTCCTGCAGAGACACATACACGCCGCCCAGAGAAACAGGAGTGATCTGGGACAGCCGGAAATTCTCCTCCGGTACTGCCTTGGACTCCATTGCTACCTTCACCGTAACCTTCGGTGCCTCTTCCGTAACCACTGCATCCGCCTGCAGGTAATAATACTGGTTCTCACCCAGGGATGCAAGCTGGATCTCATATGTGCCGGTTTCCAGCTCCATAGAGGTCGTGCCGCCCAGGCTGTCTACAATATTATAGGCTACCGGTTCACCGTCCTTCATAAACAGGACCAGGTAATCGCCTACCAAATTGCCCAGGTAATCTGTAACCATAACCTCATACCGAGTCATACCCTCCCCGACAGTTTCTTCTATCCGGTTGGCTTCAATGGTAACGGAGGTTTGGGAAGAAGTAAGGGTCGCCTTACTCTTATCGTATTCGTAGCTGCTGTCAACCAGTGCGACCGTGTAGCTGCCCGTCGGCAGGCCGGTTTTCACTGTGCCGGTACTGTCGGTGGAGAATACGCCGCCAACCGGTGTATTTCCCTGCATAAACTGCAGCTGGACACCGGGCAGAGGCTCTCCGTCGGGATCAACAAGATTTACTGTATAGGTCGTACCCGTCTGGGGTTTGACAGACATTCTCAGTGTTATGGAGATCTCTTCATCGTGGGGTTGTGTTGCCACAAACTGGACGGAGATCCGCTTATTTCCCACAAATTCAAAAACGACCTTGTTGTCTGTATCGCTTTCAGACAGCTTTGCCGTCTGGTCGCCATTGGTCAGAATAATGTCGTAATGCTCACTTGTGGCGCTGGACACGGTCAGGGTGATCGTTCCGTTTGTCACATTGGAGGCTGTGGGATAGAAGTAATAAGTGCTTCCGGTCTCCGGAGAGATCGTGGCAGTTGTTCTGACCTTGATCTGTATGGGATTATACTTTGATCCCTGGGGGAACGCAAAACCGACTGTTACATTCTGCGCCTTGGTATCTGTGTTGACCACAGCAACGGAAACAGGCTCAGCGCCTTCTGCCAAGGGCACACTGATCACGCTCTTCGGCTCTTCATCCTCTGCACCGGCGATTTCCTGGGGCTCATACTTTGTTCCGTTGACAAGGATATAACCGTTGGTCATTTCCATTTCCAATGTGGTTCCGCCAACATCGTAAACACTGTAGTATCTTGCCTCACCGGCAGCCAGGTTCTCTACCTTGAACTTCGCCTGATCCCGGATCTCAATGGGATTGGTCTCGTGACCGGGGGCATAGCCCAGGGTCGCTGTCACTTCCGGTGCATCAACAGTCACCTGATAATTGCTTTGGGCAAGCACATATTCACCGGGAACGCCCAGCACCAGAACATCATAGGTTCCTTCCGGCAGATGGAACACAGCGCTTCCCTGTGCATCGGAATATGCCACCTTGCCGTTAACCACAAAGATCACATTGGCGATCGGGTCACCGGTAGGTGCCACCACTTTAACTGTGTAATCCTGATAGATGATCTTATTGAGGGTGACCTCCACCGCAGGTGCACTGTTTGTTAGGGTATAGCCCGTTTCTTCCAGAGTATAGTCCTCCGGAACACGGATCTTTGCTTCCAGAATGCCGGGGTAATGGTTCAGAACAGCCTTGCCGTTTTCATCTGTAAGAACATACTGATCTACATTTTCCGTAACCGCTTCCTGCGTTTCCGTTGCATCCTGTGCGATCACAGAGCCAGCGAAATGGACAGAAGCACCTACGACCGGCGCACCGTTCTGATCCTTAAGTGTAAGGGTATAGTCAAGCTTTTCATTGAAGGGGCGGGCATCTTCCACCACTACGCCGTTATCAAAGCTTGCCAGCATTTTGAACGAGCCTGCAGGATAGGAATTGGTCTCATCCGGAAGGGTGCCGATACTAAACTGGATCTGCTGACCCTTTTTCACCTGAACGGACACGACCTTTCTTCCCTCTTCATTGGCCTTGCCGTCTTCCTCCAGGTTGCGCATTGCATAGGTATTCAGATTGTATAAGTAAAACGAATACTGTACGCCGGGAGTCGCACTCAGGCACTCCATCATCATAAGGCCGTCTTCTGCGGCTGTGTACAGATAATAGATGCCGGTCTCATTGCCAGCAGAGACATTGGCAGTAAATTCCCCAAGGCTCAAGGGGTAAGGATTGTTAAAGGAACCGGCTTTGGGAACCAGATAAACCTTAAAGGTCTTCTCCTCCTCGGACCTGTTTCCGATGCCCACATTGACCGGTGTGTTCATATCCGGGCATTTGAGCAAGATGCTAATGGTTCCGTTACTGCTGGGCTCGTATGTCTTGTTGTTATAAATAACATAGGCATCCTTGCTGTAAATGGTCAGGTACATATCGGTAACCTTATACAGCTCCGCATAGTACACCTTTCCTGCACCCACCGTTACATCAAAGCTGGAAACGCCGCCCAGCTCTGCAGGATTATCTTCTGTGCCCTCTTCCTTTTCAGACTCGATCTGGGTAATATCCTTGACGATCGTCTGCTCATATTCTTCTGCACAGAAGAATTCAAACACATCCTTAAAGGTCTGGGCATTGTCGATACTGCCTGTATGCATCAGGGTAATATTGCCATAGCGGTCGATCACCACAGTGGTGGGGAATGCAGAGATCCCCATAATCTTGACCCAGCTTTCATCTGCGGCACCCATAGGGAAGGTATAGCCGTTTTCCTGCTGGAATGCGGCAATGTCCTCCTGCTTGTCGATGGGGTTCATAGCCAGCACCGCAACCCGGTCGCTATATTCCTCATAAGCCTCCTGCAGGAAGGGGAACTCCATTAAGCAGGGCTTACAGTTGAGATACCAGAAATTCAGCACCACAGCCTGCTTCTCTTCCAGAAGTTCGAACAGGGTGTATACTTTTCCGTCCGCTGCAGTCACGGAGAAATCCATCACAAGATCCCCCAACTGATAGGTCAGGGTCTGCATATCCTCCTGAGTCATCTGACCGGCAGAAAGCACGATCTCTGTTTCCAAACCGGTAAGCAGGTAATATGCCTCCACACCGTAGCCGGTGGGAACATTCTCCAAAATGGCCACATAGCCGTCTTTTTGGACTTCTGTAAAGGTCATTTTGCCGTCGGCATCTGTCTTTGCGAACCAGATAAGCTCGCTTTTTTCACTGTCTGTATAAACATAGACGCCGATGCCCTCCATAGGTATGCCCTTGTCGTTTGTAATACTGACAGTATGGACAGCAGCCTCACCGGTGGGCATGGTTTCGTCAGGTCCCGTTGTGTTCTCATTGAACACGAACAGCACCATTGCCACACTCAGGCAAACCACCAACGCCACCAGGCCGCCTATGACCCAAAACTTTTTCTTATTTTTCAAGTACTTCACGCTCCTTACTGTTTATAGGGTAAGGGGACTTTTATCCTTCAATATAGCAGCAGGCAAACAGCCAGCCCAGCTCCGGATTGCAGCCGTCAAAAATGTAGTTGGGGTCGCTGCTGGTCCACCAGCCGGAGCAAGCATTGGTGATGATATAGACAAGGTCCTCATTGAGGGGATAAACACTGTATGTCTCGTCCATATTATCAAAATACTTGGTTAAGATCTCAGTATAATCTTCTTTTTTGATGAACTCGCCGTTTTCATCGAAGAAATAATGTCTGATGGGTGCGCCGCCGGCAGCGCCATCGCCCATAATCACCACCTGCAAGGAAGCATTGGGTGCATTCTTGCCCAGGTTCAGATAGATCACAGGGCCGTCAGCACTATTCAGGTGATAATAACCGTCATTTTCGTTCAAAACCACTGTATAGTCTTCTGTCTTACCTCTGATATCGATATAGGTCAGCGACTGGCCGTCCTTGATATCCAGAGTGAAGGGCTTGATCTCGTTTTTGCAGACATATTCTGTCCAGGGTTCATCGGACAGGCTCCAGGCAGGATCTCCAATGCGCTCGATCATCAAAGCGCAGGAGGTGGCAGACTCAGAGTCAATGCCGATCACCAGGGTGGTGGTTCCGGCATTGCCGGTGCCGATCATATCCTTGCTGATGGACTGGGTGAAGGTATTGCCTTCCAGATCCTCAGCCGCATTTGTATCCTGTACAAAGTGGGGGGCTCCGTAATAGCCGATCTGCACCCCTTCTCCCTGGGCGGTGAACCGGTAAGTGCCTGCTTCAGTGGGTGTGAACAGGAAGTAGCTTCTGTCCCCTGCTGTCAGGTCCACAAAGACACTGCCGATAGATACCCGGTAGGCAGTATACTCTTTGCCCTGGGCGAACAAGGACTGACCCTCTGCCTCGGCAGTCATATACAAAACGATCTGAAGCTCTGTCTTTTCTGCAGACAGTGTGAGACCTTCTTTTTCATAGTGATACTTTTCTGCATCGTCTGTGAACATCAGTTCTACAGTATAGTCACCCTTTGCCAGAGTCTTTTCTGCAACACCGTTTTCGTCAACCTTCTGCATAGCGACCTGCTCTGTTCCCTTCAGGAAACGAACGATCACGCCGTCTGTATAGGGATTGCCGGAGCCGTCAACAACACTTACGCGGTAAGCTGCATCGGTGCCGGACTCTGAATCGCTCTGTCCACCGTTTCCGCAAGCAGCAAAAAGCATAACGGACAGAAGCATACATACAGCCAGCAGAAGGGCTTTCATTCTCTTCATCATTTTCACCTCAAATAAAGTTTCCGGACGGGAGGGCTGTTAGCCCTCCGGTCCCAGGTAATCGTAATAGTAGCAAAGCTTCAGCCAGGACTGCTCAACATTTTCAAAGGTGAACTTGTTCATCAGCTTGCTCAGCAGCTCTGCCAAATCCTCAGTCACCACAACACAGCCTCTGCATTCTTCTCTGCCGGAAGTAATGATATCATCCAAATAAGCAGAGATCTCAGCTGTCAGATCCTCGCCGCTTCCGTGATATCTGCCCTTGAACACATCCTTGATCTTGTAGAGCTCTGCATTGGCTTCGTAGTCTTCGCCCCACATATCCCGCAGATACTTGTCGGTCTTATCCACATCATTATCGTTCTGAGCCATATATGCCAGGATCAGCATATCGTTCTCATCCTTGCTGAAGTCAAACGCGCCCTTGTCGATCAGGCCCTTGACACCGTTGTTGGTGTTGATGGGTTCGCTGAACACACTGGTCAGGCCGTTGAAGTCTGCATAGATCTTGCTTCCGTAGATCTGCTTGCCGTTGGCATCCAGGCCCTTATCCTCGTAGTAGATACCGTCACTGCCCAGAACTGCCTTGATACCGCCGGCGATCACATCGTACATTGCTTCACCGGTAGCATCCGTATCATAAGTAAAATAGCCGGGAGAGCACAGGCGGAACAGCTCATAGGTCGCACCAATGTACTCAATGTCATAAGTGATGGTACCGGCACCGTAGTAATCCCAGTACGCAATGTCGATGAAGTAGGACTTGCCGGCTTCCATATAGAAGACCATAGAAACTTCCCCGTCTTCATTGAACATTCTTTCGTCAAATTCGTGGGTATAGAGCACCTCACGGTTTTCGTTGAAGATCCAGCCTTCTACGCCGTCGGTGGAGTCATTGTGAGATGTGATGCGGTATACACCGGATCTGCTGGGGACAAACTTTGCCAGATAGCCACGGGGCATAATGATATTGCTGTAGGTAAAGCTGTTGGTCTCAATTCCCTTGCCCAGCTTTGCCTCGTAAGCAGAGAAGGTTGCCAGACCCTTGATGGGGTCTTCCAGCTGCTTGGTAGTGCCGTATGCCTTATAGTAACGGCAGAACTTCAGCCATTCCTTATCGTCATCCTTATCAAAGCCTGCGACCTCATCCACCCGTGTAAGGATCTCGGCCAGCTCCTTATTGACTGTGCAAACGCCGTTGATCTTTGCATTGGACGCATAGTTAAAGTATATCTCCAGTTCGGGATACAGGTCCTTTGCGGCACCTTCGTATGCAATGGTCCACAGGGCATCCTCGTCACTGAACTGGGTATAGCCCATCATATCCACCAGAAGCAGAGGGCCGTTTACGGAGTCCACGTGGTAATAGTCGTCATTTTCATTGTAGAAGATATCTGCATAGGTATATTCAAAGCCGTCTTCAGAGGTTGCGGCATTGAAGGGGATGTAGGTAGCCACATCGATGGCAGACTGATCTACCACACGCATATTTTTAATGTATACAGCATCGTCGCCCTCGTTGCCGTCGCCATCCTTCAGATAGCACAGTGCAACTTCATAGGTGCCGTCCTCCTGGGCGACCCAGGGATAGCAGGACTTCCAGGTGGGTTCTGCATCCCAGCCGGAAATGGAGAAGATGTCCTCTCCGTCCACGATCACATACATAATATCTGCACCCAGCTCGGTGGAGACAAGGTAATCAAAGCCAACTGCCTGACCCTTCTGCAAGGTCACATCGGCATACAGCATTGCAAAGGAGTCCTCAATGCCTGCATTGGAGGTCTTCAGGCACTTTTCTCCATTCAGCTCAGAAATTACAAAGGGCCACGCCATCTCTGCAGAATCGTCATCCTCCGGATGATAGGTCACCTGGATGTCGCCGCTGTTCAGAACCGCCGCGATCTCCTCAGAGGAAGCCATCTTTTCGGTGGGCTTGACTGCGGTGATCACATCTGCAACGCCGTTGGCGCAAAGCTTCTGCTCATAATCGTCTCCGCAGAAATGTTCAAAAATGCTGGTAAAGGGACGCAGGCTTGTAAGGGCACCCACCTCGATCAGGCTGATCACGCCGTAACGGTCAATGATCACTGTGGAGGGGAAATTGCTGAAGCCAAAAATTCCGGGCCAGCTTGCGTTACAGGCAGCCATATCAAAGGTCAGACCCATAGATGCCTGATAGGTGGCTACATCGGCATTGGTATCGATATAGCTCAGGGCAATAATTTCTGCATCTTCCTTATAGATCTGGTATGCCTGCTCCATATAGGGGAACTCGGTAGCACAGGGACCGCAGGATGCAAACCAGAAGTTGAGCATAACCATATCCTTTTCAGCCAGCACCTCGCTGAGCATCTTTGTGGTGCCGTCGGGCAGTGTGTAGCTGAAATCGTACATAACATCGCCCAGCTTCAGGCTGCCTGCATTGCCCAGCTGCTCATCTGTAATAACAGAAGAAGTCAGCTTGATGTTGGCAGTGTTGCCCTCAAAGGCGTAGGACTTTTCCACATTGTAGCCCTTGGATGCGCCGGTTACGGTAACTGCATAGTAGCTGCTCTTTTTCATAGTGAAGGAAACGGAGCCGTTTGCATCGGTTTTGCCTGCCTGCTCCATATCGGTCAGGGTATCGTCTGCATAGACGAAAATATCCAGACCCTCCATTGCCATACCACCGGCAGTCTTCACATTGATCGTGTAGGTTTCGCCGCCCGCTTCACCTGCATCGTCAGTGCCGTCAGTGCTGCCATCCTTTTTACAAGCGGCCATTGAGAAAATGATCGCAAGCGCCAGCAGCAAAGACAATAGTTTCTTCAAGTTCTTCATAGTATTCTCCTCTTCAATAAAATCAGGTTTTGCATAAAGTAAGCCATAGTAACCTCATTATCCAGTGTATTTTACCACAGACAAGGATTTCCGTCAACAAAAAACGCACATATGCCGTGATGTTTTAATCTGTCCGCCAAGGGTGAACGAAGTTCCTCTGTTTGAACTTCACGGACACCATATTTTTGTCAAAATGACGATAGTTCTGAACATTTTGCCGATATACATTATAATATACATAAATCAGCCGCTTTCGGCCATATTACTTCCAGGAGGGAAGCTATGAAAAAAACATCTTTACTTTTGCTCTTATTGCTTTACCTGGGCGTCTGCGGAGAAAAAGTGGCACTGTGGGACGATGCAAAGGATAAACCGCTTAAAATATTCGATTATAATGTGACATCCTTTCCCCAGGCAGACCAGGATGCCCTGCGCCGGGGGATCCCCATCACCTCCCTGCCGGAATATGCGCATTTGCTGGAGGATTATTTTTCTTAGCTGGGCGTCTATTTTCTCTTGATTTTCTCCTGGGTTGAGGTTAAAATATAAGCATAACAAACCACAGGAGGTAATAAGCTATGGCAGATGAATACGGTTCCGACTTTATGACGATCGTTGATGAGGACGGAACAGAATACGAACTGGAGGTTTTAACCTCTCTGGAATACAACGGCGACACCTATCTGGCAGTGATCCCCGCCGGTGGAGATGACGAAAACATCGATCTGGAGGTCAGTATCCTCAAATCTGTGGAGGACGAGGACGGCGAGCCCCTCCTATGCGCGATCGAAGATCCCCAGGAGCTGGAGGATGTCTATGCTCTGATTATGGATCAGCTCTACGAGGACGAAGAGGACGAAGAATAAGACATATTGCCTGCTTGGTTCGTGGCGTGTCCTTTTGGACCCACATCATTTATTTGGGATGTTAGACTTCCCTGCCGGATTGCAGACCTCCCGCCTATGCATCGACATCAGGTGGACGTTGGGAGCAGCTAACGCAGGGAGCGGCAACCCACCTGCCGATTCGTGCAGGTCATAATCGGATGCGTTACGGCCAAAGCGGGTCTTAGGGGCGTGTGCACTTGCACACGCCTTTTTTTCTGTATTTATGAGAAAAAACTTGAAATTGCGCTCATCATCGGTTATAATACTCTGGACTATATCCGCAACAGGGCATCACGGCTCTGTTGGTACAACGAGAGGAAATGATTTTATGAGCGCATCAAGCAAGAAAAAACTCCGCAAGGAGCAAAACGCATTGGCACTGACTGAAAAGCAGCGTAAACAGCAAAAAGAGGCAAAAAAGCTTAAGACCTATACCTTCACCTTTGTCCTTGTTATGCTGGCAGTGATCATTACCGCTTTAAGCATCATCGGTATCAATGCCTACAAAAACGGCGGTTATAAAGAAAGAATGACCGTTGCCGCCAAAGTGGACGAGCACAAGATCAGCTCTGTAGAAATGAGCTACTACTTTAAGGACGCTATCAACTCCACTTATAACGAGTGGTACTCCTCCTATGGCGAATATACCGATCAGTTCGTTTCCTGGATGCTGAATTTGGATACCACCAAGCCCATCGACGAGCAGACAAGAGATGACGGTTCCACCTGGGCAGATTATTTTATGGATATGGCATTGGAAAATGTCAAGTCCAATTACGCGATCTACGATTTGGCAACCGCCGAAGGTTTTGAGCTCTCCGAAGAGGAGCTGGAGGAGATCGAAGAAAACCTGGAATATATGGAGCAGTACGCAACCCTGTACGGCTACAAAAATCTCAAGCAGTACCTCAGCGCCATCTATGGCCCCGGAGCTACCAAACGGTCCTATAAGAATTATATGATCAGAAGCTCTCTGGCACAGGCTTATTATGACGCATACTACGAAACTCTGAAATACGACGATGCTGACTTCCGCGCATACGAGGAAGACAAGTATAACAACTACTCCTCCTACAGCTTTGCGCTGTACCATATCGATTACAGCACCTACCTGCCGGAAGGCGTTGAGGATGAAGAAGGCAATGTGACCCACACCAGCGAAGAGATCGGGGCCGCAAAGGATCAGGCTTACGCAGATGCAGAAGCATTGACCGCAGCTACCAACCTGGAAGAGCTCAACGCCGCCATCGCTGCTTTGGCAATCAATGCAGAAAAGGAGACACCTCCCACAGCTACCGAGAACGAAAAGGTCCTGTTCTCCAACCTTTCCGAGACCTATTCCGAATGGCTCTCCGACAGCGAGCGTAAGGCCGGCGACATCGTTTCCATTCCCGAAGAGGTCACCGAAACCAATGAAGACGGCAACGAAGTCACCTCTGTGGACGGCTACTATGTGATCCTGTTCCAAGGCCGGGACGACAACCTGGACAAGATGTCCAATGTCCGTCACCTGCTGGTCAATTTCATCGGCGGTACTACCGATGACGAAGGCAACACCACCTACTCCGACGAAGAGAAGGCTGCCACCAAGGAAAAGGCCGAGGAATACCTGAATACCTGGAAGGAAGGCGCAGCTACCGAAGAAAGCTTCATTGAGCTGGTCAAGGCACACAGCGAGGATACCGGCAGCGCTGAAACCGGCGGTCTGTACGAGAACATCCACCGGGATTCCTCCTATGTTCCCAACTTCTTAAGCTGGTCCATTGACGAAAGCCGTAAGGCCGGCGACACCGGTGTGGTGGAGACCGAGTATGGCTATCACGTAATGTACTATGCAGGCGACAGTGAGCTGAGCTACCGCGACAGCCTGATCACTGTGGATATCCAGACCGAGGATCTGGAAAAGTGGTATAACGATATCGTAGGCAAGAGTACCGCTACAAAGGGTGACCTGTCTCTGATCGATACCCACCTGACCATTTCTCAGGGAAGCTGAAAATATTCAATATCCCCCGGAACAATCCCGTTCCGGGGGATTTCCTTTATTATCTATGCGCTTATACCAATATTGCGCTGGATTTGCTTCTGTTTTTGTAGCTGTTGACTGTTGACTTTTTGTTGGATTTGAGTATAATTGTATACATAAATCCAATTACACATAAGTGAAAGGAGTACGAATATATGTTAGAGATTTCCAATAAGACGAATTTGCTGGAACAGAAGTCCTACAAATACTCCCTGCAGGATATTGCTGAGCCCAATCTCCAGCGGGATATTTTCGCCTACGGCTCTGTTCCCAAGGTTGCTTTTAACCACCGCCGTGTGCCTATGAATATGCCGGAGGAGATCTGGATCACCGATACCTCCCTGCGGGACGGTCAGCAGTCTGTTGAGCCCTACAGTGTGGATCAGATCGTCAATATTTATAAGCTCCTGTCCAAGCTGGGCGGTCCTTACGGCATCATCCGCCAGACTGAGTTCTTTGTATACAGCAAAAAGGACCGTCAGGCCATTGAAAAATGTATGGAGCTGGATCTGAAGTTCCCGGAGATCACCAGCTGGATCCGGGCAAGCAAGGAAGATTTCAAGCTGGTCAAGGACCTGGGCATCAAAGAAACCGGCATTCTGGTAAGCTGCAGTGACTACCATATCTTCAAGAAGATGAAGATGACCAGAAAGCAGGCACTGGAGCATTATCTTGCGGCGGTTTCCGATGCATTTAACGCCGGTGTTATCCCCCGCTGTCATTTGGAGGATATTACCAGAGCGGATTTCTACGGCTTCGTGGTTCCCTTCGTAAACGAGCTGCAGGCCCTGTCCCGTCAGGCAGGTATTCCGGTCAAGATCCGCGCCTGCGATACGATGGGTTACGGCGTTCCCTACACAGAAGCTGCAATGCCCCGCAGTGTCGGCGGTATTATCTACGGTCTGCAGCACTATTCCGATGTTCCCAGTGAATGTCTGGAATGGCACGGTCACAATGATTTCTACAAGGCCGTTGCCAACGCCTCTACCGCCTGGCTGTACGGTGCCTGTGCCGTCAACTGCTCCCTTTTGGGCATCGGCGAGCGCACCGGCAATGTGCCGCTGGAGGCTATGGTGTTTGAGTATGCCTCTCTCCGCGGCTCTATGGACGGTATGGACCCCACGGTCATCACCGAGATCGCTGAGTTCTTCCGTAAGGATATAGGCTATGAGGTACCGCCTATGACACCCTTTGTAGGCAAGCGCTTTAATGAGACCCGTGCCGGTATCCACGCAGACGGCTTGCTGAAGGATGCAGAGATCTACACAATTTTTGACACAGAAAAGCTGTTGGGTCGCCCGGCAACCGTTGAGATCAGCAAAACCTCCGGTGCCGCAGGCATCGCCTACTGGATCAACCAGAACTACCGCCTTGTGGGTACGCCCAACGAGCTGCAGAAAAACGATCCGCTGATCGCACAGATGAAGGAGTGGATCGATCTTCAGTACGAGGACGGACGCCAGACCGTTATGTCCCAAGGTGAGCTGGAGGATAAAATTGAGGAGCTGGCCCCCAGCCGCTTCCAGAAAGTATAAGGAGGTATCGGTATATGCGGGAATTTAAGAGTGTTTCCCTCGCCGATCAGGTATTTGAAAAGCTGGAGTCCGATATCATTACCGGTGTTTATCCCAGAGGAGAGATCATTACCGAATTAAAGCTTGTGGAAAACCTGGGTGTGAGCCGCACGCCCATCCGGGAGGCTCTGCGCCGTCTGGAGCAGGAACGGCTCATCGAGGATACCGGCAAGGGCTCTGTGGTTTTGGGCATTACGGTGGATGATCTGATCGATATTATGGAGATCCGCCAGAGCATCGAAGGTCTTGCCGCCTATCACGCAACCAAGAACATCACCCCCGAAGAGCTGGAAGAATTGCGGCAGATCAACGAGCTGCAGGACTTCTACTATGAAAAGCGGGATGTGGAACGCCTGCGGCAAATGGATGACCGCTTCCATGTGGCGATTTACGAGATTTCCAAGCGCAATGTGATCTGCGACACCCTCAAGCCCCTGCACCGCAAGACCCAGCGGTATCGCAAGATCTCTATGGGCGATGACCATCGGCTGACCAGCTCCATTGCGGAGCATAAGGCCATTTTCGAAGCCATTTCCGGCGGCGATGCAGATTTGGCATCCCGGCTGATCTACAATCACATTGACTGCGCAAAAAAATATATGATCGAAAGGTTTGATTATCATGGGTAAGACCATTGCACAAAAAATCATTGCCGCCCATCTGGTTTCCGGAGATATGACTCCGGGCAGTGAGGTGGCTCTGCGGATCGACCAGACACTGACCCAGGATGCCACCGGTACGATGGCATATCTGGAATTTGAAACAATGGGTATTCCCCAGGTAAAAACCGAGCTGAGTGTTGCTTATGTAGACCACAACACCCTGCAGTGCGGCTTTGAAAATGCCGATGACCATCGTTATTTGCAGACTGTTGCCGCAAAACACGGTGTTCGTTTCTCCCGCCCCGGCAACGGCATTTGCCACCAGATCCACTTAGAGCGCTTCGGCAAGCCCGGCAAAACACTCATCGGCTCCGACAGCCACACCCCCACCGGCGGCGGTCTGGGTATGCTGGCCTTTGGTGCCGGCGGTATGGATGTGGCTGTGGCTATGGGCGGCGGCGCGTATTACATCACAATGCCCAAAATGTTCAAGGTCAATCTCACCGGTAAGCTCAGCCCCTTTGTGACTGCAAAGGATGTAAGCCTTGAGATCCTGCGCATTCTGTCCGTTAAGGGCGGCGTAGGTGCCATCATCGAATGGGGCGGTGAAGGTGTTGCAACCTTGTCTGTTCCTGAGCGCGCCACCATTACCAATATGGGCGCAGAGCTGGGCGCGACCACCTCTGTTTTCCCCTCTGATGAAGTTACTCGCAAGTTCCTGGCCGCACAGGGCCGTGAGCAGGACTATACCCCTGTTTTCTCCGATCCGGATGCCCAGTACGACCGTATTATCGATATTGATCTGTCTGCCCTGAAGCCGATGATCGCCTGTCCCCACAGCCCGGACAATGTTGTGCAGGTGGCAAGTCTGAAGGACACCAAGGTAGATCAGGTGTGTATCGGTTCCTGCACCAACTCTTCTTTGCTGGATCTTTTGAAGGTTGCCGCCATTTTGAAGGGCAAGACCATTGCCCCCGGTGTGAGCCTTTCTATCTCCCCCGGCTCCCGTCAGGTTTTGACGATGCTTGCCAACTGCGGCGCTCTGGCTGACATTCTTGCCAGCGGCGCACGGCTTCTGGAATGTGCCTGCGGTCCTTGTATTGGTATGGGCTTCTCCCCCAATTCCCAGGGTGTGAGCCTGCGTACCTTTAACCGGAACTTCCTGGGCCGCAGCGGCACAAAGGACGGTCAGGTCTATCTGGTATCTCCGGAAACTGCAGCCGCTTCTGCCCTGTCCGGCTACATCACCGACCCCACTACTTTAGAGCCTATCGGTGAAATTAAGTTGCCGGAAAGCTTCCTGATCGATGACTCCTCTGTGCTGATGCCGCTGCCTGCTGAGGAAGCTGTGAATGCACAGGTTCTGCGCGGTCCTAACATCAAGGAGTTCCCCCAGAGCAAGCCCTTTGCAGACACCCTCACTGCCCAGCTGGTATTGAAGGTAGAGGACAACATCACCACCGACCATATTATGCCGGCAGGTGCAAAGATCCTGCCCTACCGCTCTAACATCCCCTATCTGTCCAAGTTCTGCTTTGAGGTGTGCGACCCCACATTCTCCGAGCGGGCAAAGGCAGCCGGTGACGGCATTATTGTTGGCGGCAGCAACTACGGCCAGGGCTCTTCCCGTGAGCACGCCGCATTGGTGCCGATGTACTTAGGCATCCGCTGTGTGATCGCCAAGAGCTTCGCCCGTATCCATGTGGCAAACCTGATCAACGCAGGTATCCTGCCCCTGACCTTTGCAGATGCAGCCGATTACGATGCTTTGGAGCAGGATCACAGCCTGACCATTCAGAACATTCGCGAGGGCATCGCCAAGGGCAGCCTGACGGTTGAAAACACAAAAACCGGCAAAGCCTTTACCGCACTTTGCAATCTGACCCAGCGCCAGCAGGATATCCTGATGGCAGGCGGTCTTCTCAACTACACTAAGGAGGGTGGACAATAATGGACATTAATCAGGCTTGCGAGGCTTTCCGCATCCTTTTACGGGAGCAAACGGCCCGCATTGAAAATATGAACTGCGAAAAGACAGACTTTTCCACAAAAAAGACAGTTACCATCGGTGTGATCGACGGTGACGGCATTGGCCCGATCATCACAAAGCAGGCAGCCAGAGTTCTGGAGAAGCTGCTGGCAGATGAGGTGGCTGCAGGCTCTATCGTTATCAAGCAGATCGAGGGTCTGACCATTGAAAACCGGCTGGCTAAAAACCAGCCTATCCCCGAAGATGTTCTGGCAGAAATTAAGCAGTGCGATGTACTGCTGAAGGGTCCCACCACGACCCCCCACGGCGGCACAATGGAAAGTGCCAATGTGGCAATGCGCCGGGAGCTGGACCTGTACGCCAATGTGCGCCCTGTTTCCATTCCGGAAAAGAATATTGACTGGATGTTCTACCGGGAAAACACCGAGGGCGAATATGTGCTGGGCAGCCGGGGCGTAGAGCTTCCCGGTATGGCTGTGGA
>JAZNDF010000057.1:0-4412 GCA_045587925.1 Faecousia sp.
CCGCCGATATAGTAAGGCAGGCCGCAGTTGGCGTAGGAAATATAGCCCGAACGCTCAAATACGACGATCTCTGCATTCTCATCCAGTCTGCCGATTCTTGCTGCTGCCGTGGCTCCGCCGGCCACGCCACCTACGATCACGACTTTCATACCGACTCCACCTTTCCGGAATAAGCGGCAATACCGCCGATATTGGTTACATTCGAATAGCCCATATACTGCAATAAACTTGCTGCCTGACGGCTCCGGGCACCGGAGTGGCAGTAGACATACAGTACCGTATCTTTATTTTCTACAATGGAATCCACTTTGTCAATGGTTTGCAGCGGAAGATTTTTGCTGCCGGGGATATGACCCTCCCGATATTCCTGGGGTGTGCGCACGTCCAGCAGGACAGCTCCGGGGATATTGTGATAATCCTTTACACCTTGATTGATGTCGTTCTGTTTAAAAAGATTAAAGAAACCCATATATTACACATCCTTCCTGTAATTTCTGTTTATAGTATAGCATCGCTTGTTTTTGCATTCTGTGATTTTATCACAGAATGCAAAATGTTGTGCGGCCAACCCGAAAGGGGTGGCCGCACGGTTATGTGTTGTGGTTATTTCTTTTCTCTGCGGAAGCACATGAACCAATCCAGGCAGTACTGATCGTCGTTCTGGTTATCCATACGCTCTTTTGCGGTGCCGCAGCTTCCGGCAGTGGGGACAATCACATCGTCACCGGGCCGCCAGTCTGCGGGCGTTGCCACATTTTCAGCATCTGCCTTCTGCAGCGCCAAAAGTACCCGCTTGATTTCGTCGAAGTTTGGGCCGGTGGTCAGAGGATAATAGATAATCAAACGAATGATACCCTTGGGGTCGATAATGAACACAGCTCTGACCGCCTGCTGATTGGATTGGCCGGGCTGGATCATGCCGTACTTGTTAGCCACTTCCATGCGGATATCTTCGATCAAGGGGAATTTGACCTCTACATTCTTCATTCCCTTCCACTCCAGTTCTTGGATCTTGCGCAGCCATGCGATATGGGCATAGAGGGAGTCAACGGACAGACCGATCAGTTCCGTGTTCATGGATTTGAACTCATCTGCCATGGAGGCGAAAGTCATAAACTCAGTGGTGCAAACTGGGGTGAAATCCGCAGGATGGGAGAACAGGATCACCCATTTTCCTTTGTAATCTTCGGGGAAGTTGATCTCACCCTGAGTGGTGGTGGCCTTAAAAGCGGGGGCGGGTTCGCCGATCATAGGCATATAATTTCTAGTTTCGTTCATAACGGATGCTCCTTTCATTTTTTGAAATATGAATATGTGTGTTATTATGATAAAAGGAATGAATTTCTGCGTGTTTCAATTCTCTTTTGTATTTATAGGATAGCAGAAATTTCCAACGGTTTCTGTGATATAATCACCGAATATCATAATCCGGTGCCGGATACGGTTTTTCCCGGCCAATCGTTGATGCCGCCAAATTCCACAATGTTGGTGTAACCCAGTGCTGCCAGTTTTTCGGATGCCTGCTTGCTGCGGTTGCCGCTTCGGCAATACACCAGGATTAGCTGATCCTTATCCGGCAGTTCCGGTATTTCCTCCGTGCTGATGGTTTCGTTGGGTATATTGATGGCTCCGGGGATGTGCTTATCCGCAAATTCCTCCGGTGTGCGTACATCCAGAATAATATAGCTGGATTCTTCTTCCATCATGGTTATGGCCTCATCCATATTGATCTGACGGTAGCTGACTTCCTGCCCCGCCGGTAATGCACAGCCTGCCAAAAACAGAACGGAAAGCAATAGCGTTATGAACTTTTTCATGGTAGTTCCTCCTCGTTCCTTTTTGCTGTTAATATACACAGGCTTTCGCAGTACTTCCGTGATAACATCACATTCTTGATCGGTCTATTTCCACTTTTCTATCAGATTACGAATCTGAGAGGCAAGCTTTGCGTTATCCTTATTGGTTCTGCCTTTGCAGGTTTTCACAAAGGCAAGGAGCGCTTCTGCAGCTGACAACAGATCACCATAGACCGCCCGTGCTCTGGCAGAGCCTTTTGTCTGCTCTTCCCGGCGAATGGGCTTGGAATCTGCATAGACAGTCATCCTGCCAGTTACCAAATCGTATTCCGTACCGCTGTAAGGAGCATCTGCGTGGTAACCCATTTGGGTCAGCAGCTTCTGAAAAATCATACAGGCTGCGTCCTCGCCGTGATTGACAAAAACCATCTGAGGCTTCTCCTTGAATCCGGCAAGCCATTGAAGCAAGCCTGCCTGATCTGCATGACCACTGGTGCCGTGGAGCGCGGAGATCTCCGCATTGACAGTAATATCCTCACCGAACAGCCGGACATACTGTGCACCGTCCTGGAGTTTTCTGCCGAGGGAACCTTCCGCCTGATAGCCAACGAAAAGGATGGTATTTTCCTCCCCCCAAAGATTGTGCTTCAGGTGATGACGAATACGGCCTGCCTCGCACATACCGCTGGCAGAAAGGATCACCTTGGGGCGCTTGTCAAAATTGATCTGCTTGGATTCGTCACTGGTTACCGACAGACAGATATCGTCAAACCAAATCGGGTTGATTCCTTGCTTAACCAATGCCGCAGTTTCTTCATCGAAACAGCTTTGATCGCATTGCAGGAAGATACCTGTTGCTTCTACTGCCAGAGGACTATCCACATACACCGGGAATCCATCGTGTCCCTTAACCATTCCTTCCTGCTTGATCTGCCGGATGGCGTATAGCATTTCCTGCGTTCTTCCCACCGCAAAGGATGGGATGACCACATTACCGCCCCGGTCAAGGGTGCGCTGAATAATCTCAGCCAACTCGCCAACGGTATTGCCGGGCTTTTCGTGGAGACGGTTGCCGTAGGTGGATTCCAGAACAAGGTAGTCCGTTTCTTCCACCGGTAAAGGATCTTTGATCAGTGGTTGATCGGTGTTGCCCACATCACCGCTGAACACGATTTTCTTTGTAACGCCTTCCTCGGTCAGCCACAATTCAATACAGGCAGAGCCCAGCAAGTGTCCAATATCGGAAAAGCGAACAACGATGCCCTCCTCCGCCTGGATCACCTGACCGTATTCGCAGGGACGGAAACGGGAGATGGCACCAATGGCATCTGCCATAGTGTAGACCGGTACAACTAATTCATCACCGGCACGCTGTGCCTTGCGATTCTGCCACTCCGCTTCCGATTCCTGAATGTGGGCGGAGTCCCGCAGCATAATGTTGCACAGATCACAGGTAGTTGTCGTTGCGTAGATTGAGCCTCGGAAACCATCCTTGTAGAGCTTGGGCAGCATACCGGAATGGTCAATGTGGGCGTGTGTCAGAAAGACCGCTTCGATGGTATTGGCAGGCACGCTGATCGGCACATTCTCAAATACGTCGATCCCTTGCTCCATTCCGCAGTCTATCAGGTACTTCTTACCGCACACCTCCAGCAGTGTACAGCTTCCGGTAACCTCATGGGTTGCTCCGATAAATTGAATTTTCATAGAGGTTCACCCCTTTCATATTTATTATATCAAAACACAGATAACTTTTGAAGATAAAGTGTAAATAATCAACGGACCACCTCAAACCCAAGGTGGTCCGTGTAACTTTCCTTATTCCACCTTCAGCATCCGGTATCCGATGCCAATATGGGTTTGAATATACTGGGTCTGAGAATCCTTCTCCAGCTTCTTGCGCAGGGTTGCCATATGCACCCGCAAAGATGCCATATCACTCTCCCAGGAGCTGCCCCAGATCTTATTGGTCAGATAGGTATGGGTCAGCACCTTTCCGGCGTCCTTTGCAAGCAGGCACAGCAGCTTGTACTCCGTGGGGGTCAGCTTCAGCTCCTCACCGTTTAAGGAAGCACAGCCTGCGGCGTAATCCACCGTCAATTTACCGTTGTGGAATACGGAGTCGCCAGGCTTGCCTTCAACAATCGTAATTCGGCGCTGCGCGACCCGGAGGCGAGCCAGCAGTTCCGTAACAGAAAAAGGCTTGGTCAGATAATCGTCCGCACCGGCATCCAGCGCGGCAACCTTATCCCCATCCTCGCTCCGGGCAGAGATGACGATAATGGGCATCTGGGACCAGGAACGAATGCGCTTAATGACTTCTACGCCGTCCAGATCCGGCAAGCCCAAATCCAGAAACACAATATCCGGCTGCTGGGTGGTTGCTGCTGCAATGGCGGCTTCACCGTTGGCTGCGGTTATGTAAGCATAGTTATTGGATTTTAAGGTAGTGGTGATCAGGTTGCGAACAGTGGAATCGTCCTCCACCACTAAGATCTTTGGATTATTCATGGACTTCCACCTCCCCGGATGGAATGGTAAATGTAAAGACTGTACCCGTTGGCGTATTGTCAGACACGATGATTTCTCCGCCATGGGCAATAATGATAGACTTGC
>JAZNDF010000058.1:0-2566 GCA_045587925.1 Faecousia sp.
GCGATCTGCTTGTACATCAAAGTGTTGCGGATCGCACCCAGGGCGTTGAGGGGTCTTGTGTTGTCTGCGATCTGCTGGGGACAGGTGCCGTAACTATGGTAACTCAAAAAGTCCAGGCGGATGCCGTTTTCCCGGATATAGCCAAGGAAGAGATCCAGAAATTCAAAATGCTCCATACTTTCGGCAAGGCCCATTGCACCGATCATCAGTGTATCGCAGGCAGAGGTAACACCCTCCACAAAAGCTTCGTAAAGTTTACAATATTCCGCTGCCCGCTCTTTAATAGAAGGGGCATTTTTATAGAAGAAATTGCCTGCATCCGGCTCATTGTAGCAGTGGATGTGCCAGGTTGCCACCTGATCCTCCCCATAGCGGTCAACAATGTGCTTTGTGTAGACCCGGCAGATCTCTGCCCACTTAGAATAGTCATTTATATAGGTTCTGCACAGGTAATCCCCGTCATAGCGGTGGCGAACAAGGCTTTCGTCTTGCTCTGCTGCCAGAAACTTCGGGAAAAAGCCGTAGACAATGTAGGGGGTAAGGCCACGGCTTAAAAGATAGTCGATACGGTAGTCGTTCTTGGAAAAGTCATATTGCATTTCGCCCTTCTCGTCCAGGGTGACATTTTCCTCAAACATAGAATAGATCCGCACGATCTTTACTGCCTGATCCTCTGCCATCTTATCTAAATGTTGCTTGCCCCAGTCCTTTTCGATGGCGTTGGTGGGATGAAATACAATATGATTCCAGAAATTCTCAACTTTCTTTTCTACTTTGTTGCAAAACAGTTTGATCATTTTTCAATCGCCTCCAATATACCCTTTAAGTATCCAATCGCAAAATATCTTCCAATGGCATCGTAGCCCTGGTTTACCATACGCTCGCCCACCATTGTGGGAACATGGTCTACCCGGATGGGCACATCGATGCCGCATTTTTTATAAATTTTCATAATCTCTGCCATGGGCAGTGTGCCGTTATCGTGGAAGGTCTCCCGATAACTGTCCAGATTTCCTACGGTGTTGCGGAAGTGAATAAAGAAGATCTTGTCGCAAAACCGCTTGATCGTCTGCGCCAAGTCCTCCCCCATAATGTGGTAGGTAGCCTGGCACATTGTAATGCCAAGACAATCGCTTCTGACAATGCCGTTGATTGCGTGGTCAATATTGTCGGCACTTGTCATAATCCGCTCCACTGCACCCAAATCCCGGGGAGGATCGTCCGGATGGAGGGCAAGCTTAATGTTATGCTTTTCCGCCACAGGCAGCACTGCCTTCAAAAAGTAGGTGTAGTTATCCCACAGCTCCTGCTTGGTGATGGCTGCACCGGTGGGCTGAAAATCCTGAATATGAAAGCCTGTGACCCTTGCGCCGCCCCGCTCCAAAATGTCATTGGATGTCCGCAGCCAGCCGATATGGGCCATAAAGTTAAAGCAAATACACCGGATGTCCAGTTCATCCATAATGGGGAGCATTCCCAGCACCTTTTCAATGGATGCATCCCGCAGCTCGTCGCCCGCCTTAATATGATCGTGGACTTCATTGGGCATCGGCTCAATAATTACCGGCTTGATGCCGTAATTTGTGAAGCCATCATAAACGGTCTGCCAGTGGGATTTGTCCGTCAGGTCAAAATCCCCGGTCTCCGGCAGACGAATGACACCGTGCTCTACGCCGCTTTGCTTGGCAATATCCCAGGTGGCATCCTTGGGATAACGGAAATAATCAGTCAGTAACATTTTTATACACCACTCAATGTCAAAAAGCCGCCATCAACAGGCACGGTCATACCGGTTACGAATGCAGATGCCCGCTCGTCCAAGAGGTAACGGACACTGCCGCAAATATCCTCTGCTTGTCCAAACCGGCGGGTCGGCGTATGGGCAATCACCTGCTGGCCCCGGGCCGTCAATCCTTCTTCCACAGAGCCGAGATACTGCCTGGAGCGCTCGTTGACGATAAAGCCGGGCGCGATGGCATTGATGCGGATATTTGCAGGCGCAAAATAAGCCGCAAAGGACTGGGTCAAATTCACCACAGCCGCCTTGCTCATTGCATAGGCAAAGCAGCGGGTCAGGGGGCAATAACTATTCATAGATGCAAAGTTAATAATGCTGCCGCCCCCGTCCTTTGCCATCCGTGCGGCAAAGACCCGAATGGGGATCACAGTACCCATCGTGTTGATTTTAATGACGCTCTCAAAGGCATCCATATCGATGTTATAAAAACCCTTCAGGTCTTCCGGCTTGTTTTCCTCCAGTTCTCTGGGGTCAAACTGAATACTATTGGGCATTGCGGCAGTGTTGTTGCCGCCTGCGCCGTTAATCAGATAGTGGCAAGCGCCGAACTTTGCATAAACCTCGTCAGCAAGTTTGGTAACCGCCTTTTCGTCGGTTACATCGCAGGTGTAGATCAGATATTCGCCACCGATCTGCTTGATCTTTTGGGCAGTCTTTTCCAGCTTTTCGGCTGTTCTGCCAACCAAAGCCACCTTTACGCCAAGCTTTGCCAGGTCAATGGCAACGGCAGAACAGATGGTGCCTCCTGCACCGGTAACAACCGCTACT
>JAZNDF010000059.1:0-4475 GCA_045587925.1 Faecousia sp.
AGTTCCTGACATCTATGCCGTGGGCGATGCGGTGCAGGTAAAGCACTATGTCACCGGCGAGGATGCATTGATCGCACTGGCAGGGCCTGCCAACAAGCAGGGACGGATCGCTGCGGACAATATCTGCGGCGGCGACAGCCGATACTTAGGTTCTCAGGGCAGCTCTGTGATCAAGGTCTTTGATATGACCGCAGCCACCACCGGCATTAACGAAACCAATGCAAGAAAGTCCGGTCTGGACGTGGACACGGTGATCCTGTCTCCCATGAGCCACGCAGGCTACTATCCCGGCGGCAAGCTAATGACTATGAAGGTGGTATTTGAAAAGGAAACCTACCGCCTGCTGGGCGCTCAGATCGTGGGCTACGACGGTGTGGATAAGCGGATCGACGTGCTGGCTACCGCCATTCATGCGGGAATAAAGGCACCTGATCTGAAGGATCTGGACCTTGCCTATGCGCCGCCTTACGCATCTGCAAAAGATCCTGTAAATATGGCAGGCTTTATGATCGATAACATTTCCAAGGGTTTGAAGCAATGGCATCTATCTGATGCTGCCAATCTGCCCCGGGACGGCAGTGTGACTCTGCTGGATACCCGGACTGTGGGTGAATACAGCCGGGGACATATCGAAGGATTCAAAAATATCCCGGTAGATGAACTGCGGGAACGGATCGATGAGATCGAACCCGGAAAGCCTGTGTATGTGATCTGCCAAAGCGGTCTGCGCAGCTACATTGCTACCCGGATTCTGGAAGGGTATGGCTTCGAAGCCTACAACTTTGCCGGTGGTTTCCGCTTCTACGACGCGGTGATGGACGACCGGGCATTGATCGAAACCGCCTATGCATGCGGTATGGATCAGTGAATAATGGGGTATTTTCTGAAAGATTTTTGGAAAGCGTGGTTTTTTGTATGCCCAAAGGTGATGTAATCACAGAAAAAATATGAGCGGCAGGTTATACTATGTCTCTAATCAAAAACAACCAATCAACAGAAAGGTGGTAAATATTATGAAATTAAATGGAAAGTCTATCGTTGTGACCGGTGCTTCCTCCGGCATGGGAAAGGCAATCGTTGAACGGTTTGCCAAGGAGGGCGCAAATATTATCGCAGTTGCCCGCCGCAAGGAGCGGCTGGATGAATTGGCAGCATCGCTGAAGGATGCGCCCGGAAAGGTTGTCCCCTTTGTTGGCGTTGTTTCCAAGGAGGAAACCATGGTGTCTGCCATTGACCTGGCGGTAAAAGAATTTGGCCGCTTGGATGTTTTGGTCAACAACGCCGGCATTATGGACGATATGAGTCCTATTGGCGATGTGAAAAATGAGAAGATCGACCAGGTATTTGCCGTCAACGTTTACGGCCCTATGTACTCCATGAGAAAAGCGAGCCAAGTGTTCCTGGAGCAGGGAGATGGCGGCAATATTATCAATGTGGCATCCTTTGGCGCTATACGGACCGCAGCAGGTGCCGTATACGGTGCGTCCAAGGCGGCTCTCGGATCCCTGGCCAAAAATACGGCCTATATGTATATGCCCAACGGGATCCGCTGCAATGCCATTGCTCCCGGCTTCCTGGTTTCTGCACAGAACAAGGCTCTGCTGTTTAACGACGACGGCACACCTACTGCCCGTTCTGCAAAGATCCTGGGCGGCACTCCCACCGGCCGTTTCGTGGATGCTGACGAGCTGATCGGCGCAACACTGTTCCTGTGTGACGATAAGGCAGCCTCCGCCATCACCGGTGTGGTCCTGCCCGTAGACGCAGGCTTTGCCGCCTACTCCGGCGTATAACTTTGCACTCTTTAATATACAAAAAAGCAGGGAACCAACCGGTTTCCTGCTTTTTTGTATATTAAAGACCGAGTAACTGCTTTTTCTTTGCATCAAACTCTTCCTGAGAAATAGCACCACAATCCATCAATTCTTTGTACTTTTTTAACTCGTCAGCATTACTTGTAGCAGGCACAGGTACAGCCACATTTGCCGCTGCAGGAATTGCCAGATCTGCCTTATTCTGACGTTCAATCAGCAAGTTGCTGATGTATTGGTGAATTTCATCACGATTCTTAATTGCCCGAAAAGCAATGGCACCTGATGAAGTGGCAACCGTAATGCCCTTCAATGCTTTTGTGCCAACAGCGGAAACGGAGTCTACGGGAAGGTCAATACGTTTACCAAAAGCAGCACAACCGTATACGCGTTTGTCAGTAACTGTCAACTCGTAGCTACGCATCCAAGCATAGATAAGCCAACAGATCAAAGCAACGCCTATAGCAATACCGCCCCAAATCGGAATCATATACGACCTGTCCTCATAGGCGTATTCCACAGCAGTATTTGCACTATCATGCACCCAGCATCTTTCATTGCGACTTGTAGCATTACAACAAAGCACATCACTATAATCAGCGGTACGGACACAAGTGTTAAAAGATTTGGCACTCCCTGCGAAATCTTTAATCAACATAAATGCGCAAAATACAACGACCACAATTGTGATGATCTTCAGAATTTTGCCAAGCTCATACCGTTCGCTTTTAACCAAAATTTTATCTTCCATAATACCTCTTTCTATCAAATGAAAAGGGTGGGGTTTCTCCCGCCATTCCTCTTACGAGACATATCTCCTACCCCATATGCTCAATTAGTTTTATAATGAGCCGTAGTTAATCGTCAATATCTACATCTAAAAGACGAATCGTACCGGTTGTATTATCGATTTCCACTTGAGCAGAAAAGTCAACATCTTCAATGCTGCCATAAAAAATCAATTGAAAGCTGCCGCTAAGAGTTCCCATCCAGCCATTCGCAGAGGGAATCATATAGTTTCGGGTGTTCCATCCCCATAATTGTGTTCTGCCGGTAGAATACTCATAACCGGAACAAAGTTTTGGGAGTGTTTCCTTTAGATATTTTTCAGCAACCTCTCTTGCTTCGCTGGCTGTAGTAATGGAATAATCGTCTGCCGGTGCTGTAGTTGGTGCTTTTATCGATCCCGCTGTATTGTTATCAGCACTACAGGCACACAGCGCAAGGCTCAGTGCCAGCACTACAATAACTGCAATCTTTTTTCTGCAATTATTCATCATTTTTCTTTTCAACCTCCGCCTATATTCTCAGCTCGTTTAACCATCAAATTGGACTAATTCCTCAGTTTCGCCACTGGAGAGTGCAATATTGAGCTTTAATGTTCCGTTATTAAATGTGTATAAAATTTTGGTGGAGCCTCCCATAACGATGTAAGAATCCTCAATGGTATAATTCGTTGTAGTGTAGTCAGACACGCTGCCACCAAAATCAATTGTGAAGTCACAAGTACCATCATTATTGAAAATGATAATTTTGTGGCAAGTCGCACCATCTAAAACAAAAGTTGAACGCCAAGGCCTTTCTGTTAAAACCTCCTCCATCGTCTTTGGTTGTGTTATGGGCTGTTTCTCACTGCTTACGACAGAGCCACCACAGGCGCACAGGGACAGGCACAAAACCAGTGCCAAGATCAGGGAAATTGCTTTTTTCATAAATATTCCTCTTTCTGTAATAGTATTAGCCGATATTGGCTAATATGATTATACACCGATTTCGGGTAATATGCAAGCAGAAAGTGAGGCTTGCGTGATGATTATTTATGATAAACTTTGGAAGGCAATGAAAGACCGGGGCGTGACCCAGTATGCGCTGATCAAAACCTATCATATCAGTGCCGGACAATTGACGAGATTGCGTCGAAACGAAAGTGTCAGCACCCATACAATAGCGGTATTTTGTAAAATTCTTAAGTGCCAACCGGGCGACATTATGGAATACATTCCAGAGGAAGACTAGATAACTAAGGGCGGAAAAATCCGCCCTTTTCTCTTTTCTGTGGGTATGTTATAATTTGGATAAAGGGACGGGAAACCCGTCCCCTACATTTGGGATATGCTATAATTGGAAAAAGGGACGGAGGACCCGTCCCCTACATTGGGGTATATAATCGAAAAGGGACGGAAAACCCGTCCCCTACATTGGGATATATAATCGAAAAGGGACGGAAAACGTCCCATACAAAACAACAGGAGGATGGATATGGAATTTCAGGAACGGAAAGCAAACCGAATACCGGAATATGACTACAGCACCTGTGGCGCGTACTTCGTCACCATCTGCACCCAAGACAGAAAGAAAATCTTAAGTAACATCGTAGGGGACGGGTTCTCCGTCCCAAAACCTATCGGAAAGATCGCAGTAGAAGTGATCGCACAAATCTCCAGCAAATACCCTTCTGTAACGGTAGATAAATATGTAATTATGCCGGATCACATACATATTCTGCTTCGGATAGATAATGGGACGGGAAACCCGTCCCCTACATTGGGTAACATTATTGGTTGGTATAAATACCAGGTTACAAAACAAGCAAATATGCAGTTAAACAATTCGGGTGAAAAACTGTTCCAACGTTCCTATTACGATCACGTGATCCGCAATCAA
>JAZNDF010000060.1:0-19288 GCA_045587925.1 Faecousia sp.
AAGGGGCTGTAAAGAAACCCGAATAATTATACGGTTCATACATTTTATGAAGTACCGTCAAATTCCTGATTATCGGATATCCCAATGTAGGGGCGGCTATTAGCCGCCCGCTAAAGGGCGTTGGATTACTGCCGCCTTAAATTAAGACCAAAAAGCTGTCGATAATCGTGTCATTGCGAGCCCCCACGGGGCGTGGCAATCTCCTAACTGCAAGGGAAAATCATACTTTCTCTCCGGTGAGAAAGTATGCAAAGATCCGCCGAGGACCTCCCGTATGGTCCTCGCACTCCCCAGACGGCCTAAGAGGGAAGCGGATCGGCTTTTACAGTATCTAACTCGTTTTCCGCTTCCCCCTTAGGAATTCCCTTGCTAGATTGTGCGAAAAAGTATTTAAGCTGTGCGTCGAACAGGAACTTTACAAAATTTAGGAGGTGCTCGAAACCGAGCACCTCCTAAAACATTCATTCACTTTGGATCAATATGCGTTTCTTTACAACTCCTTTGATAAAATGAGGGAGGCACTCAAAACCTGAGTGCCTCCCAAATGTGTTTTATATACTTTTGCATTATCCTCTTTTGCGGCTGATGACGATCAGGAAGGGGATGCTGATCAGCAGAGCCAAGCCGCACAAAATCACCCAGGGCTGTAAGCCGGTGATATCTTCTATAGTCCGGCGGGGGACCACTACTTCGGCAGTATGTCCACAGGTCCGGCAGGTGGATCGCTTTGCGCCTTCTTCAAATAAGGTTGCCTCCTGCAGGGTGACGGATTCGTAGTCGTGGGCAAAGGAATCTTCGTAAGCTTCTGTATAGCTGTGGTCGCAACGGGTGCAGAGATAAGTCTTTTCCCCGGCTTCCTGACAGGTGGCAGGCTTGGAAATATAGGAATCGTATGTATGCCCCAGCGCAGGTGTTTTCGCTCCGTCATAGCACACGCCGCAAGCACACTGATAGGTTACCCCACCGTTTTGGGTGCAGGTGGCTTCCAGGATTTCTTCCTGATAATCGTGGGCGTGCTCAGTGGTGTCCTGAAGTGCGATCACTTCGTTGGAGAACTGATACTCCCCGTCGGAGAGGGTCAGATACAGCAGACCGTCTTTTACAAAGCTGCTGTAAATGAATTTTCCGTTTTCTTCAATATCGTATCGGAAAACCGTTTCCAGCTGGGAGCTGTCCGTCTGAATGCACCAAACCTGATCTGCCCCGGAGAACCAAAGCTTATCGTCCCACAGGGAAAGACCGTTACTTTCATAGTAGTAAGCATCCTCCGCCAGGGTCAGTGCCTGGGTAGCGATGGTATAAAAAGTTTCGCTGTGACCGGTAAGACTTCTGTGTTGGCGTGTAATGGTATAATCGTTGACTTCTTTTCTCCGTCTGTATATGGAGTCCTCCGTAAAAATAGTCATATCTGCCCATTGTGCTTCCAGAAAATCTTCACCGTCGCAGGAGATATCCGAGGTCCAGCCGTAATAGCCCAAAGCTTCCATTTGGGCATCGGTTTTCAGGAAACGGTCGTGGGATACATAACCGTAGCTGTCCGGTGTGGGATCGTCGTGGGTCACATCTATATGGTACCAATTGCCCTCGACCTTCACCATATTCCAGGCGTGGAGCATAGGCTGGCTTTCCACGAACCGGCATTCGATGCCCAATCGGTTCATAATGTCCATATAAGCCATAGCATAGCCGGAGCAGACTGCGGTACCGTTTACCAGCAGGTCATAATTGGTGTTGCGCTCCAGGGTCTCGTCGTATTGGCTGTTGACGATCAGATAGTCGTGGACAGCCAGTGCCATATCGCTCTGGAGCATCGGCTCTGAGATCACCTGATCGATAATTTCCTGTATGGTTTGCTCGTATAGATCGTAGTCATATTTCGTCCGGTCATAATATATGGGTGCAAAGGAAGTGACAGCCCCGGTGGAGGACAGGGTATAGCTGTAGCTGTATACATTCCAGGGGAGCTTACCGCCGTACCACACATCCACAAAGGCCGCATCCAGACTGTCCTCGTTCAGTCCGAACCGGGAAATATCCACCAGAGTGCCGTTTGTGCAGCTTTGGATCAGAAGATCACACAGATCATCGTGATCATCTGCAGAAACGGTGGGCAGAAGTTGCAGGGAAAGAAGGACGATGATTAAAAGTATGCTGAAAAATTTTTTCATAGTTTATTCACCTCGTTGTTTCTAATATATCACAAGAAGCGCCAAAAGTGGAATACTTTTTTTAAGATGTTAAAGAATAATTTAAAAACACCCCTTGACATTTTTAGCACTCTCTGGTATAGTGTGCTTAGCACTCAGGCAAAACGAGTGCTAAACAAAAAAAACGGAGGGGAATTATGGAACTGACAGAACGGAAAAAGAAGGTTTTGCGCAGTGTGGTGGATCTGTATATTCGCACCGCGGAGCCGGTTGGTTCAAAAGCAATTACAGAGCTTCCGGATATGCAGTATTCCTCTGCCACCATCCGCAATGAAATGGCGGATCTGACGGCTATGGGCTACCTGGAGCAGCCCCATACCAGTGCAGGTCGTATTCCCTCCGCGGCAGGTTATCGGCTTTATGTGGATGAACTGATGGCGGACTACCGCCTGAGTATGGACGAGACCAAATCCATCAATACCGCCATTGAAGAAAAAATGCAGCGGGTGGACAAAATGGTGGAAAAGGTTGCCAAGCTGGTTTCTCAGGCAACGGATCTGCCGGCGATCTCTGTGGCATCCCGCCAGGCGGGGGCAACGGTCAAGCGCTATGAGCTGATCCTGGCAGGGCAGGGCAGTGTGATCCTGGTGGCGATGCTCACCGATGAGCAGGTGGTCAACAAGCTGATCAAGCTGCCTGTGAATGTGACCGAAGAGGATCTGAAGATCCTGACAGCTGTGCTCAATGCGGCAATGACCGGCTTGCAGGCCGGCGAATTTACCCCGGAGCTTTTGGAACGGGTGATGGCCTCTGCCGGTACGGCGTCCAGCCTTGTACCCATTGTAATGGAATTTACCACGGAGACCCTGAGCCGTCACGCCGGCACCAATATGGCAGTTGCCGGACAGATGCGCCTTCTGGGTCAGCCGGAATACCGGGATGTGGATAAAGCCCAGCGGATTATGTCCTCCCTGGATGAGGATGCGCTGGCAAATCTGCCGGCTGTGATGAAAAATGCCAACGGCACCCAGGTGCTGGTGGGACCGGAGAATGTGGCCCAGGAGCTGAAGGATACATCCGTTGTTATGACAAAGTTCGACATAGGCGACGGTATGCAGGGTATGATCGGTGTGGTCGGCCCTACCAGAATGGATTATGCAAAGGTCACGGCAAGACTTTCTTACTTTGCCGAGAGCCTTTCCAAAATGTTTGCAAAGCCTGAGCAGCCCCAGCTGCCGGAGGCACAGGAAAAAGCCGAGGAGGAATAAACCGTGGCAAAGAAGGAAAAGAAGGAAAAGCTTGCAGAGGAAGCTGCAGAGCAAGTGCAGGAGGAAGTGCAGGAGGAAGTGGTGGAAGCACCTGCCGCGGATCCCTGGGAAGAAAAGTATAATGCTGAGCACGATGCTTATTTGCGTCTGGCTGCAGATTACGATAATTTCCGCAAGCGCACCATTAAGGAAAAAGAGCAGTCCTACGGAAACGGAAAAGCCGATGCAGTGGAAAAGCTCCTGCCGGTCTATGACAATCTGGAACGGGCTCTGAGCCAGCCCACCGAGGACGAGGCTTACAAAAAGGGCGTGGAAATGACAATGACCCAGCTGGTGAATATTTTTACCGGCCTGGGCGTGGAAATTTACGGAAACCCCGGCGATGTGTTTGATCCCAATCTGCACAATGCCGTTATGCATACGGAGGATGACAGCGTAGGGGAAAATACCATTACGCAGGTCTACCAAAAGGGCTTCAAAATGGGCGAAAAGATCGTCCGCTTTGCTATGGTCATCGTAGCGAACTGAATTTGTAAATAATTTTTCATTTATATAGGAGGAAATTTATTATGGGAAAGATTATCGGAATTGACTTGGGTACAACCAACTCCTGCGTAGCAGTGCTGGAGGGCGGCGAACCTGTTGTGATCGCCAATGCTGAGGGCGGACGCACCACACCTTCTGTGGTTGCCTTCTCCAAGACCGGCGAGCGTATGGTCGGTCAGGTGGCAAAGCGCCAGGCGGTTACCAATGCAGACCGCACAGTGGCTTCCATCAAGCGCCATATGGGCGAAAACTACAAGGTGGACATCGACGGCAAGGGCTACACACCCCAGGAGATCAGCGCAATGGTCCTGCAGAAGCTGAAGGCAGATGCAGAGGCTTATCTGGGACAGCCTGTTACCGAGGCGGTCATCACCGTTCCTGCATACTTCTCTGACGCCCAGCGCCAGGCAACCAAGGACGCAGGCAAGATCGCCGGTCTGGAGGTCAAGCGCATCATCAACGAGCCCACTGCCGCGGCACTGGCTTACGGTCTGGACAAGGAAAACGAGCAGAAGATTATGGTCTATGACCTGGGCGGCGGTACCTTCGATGTTTCCATTCTGGAGATCGGCGACGGCATCGTGGAGGTTCTGGCTACCGCAGGCGACACCCGTCTGGGCGGCGATGACTTCGACCAGAGAGTGATGGACTATCTGGTTTCTGAGTTCAAGAAGGCTGAGGGCATCGACCTGACAAGCGACAAGATGGCTATGCAGAGACTGAAGGAAGCTGCAGAAAAGGCAAAGATCGAGCTGTCCGGTATGACTACCACCGCCATCAACCTGCCTTATATCACTGCAGACGCCACCGGCCCCAAGCACCTGGATGTGACACTGGGCCGTGCAAAGTTCGACGAGCTGACTGCCGATCTGGTGGAGCGCACGATGAAGCCTGTCCGTCAGGCAATGAGCGACGCCGGTCTGAAGCCTTCCGACCTGCACAAGGTCCTGCTGGTTGGCGGCTCTACCCGTATCCCCGCTGTTCAGGAGGCTGTTAAGGGCATTACCGGCTCCGAGGGCTTCAAGGGCATCAACCCCGATGAGTGTGTTGCCGTTGGCGCGGCAATTCAGGGCGGTGTGCTCACCGGCGATGTGAAGGATGTGGTCCTGCTGGATGTTACCCCCCTGTCTCTGGGTATTGAGACGATGGGCGGCGTGTTCACCAGACTGATCGACCGGAACACCACCATCCCCACCCGTAAGAGCCAGATCTTCTCCACTGCGGCTGACGGTCAGACTTCCGTTGAAGTCCACGTACTGCAGGGCGAGCGGGAGATGGCTGCCTACAATAAGACCCTGGGTCGCTTCCAGCTGACCGGTATTGCACCTGCACCCCGTGGCGTGCCCCAGATCGAGGTTACCTTCGATATCGATGCCAACGGCATCGTAAAGGTTTCCGCAAAGGACCTGGGTACCGGCAAGGAACAGCAGATCGCGATCACTGCATCCACGAACCTCTCTCAGGAGGACATCGACAAGGCCGTTCGCGAGGCTGAGCAGTATGCGGCTGAGGATAAGGCTCGCAAGGACGAAGTGGATACCCACAACAATGCCGAGCATATGATCTATCAGACAGAAAAGACCTTGGGCGAGCTGGGCGATAAGATCTCCGAGGAGGAGAAGGCATCCATCCAGAGCGCTGTGGATAAGCTCAAGGAAGTAAACAAGGGCACAGACATCGAGGCCATTAAGGCAGCTACCGAGGATGTGCAGAAGGCCTTCTATGCAGTTTCCGAGAAGCTGTATCAGCAGGCAAATCCCCAGGGCGGCTGTGATCCCAACTGCGGCGGCAATTGCGGCAGTGACGGCGTTGTAGACGCAGACTACGAAACAGTAGACTAAGACTTAAGGGGCGGCACCGCCGCCCCTTTCTTCGAAAGAGTTGACAGTTAACAGTTTATAGTTGACAGTTAAGGTGTGCGCTTTGCGCACGGATTTAAAATCATTTCCGAAGGAAATACCGCAATTGTCAACTGTCAATTGTCAACTGTTAATTGTTAATTAAGTTGCAGGATGCAATATGTTGTGAGGTGAAACCAAATGGCAGAAAATAAACGCGATTATTATGAGGTGCTGGGCGTCGAAAAGGGCGCAAGTGCCGAGGAAATAAAAAAAGCATACCGCAAAAGTGCAATGAAGTACCACCCGGACCGCAATCCGGGGGATAAGGACGCGGAAGAAAAATTCAAGGAGATCGGCGAAGCCTATGAGGTTTTGTCCGATGACGATAAGCGCGCCCGGTACGATCAGTTCGGCTTTGCCGGTGTGGACCCCAACTACGGCGGCGGTGCCGGCGGCGGCTTTGGCGGTGGCTTCGGTGGCTTTGGCGGCTTCGGCGATTTCGGAGATCTGGGAGACCTGTTCGGCTCCTTCTTTGGCGGCGGAGCCAGAAGCAGAGCTTCTCAGAATGCACCCCGCCGGGGCGAAAATGTCGGCGCGCGGCTGGAGCTGACCTTTGAGGAAGCGGCATTCGGCTGTGAAAAAGAGGTCTCTGCCCCCCGCATCGAGCATTGTGCTTCCTGCGGCGGCAGTGGCTCGGAAGACGGCAAGGTGGAAAGCTGTGCCCAGTGTCACGGCACCGGTCAGGTTACGGTGGTGCAGAGCATTATGGGTATGCGTATGCAGTCCCAGACTACCTGCCCCTCCTGCTCCGGCAGAGGCAGGATCGTGAAAAATCCCTGCTCCGCCTGTCGGGGAAAGGGCAAGGTGCGCCGCACCAAGAAGATCCGGGTGAAGATCCCTGCCGGTGTGGACGACGGACAGACCGTGCGGATGCGGGGCGAAGGCTGTGTAGGCACCAACGGCGGTCCGGACGGAGACCTGCTGGTGGATGTTACGGTCAGGCGCCATCCTGTTTTTGAGCGTCAGAATACAGACATATTCTGCGAGGTGCCCATCACCTTTACCCAGGCGGCACTGGGCGCAGAAATCGAAGTGCCTACACTGGAAGGAATGCAGAGCTTCGATATTCCGGAGGGAACCCAGAACGGCAAGCAGTTTTCCCTCAGCTCAAAGGGCATTCCCAATGTGAACAATCCCAGACGGCGGGGCAATCTCTACTTTACGGTGGTGGTGGAAACACCCACGAGACTCAGCAGAGATCAAAAAGAGCTCCTGCGTCAGCTGGATGAAACGATGGATGCAAAATCCAACCCCAAGCGCAAGAAGTTTCTGGAGAATATGAAGGACTTTTTCGGAGGTTAAATTATGAAGAGAACCGATTACATCAGCTGGGATGAATATTTTATGGGCGTGGCAATGCTGGCGGCAAAGCGCAGTAAGGACCCCAGTACCCAGGTAGGTGCCTGTATCGTATCTCAGGATAATATTATTATTTCCACCGGCTATAACGGTATGCCCAAGGGCTGCAGTGACGACGAATTTCCCTGGGACCGCACCGGCGAGGAAACCAAGTATCCCTATGTGGTCCACGCAGAGCTGAACGCCATTTTGAACGCCAACGGACGGGACCTGCGGGGCAGTAAGCTGTATGTTGCCCTGTTCCCCTGCAACGAATGTGCAAAGGCGATCATCCAGAGCGGTGTCAGAGAGGTGTACTATCTGTCCGATAAGTATGCCACTACCCCTGGAACACTGGCATCCAAACGGATGCTGGAGGCCTCCGGTGTCAAATGCACCCAGCTTCGCACCAATGTCAAGACCTTGTCGCTGGATTTCACCCCGGAAGAAGAAAAATAAAAGCCTATAAAAAGGGTCTGTTGCAAAATGACTTGCAACAGACCTTTTTATATCATTATTGACCTCTGAATGTGCCGCATTTTTTACATTGGGAATACTGGGTGCTGTTTTGTATTCCGCAATGCTGGCACATCCAGGCGCCATAGGAGGGAGTACTTGCAGGAGATGAAGGGGTGCGATCTTTGGTAAGCGGAAGAATGGTGGGCAAGGATTCCGGAGGCAATGTTGCGATGAGAAACTCCATTTCATCGTTATGCTTCGCTATAAAGTGCCGAACACACAATATTCCTGCGATACATCCGACTACAAACACAAAAGCTCCGATACTTCCTCCATCAGAAAAGCTTGCAAACAATAAAAGAGAAGCGAGGATGAGCACACCCCAAAGGATGCCACGGATTGTATCCAAAACCGGTTGGTGCATTCTTGCCCAGGGTTCCTGATAACCGCAGTGTCTGCATTTGCAGTTAAACTTCAGTATTCTGAATCGACTTATGCTGTTTTTATCAAGGGCGATCGCCAGCTTTTCATATAGATCTTCTCTGGCTTTTGTAGTCAAGTTGTTGCTTAAGTTGATACCTGCGATGGTGGATGTCTGGGCAGTGCCGGTAATTGCTTGTTCGGCGATATTATTATGACCGCAAGAAGAACAGCGATAGGCAACATTGACATTTAGTGTTGCGGTTGCTGTTTCTCCAATCTTTACGCGCATAAATTTTACCTCGTAGAAAGTATATTATGACAGTCTGAGCTGTTGTTCCAAGGGCTGTTATTTACCGTAGTATTCCCGCTCAAAGGCTTCCTGCAGGGCGATTTCCTTTTCTTTCTTTGCTGCGTTCGAGCGCATATTGAGCAATGTTACGGGAATTAGGATCGCGGCTAAAATGAAAGCTTTTTTGGCGTTGCTTTTTACTTTTTCGATCGCATCCTCGGTGGGTGCTTCTAAGTCAGCTTTAGCCAAACGGGGAATGCTGTCTTTCTGACCTTGTACGAACGCATCCCGGCTATCGTATTCAATTTGGAGAGAAATACATTTTGCGGAAGGATCGATTTCTTGGAGTTTGCTATAAGAAGTTGGATGCTTGCCGGTTTCATCCCTTAGTGTAGCTTCTGCAGGAGTCAGATCGGCACGAACATAGAGTGTATCCGGAAGATCTTCGGAAGTCAGCGTATCGTTGAAAGACTCCAATATGACACATACCTGGTCGTTGCTGCTGTCAGTATAATAAAGGGCGTAAAAGTATGTGGTAATGGTTATGGAGTTGTTATCCGTCAGGGGTCGGATACCAGATTTCGTTTCCATTGTTGCATAGGGACCAATAATTGCTATATAGTCAAGCAAATAGAGCTCCCCGTCTGCTACATTTGCATTGGATATGTCGTTCATAGAAGAAGGCCCTGTTTTTATGTATTCATCAATTTCTGCACTGACCTCGCGGGTGCGGGCTTCCAGATCAATGGCATACTGCGCCTGTGCCTGCTGATAATCTTTTTGCTTTTTTGGAATGCGACATAGGCAAAAGATACCAAAAATGAGAGCCAATGCAGATATGACCGCAGTTGCTTTGGAGAAATTAGAGAATAATAATTTTGGAACTTTCTGATGCATAAAAATTCTATCCTGTCCTGTAAGTTTATATTAATGACATTCACAGAATGTCATTAATGAGCCAATCATAGCATATAATTTCTTTATTGACAAGCACTAAATGTCAAAACGGGAGATTGTTATGTTCATTAACAAAACAGACAGCGGCAGAAACAATCGCTGCGGCGAAAATATTACAGTCTTTCGTATAAAGCTGGGGCTGTCACAGCGCAAGCTGGCGGATAAGCTGCAGCTGGTCGGGCTGGATGTGGATAAAAATGCGATCCAGAGAATAGAGGTGGGGAAACGGTTTGTGACAGATATCGAGCTCGTATATTTGGCACAGGTGCTCAATGTTGATGTCAATACCTTGCTTGGGATCTGAATGTAAAATGCGTGTTGCAAAAAACTTTTGGCAACACGCATTTTTTGTGTTGACAATACAAAAATGTTCTTATATCATAAATGTGGTATATTATAACTATACAAAACAGGAGGAATTTACTATGGCAAAAAATAGATACATTGGCGATTATCCCGTAATTGGCATTCGTCCCATCGTGGACGGCCGTCGTGGTCCTATGATGCTTCGTGAGTCCCTGGACCCCCTGGTATGGTCTATGGCAGAGGCTGCAAAGAAGCTGTTTGAGGAGAACCTGTTCTACTCCAACGGTGAGCCTGTAAAGGTGGTTATGGCTGATACGACTATCGGTCGTGTGCCGGAGGCTGCCGCCTGCGCTGACAAGTTCAAGAAGGAAGGCGTTTCCATCACCCTGTCCGTCACACCCTGCTGGTGCTACGGCTCTGAGACTATGGATATGGATCCCCATACCATCAAGGGCGTTTGGGGCTTCAACGGCACTGAGCGTCCCGGCGCTGTGTACTTAGCCGCTGTTTTGGCAGGTCACGCACAGAAGGGTCTGCCTGCCTTCGGTATCTACGGCCACGAGGTTCAGGACCGTGATCAGATCACCGAAATTCCTGAGGATGTTAAGGAAAAGCTGCTGCGCTTTGGCCGTGCGGCTGTTGCAGTTGCTACTATGCGCGGTAAGTCCTATCTGCAGATCGGTTCTCAGTGTATGGGTATTGCCGGTTCCATTATGGATCAGGCTATGCTGGAAGAGTACTTCGGTATGCGCGTGGAGTCCGTAGACGAGGTGGAGATCCTGCGCCGTATGGAAGAGGGCATCTACAACGAGGAAGAGTTCCGGAAGGCTCTGGCCTGGACCAAGGAGCACTGCAAGGAAGGCCGGGACGACAACCCCGAATCCGTTCCCTTTATGGGCAAGGATCACAAGATCAAGTTTACCGACGAAGAGAAGGAAAAGCAGTGGGAGTTCACTGTCAAGATGTACTGCATCATCAAGGACCTGATGGCTGGCAACGAAAATTTGCCTGAGCAGTTCGTGGAAGAGAAGGTTGGCCATAATGCCATCGCCGGCGGCTTCCAGGGTCAGCGTCAGTGGACCGACCATTGGCCCAACTGCGACTATCCTGAGGCTCTGCTTTCCTCCACCTTCGACTACGAAGGCGCTCGCGAGCCCTACACGCTGGCCACTGAGAACGACATTCTTAACGGTATGGGTATGCTGATGATGCGTCTGCTGACCCACCGCGCCCAGATCTTCGCCGATGTGCGTACATACTGGTCCGGCGAGGCTACCGAGCGGGTCACCGGCTACAAGCTGGAGGGCAAGGCAGCAGAGTCCAACGGTATCATCCACCTGCTCAACTCCGGTGCCGCCTGTCTGGATGCTTCCGGTGTCTGCACCGATGAAAAGGGCAACGCCACAATGAAGAAGTGGTGGGAGGTCACCGACGAGGACATCAAGAAGATGACCGATGCTACCGTTTGGTGCGAGGCCGGCTTCGATAACTTCCGCGGCGGCGGGTTCTCCAGCCACTACACCACCAAGGCGGAAATGCCCTGCACAATGATCCGCCTGAACCTGGTCAAGGGTCTGGGCCCCGTTCTGCAGATCGCAGAAGGCTGGACTGTAAACCTGCCTGACGAGGTTTCCGATACTCTGATGGAGCGCACCAATCCCACCTGGCCCTGCACCTGGTTTGCACCTCGCTGTGACGGCAAGGAAGGTTCTCCCTTCAAGACCGCTTACGAGGTTATGATGAACTGGGGCGCAAACCACGGCGCAATTTCCTACGGTCACATCGGTGCGGACCTGATCACAATGTGCTCTATGCTCCGCATTCCTGTATGTATGCACAATGTACCTGAGGACGATATCTACCGTCCCGCTTGCTGGAATGCATTCGGTATGGACAAGGAAGGCCAGGACTACCGCGCCTGCGCAACCTACGGCCCTCTGTACAAGTAAAATTGTAGGGGCGGTTATCAACCGCCCGCGGGCGATCAATGATCGCCCCTACATCCGAAAAATGCATATTTTGGGGATGTGCATACGCACATCCCCAAAAATCAAAGGAGAATGGTTATGTTAAAAGGAATTCCGAAGATCCTGTCCCCGGAGCTTTTGAAGGTTCTGTGTGAAATGGGTCACAGCGACCGTCTGGTGATCGCCGACGGCAATTTCCCCGCAGAGTCTATGGGTAAAAATGCCATCGTGATCCGGATGGACGGCCACGGCGTTCCGGAAATTCTGGACGCCATCTGTCAGGTGTTCCCTCTGGATACCTATGTGGAAAAGCCTGTGAACCTGATGGAGCTGATGCCCCAGGATGTGGGCAAGGTGGCAACGCCTATCTGGGACACCTACAAGGAGATCGTTGCAAAATACGATGACCGTGGCGCTTCTGCTGTGGGCAACATCGAACGCTTTGCCTTCTACGAGGAAGCAAAGACCGCTTACTGCATCATCGCTACCAGCGAAAGTGCAATTTATGCCAATGTGATGCTCCAAAAGGGCGTTGTATAATTTAATATCCATAAAAGGGTCTGCCGCAAAATATGTAATTTTGTGGCAGACCTTTTTATTGTGCCTTCGCAAAATGCATACTTTCTTCCAATTGGGAAAAAGTATGGGTAGATTTTGCGGAGGTGATTTTTTTGAGAGGAAGAAGATGGCTGTGTTTGGTGCTGGCAGCTTATATGACGGCGCTGGCAGGCTGCGGAAAGCAGACCCAGAGCACACAGCCGGGACTAAGCTATCAAGACCCCTACGCCCATTTGCAGGGAGATCATGATGGGATATCGGATGCGATTTATACTGATACACTCAATGATTTTTACACGGCTTATGAGGCGGCACTGGAAGGGGAGACTGTTTCCCAGCGGTATGCCTTAATGGCAGTGGCAGAGGCAAAGCTTTTGCAGTCCTGTATAATGCTGCCCACCAGTGCCTCCGGGGGCACCTATGCCATTTCCAGAATGGCACCCAATACCGCAAGCACTGTCCTTTGGGGCAATGATGCAGACCGGTTTCACAATGCCATTGTGACCACCCAGCCCATTACCGCGGAAGACCGGATCGCTATGCGCAATGCCTGGGCAGAGAAAAAGGGCACAGGCACCTGGGAAAGCTGGGCAAAGGCCTATCTTGTGGATCAGGGCTACACCCTTAAGGACAGCTATGTGCTGTCCTACACCAGCGACCCGGAGACCTGGGATGTGCTGTCAAGCTCCAATGCAGTGGATGCAGAAGCCCTTGTAAACACCTATGACGGGCTGTATGAATATGACGGAGAAAATGTGCTGCAGCCGGCCTTGGCACAGGATCACCGGGTATCCGAGGATGGGCTGAAATATACCTTTTATCTCCGGCAGGGGGTGAGCTGGACGGACTCCCAGGGACGAACTGTTGCAGAGGTAACGGCAGACGATTTTGTGGCGGGAATGCAGCATATGATGGATGCCCAGGGCGGTCTGGAGTATCTGGTTAAGGACCTGATCGCAGGCGCGGCGGATTATATTTCCGGAAAAACTGCGGATTTTTCCACGGTAGGTGTGCGGGCGGTAGACGATTATACACTGGAATACACCCTTACCCAGCCTACCTCCTACTTTATGACGATGCTGGGCTACAGTGTGTTTGCACCGATGTGCCGGGCGTATTATCAGTCCCAGGGCGGCAAATTCGGACAGGACTATAACGCCTCCGGGCAGGATTACACCTACGGCAGAAATAAGGATTCCATTGCCTATTGCGGACCGTATCTTGTGAGCAATGCCACAGCGGAAAACACCATTGTGTTCCGGGAAAATCCTTCCTACTGGAACCGGGAAAACACCAATATCAAAACGATCACCTGGCTGTTTCACAACGGACAGGATGTGATGAAGCCTTATCAGGATATGAAGGCGGGCACCCTGGACGGATGCACACTGACAGCCGCATCCCTGGAAGCTGCCCGCAAGGAAAAAACATCCACGGGGCAAAGCTGGTTTACCCGCTATAGCTATGTTTCTCCTGCCGGCGGAACATCCTTTATGGCATTTTACAATTTGAACAGAACCGCCTATGCCAATGCATCTGACGGGTCCGTGGCATCCGGCAAGGACGAACAGCAGCGTATCCGTGCGGGGGCGGCTCTGGGAAATGTCCATTTCCGTCAGGCGATCTCTCTGGCAGTAGACCGGGGGGCATACAATGCCCAGGTGGTGGGGGAGGACCTGAAATATGTGTCCCTGCGCAACAGCTTTACCCCCGGCAGCTTTGTTGCCCTTACAGAGGCTGTGACACTGACCGTAGGCACACAGGAGGTCACCTTCCCGGCAGGCACTTTTTACGGCGAGATTCTTCAGGCGCAGATCGATGCAGACGGAGGGGCAATGCAGGTGTGGGACCCGGACGGAGAGGACGGGCTGGGGTCTTCCGATGGCTTTGACGGCTGGTATAACCCCCAGGCGGCGGCAGAGGCACTGAAAAAAGCCATAGCGGAGCTGCGGGAAGCGGGCATTGAGATATCTCCCCAGGATCCCATATATCTGGACCTGCCCTATGCGGCATCGGTGGAGCATTATACCAACCGGGCCAATGCGTATAAAAAATCCGTGGAAACGGTTTTGGGCGGCTGTGTGGTGATCAATTTGGTGGCGGGGACCGACTTGCGGCAGTGGCAGAACACAGGCTATTTCATTGCTGACGGCACCCAGGCCAATTATGACATTTGCGATATCGCCGGCTGGGGTCCGGATTATGGCGATCCGGCTTCCTATCTGAGTGCCCTGCTTCCGGATTACGCCGGCTATATGACAAAAAATATCGGTCTGTGGTAAACTGCGTCGCATAATAAATGGCAGACAGAAAGGTGGGCGGATGTGTATGGGCAGGTATTTGCTGTGGCGGATATTGCGGGGCGTTTTGTCTGTAGTGATCGTGGTGGGCATTGTGATGGTGCTGGTGTATGCAGGGCTTGACCGGGAGCTGGTATTTGCCTCCGATCCGGTCTACAGCAAGCAGACCGGCAACGGACGGACGGTTTATAAAATGCAGCAGTGGGAAAAATACGGATATGTGGACTATGTGCCCTATACCGACTATCTGCTCCAAAAGCTTCAGGCGGGGGAATTGACACAGGAGGAATACGCCCTGGCGGGTGCCTTTGCAGACACACCTGCCGGGGACAGCCCGGAGGCTGCCCGCTGGATCCTGGCATTTACAGAAGAATATGAAAACGCATCCTATCAGGTGGTGCGTCTGAATGCAGAAAAGAAAGGGTCTTCCCAGAAGTATAAGGAGGGCGGACAGCCGCAGCTCTTTGCCTATCGGGACATTCCGCTGATCAAGCGGCTGGGGCGGTATTTTTCCCAAATCGTTCAGATAGACACCGTAAATTATGTGCAGGAAGAGATAGAAGACCGGGGACTGACCTTTACCTGGCGGGATCCGGTTTACGGCGGAGAAAAGCTTTCTCCCGCCATTATGGGAAACGGCACCCGGCATAAGTACCTGTTTTACTGTGATGACCGCTTTCCCTTTATTCACCAGAATTTTATCCGCCTGAATTTGGGCGTATCTTATGGGGTGAATACGGGAAGTCAGGTGTGGGATACCCTTACCGAGCCCCAGGGCTCTTTTCTGCAAAGGGAAGTGACTTATCCCACAGGGGTCAGGGCCTACACCGCAGACGATCTGCACACGGCCCGGTATGCCGCCGGTTCTCTTCAGAACGGAACTCAGACACTGCAGGCACTTTTTACCGACGATTATACGGTGGTCAGCACCCACAAAAAAGGGCTTTCCAAGCTGGGCTACTCCTTTTTGATCGGCATTTTGGCAGTGGCGCTTTCTTATGTGATAGCCATTCCGATGGCCCTTTGGATGGCAAGACGGCGGGACAAGCTCCCGGACCGGCTGGGCTCAGCTTATATTGTGTTTATTATGGCAGTGCCGTCCCTTGCGTATATTTTCCTGTTTAAGGCCATCGGCGGCAGTCTGGGACTGCCTACCACCTTTGATATGGAAGAACCCGGCTGGCAAATGTATATCCTGCCGGTCGTTTCCCTGGCCCTGCCGGCGGCCGCCAATTTGATGAAGTGGCTGCGGCGGTATCTGGTAGACCAGATGCACGCCGACTATGTGCGCTTTGCCAGGGCAGGAGGGCTTTCCACCAGAGAGATCTTCCGGAAGCATATTTTCAAAAATGCGGCAATTCCCATTGCCCACGGACTTCCCGGAGCCGTACTGCTGGCACTGACCGGAGCGATCATCACCGAGCGGGTCTATGTCGTGCCCGGTGCAGGCAATGTGCTTACCAGAGCCATCAACGCCTATGATAATGGGGTGATCGTGGCAATGGCGCTGTTTTATGCCGTTTTGTCGGTGGCATCGGTGATACTGGGAGATGTGCTGATAAGTGTGGCAGACCCCAGAATATCGCTGAGGAGGGATAAAACTTGAGTGATGCGGAGCTGTTTTCCTTTGTGGAGGTGGACTCTCTGGAAACGGAGGTGATCACAGCCCCCCGGTATTCCTACTGGCAGTCTGTAATGCGGACATTTTTTCGGAAGCGGATCAATATCTGGGCGCTGGCCCTGTTGGGTATCGTGCTGATCTTCACCTATGTTTATCCGGCGGTGACCGGATACGATCCTGGGGTAGATCCCTATATCCATTTGCTGGACCCCACGGCAAAGCATCTTTCGCCAATGGAAGCCATAGAGAAATTCGGCTGGCATATCCGCTGGATACTGGGCACCGGTGCCTCCGGGCAGTCTACCTTTGATGCGGTTTGGTACGGTGCGGAGATTTCGGTATCTCTGGCACTGCTGTGCGCGGCGATCAATCTGACGGTAGGTGTGATCGTGGGCGCGATCTGGGGGTTCAGCCGGCGGGTGGATGCGGTGATGACGGAGGTGTACAATATCGCCTCCAATGTTCCTTATATTTTGCTGATCTCTGTGGTGGTGCTGGTGCTGTCTGCAGGATTTTTCAGTATGGTCTTTGCGCTGACGGTTACCGGCTGGCTGTCGGTGGCATATTTTATCCGCACCCAGGTGATGATCATTCGGGACAGGGAATATAACCTGGCCTCCCGCCTTTTGGGAACGCCCTTGTGGCGGGTGGCTTTTCGGAACATTTTGCCCTTTATGACCTCTGTGATCGTTACCCTGGCGGCAACGGAGATCCCGGCGTATATTTCCTACGAGGTGTTTTTGTCCTATATTGGGATGGGACTGTCGGAAATGTCTCTGGGACGGCTGATCGAAGCGGCCCAAAGTGCAATGGTCACACCGGGATGGGGCTTTGAATTTTGGAGTCCGGTGGCAGTGGCATCGGTGATCACAGTGGTGCTGTATGTGGTGGGGCAGAACCTGGGCGACGCCTCCGACCCAAGAACGCATATATAAAACAGTTGATAGTTGATAGTGAACAGTTGACAGTGAAGGTGTGCGCTTTGCGCACGTATTTAAATCATTTCCGAAGGAAATACCGAAACTTTCAACTGTCAATTGTCAACTGTCAACTCACTAAATAAGGGGGGGAATATGTGAACGGCAAAAAGATACTGCTTAGTGTACGGGATTTAGAAGTGAACTTCAAAGTCCGGGGGCAGGAGCTGACTGCCATTCGGGGGATCTCTCTGGATTTTTACGAAGGGGAATGTGTTGCCATCGTGGGAGAATCCGGATCTGGGAAATCGGTTCTTACCAAGACCTTTTCCGGAATGCTGGAAAAAAACGGACGCATCAGCGGCGGGACAGTAATGTTTTACGGCAAAGAGCCCATAGAACTAAGCCGCCTGCACAGAAACCGGCATTGGCAGCAGATTCGGGGCAGTCAAATCGCCACGGTCTTTCAGGACCCGATGTCGTCTCTCAATCCGGTGCTGACCATTGGTAAGCAGATCACCGCGGTCATTCGCAAGCACCGCAGCTGCTCCCGGCGGCAGGCGAAGGAGATCGCCCTGCAAATGATGGAACGCGTTGGGATACCCCAGCCGGAAAAGCGGTTTGATGATTACCCCTTTCAGTATTCCGGCGGGATGCGCCAGCGGATCGTCATTGCCATTGCCCTTGTATGCAGGCCAAAGGTCCTGATTTGCGACGAGCCGACCACTGCACTGGATGTAACCATTCAGGCACAGATCCTGAAGCTTCTGAAGGAACTGCAGAAGGAGCTGGGGTTTACCGTTGTTTTCATCACCCACGATCTTGGTGTGGTGGCGAATATTGCAGACCGGGTGGCAGTGCTGTATGCCGGTCAGATGGTAGAGCTGGGAACGGCAGAGGATATTTTCTACGATCCCCGTCACCCTTACACCTGGGCGTTGCTGCAAAGTCTTCCCCAGCTGGCACGGCGGGGAGATCGGCTCTATTCCATCGCCGGCACGCCTCCTTCCTTATACAATCAAACGAATGCAGACCCCTTTGCACCCAGAAATCCCTATTGTATGAGAATCGATACACAGCAGCAGCCGCCTGTGTTTGCGATCAGCCACACCCATTTTGCAAAGACCTGGCTGTTGGACCCCAGAGCGCCGAAGGTGGAAAAGCCGGAAGTTCTTCAGAACCTGCACGAAAGACTGGGGGCGGAATATGGATAACCGGGAGATCCTGCTGAGCCTGCAGGGGGTGGATGTTACCTTTGGAAAAGGTGCACAGGCGGTCCGGGCGGTGAAAAACGCCAGCTTCGATATTTACCGGGGAGAGACCTTCTCCCTGGTGGGGGAGTCCGGCTCCGGCAAGACGACCATCGGCAGGGCGATCATCCGTGCCAATCCCTGCACTGCCGGGCAGATACTCTATCAGGGCATGCCCATTTCCGGGAAGATATCCAAAAAGCTGGAACGGCAGGTGATCCGGAATATTCAGATGGTATTTCAGGACCCTGCCGCATCCTTAAACGAACGGGCGACGGTGGATTATATCATTTCCGAGGGACTTTATAATTTCCGCCTGTTTTCCGATGAAGCAGACCGGATCCGCAAGGTGGAGGAAATGATCCGCCATATCGGTCTGCTGCCGGAGCATTTAAGCCGCTATCCCCACGAATTTTCCGGCGGTCAGCGCCAGCGGATCGGACTGGCAAGGGCAATGATTATGCACCCGCAGCTGGTGATCGCCGACGAGCCGATCTCGGCGCTGGATGTGTCGGTGCGGGCACAGGTGCTGAATTTGATGAAGGATTTCCAGCAGGAACAGGGCCTGACCTATTTGTTCATCGCCCACGACCTTTCGGTGGTGCGGTTTATTTCGGACCGGATCGCTGTGATCTACAAGGGGGATATCGTGGAGATCGCGGAAGCAGAGGAGCTGTTTCAGTTTCCTTTGCATCCCTATACCAAAAGCTTGATCTCTGCCATTCCCATTCCCGACCCCATTTTGGAACGAAGGAAAAAACTGCTGACCTACGACCCCTCCGTCCACGATTATTCCGGGGAAAAACCGCGCCTGACGGATATCGGGCATAACCATTTTGTGTTTGGAAACGGTGAGGAGATCGCCCGTTATAAAGCCCTCCGTACCTGACACCGACAAATGGGCGCGTTGCAAAATGCGCAAAATCTACGGTAGAATATGTAGGGGCGATTATTAATCGCCCGCGGGCGGTCAATGACCGCCCCTACATCCGCAGGATGTAGACAATTGCATAGTTTTAGGGCGCATTGCAGTATTTTGCA
>JAZNDF010000061.1:0-2059 GCA_045587925.1 Faecousia sp.
GGTCCAGAGTTTTGCCCTCGGAAATGGCCTTTGCCAGCAGCATATAGCCACGGGCCTTGGCGGGGATGGTAGCGGCACCGACAGTAGCCTTCTGACCGTCAAACTTAACGATCAGGTCGCTGGTGGCGATCTCTTCCACAGCGCCGTCCCATTTACAGCCGACAAGGTCGAAAACGAGTTTTTTAATATCCAATGTGGGATACCTCCTAAAAGTGTTTTCTACATTTTACCATAGGATCGTTTTATAGGCAAGGTGATATTGGATTTATTTTGATAATTTTTTTCGTTATTTTTGCAAATGGGAATTTTACACATAGTCCCCAAAAAAAGACGCGCTGCCATTGCAACGCGTCCTTTTTATATGGTTTAGTGGGATTCGATGTACATAAAGTGACGGGCGGAGAACCACTTGTGAAGACCGTCGTGGAGCACTTCAGGCTCCAGCTCTTCGATCTCGGTCAGTTCGCCGCTTAAGTACTTGCCGATCACTTCTGCGGTATATGCCAGACGCTCCTTAGCTACGGCATAGCGGCACATAATGCGCTCGAAACCGTGGGTCTTGTAGTCTGCGTGCCAGCAGGTGTGGTGCAGCTTCTGCAGGGCTGCAAAGCGGGCGATCATAGGAGGAATTTCGTTTTCAGCAAAATTCTTCAGCCACTGCTTATCGCCGGCCTTGTACTTCGCCTGCAGGTTTGTATGGATATAGATCTTATCCAGACAGCATTCAAATACAGCCTTGAAGTAGGGAACATCGGGATGGTCGGGGTACTTTTCAAAGACCTCCAGACCGCTCTTGATGAAGTTCATACCTGCTTCCATATCAAAGTCCTGGAACAGGAGGTTGATCAGCGGATCGCTCCACATAATAAACTTACCGGCACGAACGGCACCTTCGTGTCCGAAGAAGAAATTGCTGACACCCTCAGACAGCTCCTTGGTCATACCGGTCATAAAGTTGCTGATGCTCCAGATGTCCTCTTCGGTGCACTTTTCGCCCAGATAGCAGTACTCGGAGAATACGGCCAGCATAGGCAGGCTCAGCATATGGCTGGTCTCGGTGCCGTCATTGCTCCAGCAGGTGATGATCAGCTCATCCACACCGCCCCGCAGGCACTCTTCCATAGCAGGCTTCATAGTGTCAATGGTATGGGTGTGATAGGGGACCATACCGTCTTGTGTCCAGATGCCGCCGGCGAAGACTACAGGACGGTTGAAGGTCTTGTGCTTTTCGATGTTGATGCGATAGAAATCGTTATCGAAGTTGTAGTAATCCCAGAAGCACATATCACAGTCGGGCATTGCGTCGATAGCGTACTGGGGAACGATCAGGGAGGGATCGTAGTCCTTTACGCCGTGGGCGTTGACCAGAGTGAAGTACATATCGCTCCACATCATCGGGCGGTAGTTGTACTTGGCGCAGATCTCGGTAACACGGCCGATATGTTCATTGAAGATATGGAAACGGTCACGGTAGCCATTGCGGTTTAAGTACTCTCCCAGACCCAGACCGCGGGTCTCGTCACAGCCGATGTGCAGGCGGTTGGAGCGGAAGGCCTTGCGGCAGGTGGCAACGCAGGCTTCGATCAGCTCGTAAGTCTTTTCTTCGCCTGCCAGCAGGACAGAATCGCTGTCCTTGACTGCAGAGCTGGAGGGGTAGCGCAGGAACTGCTCCATATGACCGAAGGTCTGGATGCAGGGGATGACCTCTACGCCCAGAGAATCTGCATAATCGTCGATCTCCTGCAGCTCCTTGAGTGTATAGCGGCCCCGCTGATAGCCAAAATAGGGATAGCCCTCAACCTCGTAAACATCCTCTGTGTAAAGCATCAGCATATTCATACCGTGAGCCACCATATAATCAATGTACTTCTTCACGGAGCTGACCTTCATAACGCCGCCGCGGGAAACATCCAGCATAACGCCGATGAGCTTAAAGGCGGCCTTCTGGCAAAGGTCCAGAGTTTTGCCCTCGGAAATGGCCTTTGCCAGCAGCATATAGCCACGGGCCTTGGCGGGGATGGTAGCGGCACCGACAGTAGCCTTCTGACCGTCAAACTTA
>JAZNDF010000062.1:0-1858 GCA_045587925.1 Faecousia sp.
GAGCGGGATCCCGCTCCCATCCTGGAGCGTGCCGCCGCTCAGATCAAGGCCGGCGCTACCTACCTGGACGTGAACATCGGACCTGCTGAGAAGGACGGTCCCGAGCGCATGATGTGGGCAGTCAAGCTGCTGCAGGAGAACTTCAACAATGTTCCTCTGGCACTGGACACCGCCAACATGAAGGCAATCGAAGCCGGTATCAAGGTCTACAATCGCACCAACGGCAAGCCCATCGTCAACTCTGCTGACGCCGGCTCCCGTATCGGCTACATCGACCTGGCCGCTGCCAACGATGCCATCTGTATCGCTCTTTGCTCCGCTGACGGCATCGCCAAGGACAATGCTGAGCGTGAGATGCACTGCGACAACATGCTCGAGCGCGGCTTGAGCCTGGGCATGACCTCCGACGATCTGTGGTTTGACCCCCTGTTCCTGGTTGTTAAGGGCATGCAGGACAAGCAGATGGAAGTTCTGGAAGCCATCAAGATGTTCTCTGACAAGGGTCTGAAGTCCACCGGTGGTCTGTCCAACAACTCTAACGGCGCACCCAAGGATGTCCGTCCCATCATGGACTCCGCACTGGTCGCAATGTGCATGATGCAGGGTCTGACCTCTGCCATCGTCAACCCCAACGACCGCCGTTTGATGGAGACCATCAAGTCCTGCGACATCTTCAAGAACCATGTGCTGTACTCTGACAGCTATCTGGATCTGTAATTAAATTCCCGAAACTGGTCCGGGAGGGAGAAGCCTCCCTCCCGGATTTTGCTTTTAGCGAAAGGAATCCAAAATGAAAAAAATGATCGTGTTGCTGCTGGTCTTGGCACTCTGCATTTGTGCCTTCAGCGGCTGTAGCTATTATTCCAGCGCCAGCGGTGATGAGGATGATATTGAAATGAAATCCTTGGATGAGGTGGAGCTGATGCTGGATCACCTGACGGCTGGCGATGAGGCCGCTGCGCTGGCGATGATGCACAAGTCGGCGCAGGAGAAGTCCGCTGCCGGTATTACTCAGCTTTGTGCGTTCTTTGCCGGTAAGGAAATTTCCGCAATGGAGATGAAGAATATCAGCAGAGAGTCCACCGGTGGCACAGTGGGAACAGCCCAGCGGGAAACCGCTTCCTTTGCCATTACATTGGAAGACGGCACGGAATTTTACATCACTGTCGTGCATCTGACCGATGAAGACGGCGCTGGATTTTTGGCATTCCAATTGGTGTTGGGTGTAATTTAATTGGTACATTCGGCTCTGGGAGCTTAATATATAATGTAAATCTTTTAGGAGGAATACATAATGAGCGTTTTAACTGATCTGATTTATGGTGGCTCTAATGCTGTTGCCGGCTTGACTGAGGGCGCAGTGAATGAAGCCATCGCCAGGTACGGCGCAGACAAGGAGATCGCATTCCCCGATACTGCATATTATTTCCCCACTATTTATGCAGCTACCGGTGTTAAGGTCAAGACCTTGGGCGATCTTGTTCCCTGCGTGGGTGTACTGAAGAGCCTGATCACTAATCAGGAGGACCTGGGCCAGGCGCTGAATGCCGGCCTTGCAACTGCTGTTGGCGCTGAGATCCTGGAGGGTCTGAAGTGGGTGGATAATGCCGATCCCTATGCCGCTGATGCCGGCATCGGTTTCGTGCCCGATCCCATTATCCGTAGCCTTGGCGTGCCGCTGGTCACCGGCGATATCCCCGGTGTTGCTGTTGTGCTGGGCAAGGCTGATGACGCAGCCAATGTGGTCAAGGTGGTCAAGGACTATCAGTCCAAGGGCATTATGACCTTTATGGTGGGCGATGTCATCGAGCAGTGCGCAGAAGGCGGCGTGAAGATGGGCCTGGAATTCCGTGTGATC
>JAZNDF010000063.1:0-2549 GCA_045587925.1 Faecousia sp.
ACCCCGAAAAGTTCACCAATGTCACCAATGGTATTGCCCATCGTCGTTGGCTGTGCCAGTCCAACCCCGATTTGACCAAGTTTATTGAACAGCGTATCGGCAAGGGCTTTGTGCTGGACGCCTCCGAGCTGTCCAAGCTGGCTCCTTACGCCGATGATTCCGCTTCCTTGCGTCTGCGGAGATCTTCATAATGTACTGCCGGAACCTGGATGATCATATCAATCCGATCCAAAAGCGGACCGGAAATTCGGCTGCGATAATGCTCCACAGCATGTTCCGAGCATGTACATCTTCCAGATGCATCGCCATACCAGCCGCATTTACAGGGATTCATTGCACAAACCAGCATAAATTCAGCAGGATATGTAACGCTTCCGGACACGCGGGAAATTGTTACCTGGGAATCTTCCAGCGGTTGCCGCATCAAATCCAGCGTATCCTTGTGAAATTCAGGTAATTCATCCAAAAACAGAACACCTTTATGGGCCATAGAAATCTCGCCGGGCTTGGGGTTCGCACCACCGCCTGTCAATCCAGCATTGGAAATCGTATGGTGAGGACTTCGGAACGGGCGCTGCATTACCAGTGGTGACTGCGGTGTAAGCATACCCAAAACAGAGTAGATCTGCGTTACCGCCAAGGATTCATCCCAAGTCATATCCGGCAAAATCGACGGCAGCCGCTTACTTAGCATACTCTTACCAGAACCGGGAGGGCCAATGAGCAAAATATTGTGACTGCCTGCTGCAGCAATTTCCAGAGCACGCTTTGCTTGCTCCTGGCCAACAACATCCTTATAATCCAGCACAAACTTTTCGCGTTTTTCCGGAACCCAAATAGGCTCTTCCTCCAATGGAGTACCTTCATTGAGGTGTTCGATCAGCTGCTTAACATTTTTGACCGGAATAATCGCCGGCCCCCGCGCGAGCGTTGCTTCGGCTGCATTCTCTTCCGGCACATATATCGTTTCAAAGCCAGCCTTCTTAGCCGCAATTGCCATGGGAAGAACACCGTTAACAGGCCGAATCTGACCGTCGAGGCTCAATTCTCCCAAAAAAGCGCTTGAGGAACGGGGTCTGCGGATTGCGCCACAGGCAGCCATGATACCCAGCAAAATAGGAAGGTCATAATGAGTACCTGTCTTCTTCAAGCCCGCAGGTGCCAAATTTACCGTTATTCTGCTGACCGGGAACTTCAATCCGCTAGTCTTAGCAGCAGCCCTCACACGCTCTCTCGCCTCTTTCACCGCTGCATCCGGAAGGCCAACAATGTCAAATGCCGGAAGGCCGTTGGTAATATAGCACTCTACAGTAATATGATTACCCGTTATGCCGTTAATACCCATAGTATGAACACTGCAGATCATTCCATCATCTCCCGATTGCATTTTCATTATCATACTCTATCCAGTGGAAAAAGACAATTGTTTTTTTATAATAGACAGCGCCTGTCCTATTCTTGTTAATTCAGCAAAATCACAAAAAATGGCGCTCATTTTTCTCTGTTTATCATAACGGACTGGGTTTACAAATCCGGCAAAAAGTGATATGATATTTGCGTTAAAGATTGATTACTTTAGGAGGTAATTTATTTTGGCAAGAAAATTTAAGACTATGGACGGCAACACCGCTGCCGCCCACGTTAGCTACGCATTTACTGAAGTAGCTGGCATCTACCCCATCACCCCCTCCAGCCCCATGGCCGACTATGTTGACCAGTGGTCCGCTGCAGGTCGCAAGAACATTTTTGGCGATACCGTTAAGGTCGTCGAGATGCAGTCCGAGGCTGGCGCTGCAGGTACCGTTCACGGCTCTCTGGCCGCTGGTGCTCTGACTACCACCTACACCGCATCCCAGGGTCTGCTGCTGATGATCCCCAACATGTATAAGATCGCCGGCGAGCTGCTGCCCAGCGTATTCCATGTTTCCGCACGTACCGTTGCAACTCAGGCACTGAACATCTTCGGTGACCATTCCGACGTTTATGCCTGCCGTCAGACCGGTTTTGCAATGCTGGCTGAGTCCAATGTCCAGGAAGTTATGGACCTGGCTGCTGTCGCTCACCTGGCATCCATCGAGGGCCGCGTTCCCTTCATCAACTTCTTCGACGGTTTCCGTACCTCCCACGAGATCCAGAAGGTCGCTATCTGGCACTACGAGGATCTGAAGGAAATGTGCAACATGGAGGCTGTGGCTGAGTTCCGCAAGCACTCCCTGAACCCCGAGCGCCCCGCAATGCGTGGTTCTCACGAGAACGACGACATCTTCTTCCAGCACCGTGAGGCCTGCAACAAGTACTACACCGCCCTGCCCGCAGTGGTCGAGAAGTACATGGCTAAGGTCAACGAGAAGCTGGGCACCAACTATCAGCTGTTCAACTACTACGGCGCTCCCGATGCTGACCGCATCATCATCGCTATGGGCTCCGTCAACGACGTTATCGAGGAAGTTATCGACTACCTGAACGCTCATGGCGAGAAGGTCGGTCTGGTCAAGGTTCGTCTGTTCCGTCCCTGGAGCTCCAAGCACCTGTTGGCCGCTATCCCCCAG
>JAZNDF010000064.1:0-1703 GCA_045587925.1 Faecousia sp.
CCGAAAAATCCGTTGAGGCAGACAATATTCCGGTGGTCGCCATGAAACAACGCCTGAAAATCATCTTCACACCCAAGAAATGTGCTGTTGAACGGAATCATCGCCGCAAAGGATCGGTGAAGCGTAAACAAAGGATCCCATTTCTTGTAATAAAGATTTCCCGGCAGAGTTTTCAGGAATTGAGCTTCCGTCTGCACTGTCAGGTCGAACAGCATAAAACTGCATTGCAGATTGGCGGCAACGATCCGGAGTTTTTCAGTATCCTGCTGTAACTGCTCCAGATCCCGGTTCCAGATGTGAATGAGATATTCAGCCTCAAACGGCACATCTTCCCCCGCTCCCATCCGGTAGATCATCTTGCCGAAGGCATCCACCTCCGAACGGTAGGCAATGGCACTTGGATCTGCTTCCAAATCCCGCCTGGCAGCCGCTTGACGGGCTTCCAGTTTTTCAATGGTCTTGACCTTGTTCAATGGAGGCATATTGACAGTTACGGAAAAGTTTCCGGCATCCCCATCAAGCATCACATTACCGTAAAAAGGTGTAAGCTCAAAGGATGGAAGCTGTTTCAAGGTCAGAATGTTGTGATACATCCCATCCCCGTACATTCCATATCCCCGATCCGTAACGGTTTGAGCATTGCGATCAATGCCGGAGTGATCCACAGCTGAATATTCATTCTGATAGATTTCGGCAAAGTTGGGAGTAAAGAGTTTCTCAAAGCCCACGGCATTCGGGGTGATGGATTTGTTGACTGATGAAAAAAACTCTTCAAAAAGTTCCAATGCCGTCTGTTTTTCCACCGGAAAGGTGAAAGCACTTTTCAGCAGCAGGAACTCGGATTCAAAACAGCCAGTTACTTTCTCTGCAAAAGCATTCATCGCTTTTTCTGAATTCACATCCAATGCACCGGAAATAAATTCTTTTGCAGGTCTGGAAAGATACAAGGTCAGATATTCCCGCCGCAATTCGTGATTTTCCATCTCCTTTCTGAACTGTGCGGAAATGCGTTTGCGAAACTCTTGAGCAAAAGGAAGATCCGAAAAACATTCAGTATCGGCATCATATTTATCCAGAATCCTGCGGTAATTGGAGTCCCGCTTGTAACGGAATTGAATCCGTCTTCCGGAATCCAACCGGGCAAGATAGGATTGCAGATGCAGAAAAAGTTCGTTTTTCTGTCCCCAGCCGGAATGGGAAAGATTCGGCACATTGAGCCGGAATCCTTTGGCAACAAAACCGGTATTGTTGAGTTCACCATAGACCAGAAAAGCATCCTGCGGCTTTTCTGTTTCAATGATGTAACCGTTTGGGAAGTTGATCATTTTTTCCTCGCTTTCAGCAGGAGTTTTTTATGGGGATCAATCCGCAAGGTGTTTCCGTAAAGGCTGTTCAGGAAATACTCGAAGTAATATCGGGGCTTTTCCCGGACAAAACGGAAATAAAACCAGACTGATACAACAAGAGGTATCCATGCTGTGGCAACAGCCAGTACTGCGGAAGTATCCATCAGGCAGAAAAAAAGAAATACCGACGCCACGATCCCGGAAAAGATGATATAGATCGCATCTCCCCGCACCTTGAGATTGCGGGATAACCTGAATTGTGACGCCGGAACCTGTTGAGGATTCCGCGGAATTATAAGCCCGTGGTCGTCCTGCATAAACACCTCACAGACCGCTGGATGAGTTCAGCGAAATACC
>JAZNDF010000065.1:0-4671 GCA_045587925.1 Faecousia sp.
ATGAAGTACCGTCAAATTCCTGATTATCGGATATCCCAATGTAGGGGCGGCTATTAGCCGCCCGCTAAAGGGCGTTGGTTTACTGCCCCCTTAAATTAAGACCAAAAAGCTGTCGATAATCGTGTCATTGCGAGCCCCAACGGGGCGTGGCAATCTCCTAACTGCAAGGGAAAATAAAACATTCTCTCCGGTGAGAAAGTATGCAAAGAACCGCCGAGAACCTTCCAAGGCTGAGAGGGAAGCGGATCGGCTTTTACAGTATCTAACTCGTTTTCCGCTTCCCCCTTAGGAATTCCCTTGCCAGATTGTGCGAAAAAGTATTTAAACTGTGCGTCGAACAGGAACTTTACAAAATTTAGGAGGTGCTCGAAACCGAGCACCTCCTAAAACATTCATTCACTTTGGATCAATATACGTTTCTTTACAACTCCGTATTGTATTAAACATTAAACAGGAAGTTGACGATGTCGCCGTCCTTCATAACATATTCCTTACCCTCACTGCGCACAAGACCCTTTGCCTTGGCGGCGGCCATTGTGCCGCATTCCTTCATATCCTGGAAAGCGATCACCTCAGCCCGGATAAAGCCGCGCTCAAAGTCGGTGTGGATCTTACCGGCGGCCTGGGGTGCCTTTGTGCCCTTTTTAATGGTCCAGGCGCGGCATTCGTCAGAACCTGCGGTCAGGAAGGAAATTAGACCCAGCAGGGCGTAGCTGCTTTTAATGAGCTTGTCCAGACCGGATTCGTTAACTCCCAGCTCCTCCATAAACATTGCCTTTTCTTCGGGATCGTCCAGCTCCGCAATGTCAGCCTCCAGCTTGGCGCAAATGGGGATCAGCTGACTGCCTTCTTCCTCAGCCAGAGCCTTCACTGCCAGATAGTGGCGGTTGTTTTCCGGCTCGTTGATCTCGTTTTCAGCCAGATTGCCTACATAAATGGTCTTTTTCAGAGTCAGCAGGTCGGAGGTCGCGATCAGTGCCAGATCCTCCGCATCGTCGGTGTAGGTGCGGGCGAGCTTGCCTTCGTTCAGGTGAGCAAGCAAGCCTGTAAACAGGTCTACTTCCCGCTGAAACTTCTTGTCGCCGCCCTTCATAGCCTTCTGTGCCTTGTCAATGCGGCGCTCCACCATTTCGATATCCGCCATCACCAGCTCCAGGTTGATGATGTCAATGTCGCGGATGGGATCGGTACTGCCTTCCACGTGAGTCACATTGGAGTCCTCAAAGCAGCGGACCACGTGGACAATGGCGTCAGTGGTGCGGATGTTGCTGAGGAATTTGTTGCCCAGACCTTCTCCCTTGGATGCGCCCTTTACCAGACCGGCAATGTCCACAAATTCAATGACTGCCGGAGTGGTTTTCTTGGGCTGATGAAAATCAGACAGCCACTGCAGACGCTCATCGGGAACGGATACCACACCCACATTGGGATCGATGGTGCAGAATGCATAGTTGTCAGCCGGTACGCCGGCATTGGTGATTGCGTTAAACAGAGTGGACTTGCCTACATTGGGAAGCCCTACGATACCTAATTTCATTTTTGTTTCTTCTCCTTCAAAAAATCCTTTATTTGCAAGGGTTTTCGACATTTGGCACTTTTGGCTTTACGCCATTTTTACGCCATTTTGCTGATGTCATCTTTTGCGCAGACGGGCTTTGTATAGCGAACGCCGTCCATAGGGTGCTTGGGAATCAGATCGTTCATCATTGCTGACTTCAACATGGTTCCCATACAGATGTAAGTTTGCCGGATCGTTGCACCTGCGTAATCCTTGTCCATTTGATTCAGGACGATCTTGCAGTGCATCGGTTTTACATCTGTTAGCTGCATCCCACCGATGACGGGCTGAATGTTGAACTTGTATCGCTCACGATAATTTCTCAACGTGTTCGGTGTTAAGTCTCCGACAATGTTTTGGATCCAGTAATCAAACCAGGTGTCCACCGTCATGTTCACAGGAACGGCTATGGAGCCGTGTCGGTCCTGGTACTGAGAATCTGCTTGCCAGTTTCTTGCCACCGGAATCGTTTTGAAATATTTCTCGTAGCGCTTTCCGTATTTGTCTACGAATCTTGCTATGTACCATCCGTCTTTTCTTTGGAAGATACCCTTGCCACATTCTTTGCCTTTTATATTTTTGCCCAATGAATTAACTCCTTTCTCGATTGAGAAAAAGAGCCAATACAACACGCATATTATATTACATTAGCTCCCTTTTTTCAATAGAAATTACCGCATTTTATGTGGTAGTTTCATTTTTCGCTGATCTACAGGATCAGCGTATTGCTGATAAACTGTTCAAACTCCTTGCGCTTGACCAGTTTCTTTGTGCCGACGAACAAAACAAACGGGCAGTTCGGTTGGCGCAGCATACTGTCGATTTTGTTCATTCCGATATTGCTGAGTTCTGCTGCCTCCTTGACTGTTAATGCGATCTTGTGGTAAATCGGCACGGGGGTTTTGGCTTCGGACATATGAAGGCCTCCTTCAAAAATATTTAGAAGTTTGGCACATTCATCCGTCTGCAATGTCCGGCTCACTGCAGAGTTGTTCAATTCACTCATATACTCATTTTGTGGTGAACTTCTATATTAATAATATATGAGAGTTAAAATCGAGTTTCAAGAAAACATCATCAGACTCGGAAAATTTCCGGTTTGACGACGATTTTTTAGAAAAAAGAAGAAAATTTTTAAAATCGGCGTATGAAATTTGACTTATGCAAAGATTTATAAGAAAAAACAGCGCCTACCCGAAGGTAAGCGCTGAAAAACAAAAAATTTTATGATGTAATAAAAAGTGTGACTAATTATTATTGTCTTGTTTTTTTAGCAAGTGGCTGAGGATATCTTCAAGATTATCCTCTTTCAGAACATCGGGATACTTTCCATCGAAAGTGATGAGCGCATCCTTGGCAGCGGCCTCCTCATCGGCGTATGCCGCGTACAGAGCATCCATATCCTCGTTGGACAGGATGTTTTCAATCATATTCTTTGCGCCTTCAGGCAAGTTCTCCCAACTGTCGTACAGATCTTTTACAGCCTTGTCGATCCGATCAAAGGTCAGGGGATCACCGTTGCTCCGCTGTTCCCGTAGGATGCCAACGATATCCGAAATATCGTGCTTGTACTGCCAATAAGCCATTAGCTTCATTGCAACTAGATATTCACCTGTGATGGTACGGACGGTCAGTACATTGGAAAAGGTGCGATAATACTTTGAATAGTTGACCAACCGAGGAGTGTAAGATCTGGTGTTCTTAAAGTCTTCGTTGAGCCAACCGTTGGGTAGCCCCAAAGTGTCTGTCACATAGTTGATGGCGTCCTTCATAGCGGAGGATGCTTGGATCAAGGCATCCACATCATAGGTAGAATCCCGGAAACCGTAGTTGACCAGAATGGAAGCACCGCCAATCAAGGTGATCTCCGCCGGCATAGCTTTACCGTTCAGCTTGCGGAATTGCTTGGCAACTTCTTTCAAATAAGTGTCCAGGTTTTCTTTTGTGATAGGTGTTTCAGCAGACATTTCGCACCTCGCTCTCTACGATGTTAAACCGTAAAAATTCAGGAATCGCCATACGGATGATATCTTCTTTCGGTTTGTCTGATTTCATCGTTTTGCAAAGAATGACCACACTGGAGGGGAAGACCAGCTTCTGCAGCTTGCTGCTGCGAAGGTCGTTGTAATTTTTGCATAGGGGTACATTATTCTCTCGGGAGAGATAATCCAACATAGCAAGAAGATACAGAGCCTCAGGATACCATTTCTTTTCATACAGCTTGCGAATCTGATTCGATTGTAGCAGCTGGATGATAAAGGGAATATCCCCGAGATTTTTAACCTGGTGACACACATTGCTCTTAAACACATCGAAGGATGGGCGTCTGCGTTCCTCATCAAGGCTTCTGACAGCGGGAGCAATCAGGCTCTCCATAGAAACATCCAATACTTTTGCAATACGGTATATCGTTTCTGCAGAGCACTTTTCAATTTTCGTCTTGCCGGTACAAATATCGGAAATGGTTGCCTGGGGAACCCCACTTTCTTTCCATAGCCTGTATTTGGTAATATTCTTTTGTGCTAATGCTTCGTTCAGGGACATATTGCTCCCTCCTCTCACTAACATTATATCGGTATGCCGAAGTATTGTCAATAGTATTTCCAAAAGTTCCAGTGATCATACATGCTTAATAATACGGAAGAGAGGAGACTGCTACTCAATATTGACCATGTTCCCGGACGGGAAATGGAAGCACTGGGAATCGTAAAAGGAACGGTGGTCCAATCCAAAAATTTTGGTAAGGACTTCATGGCCGGTATGAAGACTCTGGTAGGCGGTGAGATCAAAGGCTACACCGAAATGCTGGTAGAGGCTCGGCAGATCGCCACCAAGCGAATGGTGGACGAAGCGGAGGCCATGGGCGCTGATGCCATTGTCAACATCCGGTTTGGATCTTCTGCAGTGATGCAGGGTGCCGCCGAGGTCATTGCCTACGGCACTGCGGTGAAGCTGAAATAACGACATAAAGGAAAGGGCGCGTTGCAAAATACTGCAATGCGCCCTAAAACTATGCAATTGTCTACATCCTGCGGATGTAGGGGCGGTCATTGACCGCCCGCGGGCGATTAATAATCGCCCCTACATATTCTACCGTAGATTTTGCGCATTTT
>JAZNDF010000066.1:0-16806 GCA_045587925.1 Faecousia sp.
AATTCTTTTTGTCGGCTATCAGGCGGAAGGCTCTCTTGGCAGGAAGCTTCAGGACGGCGCGCAGTATGTCCGTTTGGTTGGCGAGGATATTACTGTGAATGCTGAGATTTCCGCACTTCACGGCACCAGCGGTCACGCAGACCAGGCAGGCTTGATCCGATGGCTTGCGGGGTTCAAAGAAAAGCCTCAGATGGTATTTGTCAATCACGGTGATGATGGAGCTTGCATGATTTTCCAGAAGCTGCTGACCCAGATGGGTTACCATACAGAAGCTCCTTACAGCGGTACGGAATATGATTTGACAACTGGCAGGATGACTGTCTATGCAGATTCCAAGCCCATTCGCCGGGAAGAGCAGACAAAGGGCTCTGCCAGAGCACGGGCGGTCTATGGTGATCTGTTGTCAGCTGCAGAAGCGCTCCTTGCCTTTGTCAAGACCTGTAAAGGCCGCACCAATAAAGACAAAGCAAAACTTGCCTCTCAGATCCGCAACATGATTGAAAAGTGGAAATAACAAAAAGCTGGCTTGCTTATTTGCAAGTCAGCTTTTTGATTGCCGCATTTTATTGGTAGGTGTATTTTTGTGCAATATAGTGAGTTGAATTACCGGCAATAAACATTTAACAACTATGAAATATGCATTGATATTTTGCCGTTAATGTGGTATAATTAGAACAAGAAAACTCGCCGGGAGGTAACTATGGAATACTTATCTGTTGCAAAAATGGCTGAAAAATGGGGACTTTCTGAACGAAGTGTGCGAAATTACTGTGCCCACGGCAGAATTCCCAATGCCAAGCTTATCGGCAAAACTTGGTACATTCCGGAGGATGCACAAAAACCGGAGCGTGTAAACAAGAAAAACGATGCGCCTACATTGCTGCAGATCCTGCGTGAGCAGAAAGCTGCCAAGATGGCCGGCGGCATCTATCATAAAGTACAGATTGATCTGACCTATAATTCCAACCATATTGAGGGTAGCCGGCTTACTCACGATCAAACTCGGTATATCTTTGAGACCAACACCATCGGTTTTGAAAAGGGCGCGGTCAATGTGGACGACGTGATCGAAACAGCAAACCATTTCCGCTGCATCGATATGGTGATCGACCAGGCGGGTTTTGCCCTGACAGAGAAGTTTATCAAGGAATTGCATTTCGTACTGAAGACCGGCACCAGCGATAGCCGCAATGATTGGTTCGCGGTAGGGGAGTACAAGAGATTACCCAACGAGGTGGGTGGCAACGATACTACTCTGCCGGAGAATGTTGCCGAGGAGATTCGCAAACTGCTGGCAGAGTATAATGCATTGCCTTCTAAGACTTTTGAGGACATCGTTGCCTTCCATATGGCTTTTGAACGCATCCATCCCTTCCAGGACGGAAATGGCCGTGTGGGTCGCCTGATCCTCTTCAAGGAGTGCCTAAAGCATAACATCGTACCGTTCATCATCGAGGATAACTTGAAACTGTTCTACTACCGCGGACTCAAAGAATGGGACCAGGTCAAAGGCTACCTTATGGATACCTGCCTCACCGCCCAGGATCGTTTCAAGACTTATTTGGATTACTTTAGGGTTGTGTACTAAAAGAGGGGAGTTCACAAAAGCTTTGACAAATCGGAATCCGGTGAATTGGGTGAGTTGTTGCTATTAATGCTATATTTAATCAGATTTATTGTTTGATTTCTTATAGTATGGGTAAAACTTTCATGAAAAATCTTGCAAAATAAATAAAGTATGGTATAATAATTACACAATTCGACACATTGCAATGGCTTTTTTGCCTGATAGAGTGTACTATATCGCTTGGCGTTGCGCTAATAGTATTGAGCAGGTGAATGCAATGTGTAGACATCTTAAAATAGTAAGGAAGAGAAAGATGCTTACAGTAGAGCGCAAAAATGAGATAATGCAGCGGATAGAAGAGATAATATTAAATAACAAGGAATTAGCAGAGCCAGCCTTTGATATTGTTAAATTTCTCAAAGAAAAGGAAAGTTTTGCTATTGCATCGAAGCCTATGGCTGATGATACTACGGGTATGCTGTTTGTGGATGATGAAGAGTATATATTAGACACTGATACACACAAGCTAATTGTTGTCAACAGCCTTTTAAAGGAACAACCAAATTTCGTTCAACGAAGACGTTTTATTATAGCGCATGAATATGCCCATTATGTTTTACATAAGCATAATACCAAGCAATATGCGCATAGGGATACAAGTCAGAAAGAATCTAATGAAGAAATTGAAGCGGATTTTTTTGCAAGGTGTCTTCTTATGCCCCAAAAAGTAATTGATGCTGTATTAGACCTTAACTTCGTTAAAGAGTTGTCGGTGGAAAATAAGATTGCGCTGATTGCTAGATTTTTTAATGTCACCAAAAAGAAAGCAAAACAAAGATTAGAGGAAGATTTGTGTTATAATGTATAATTATGATTACAGTAAACTCCATAAAAAATACATACGTGGGGCTTTGTTACATTTCACAATGTCGGATGAAGATGTTTCTGATTCTTTGACAACACAAATTGCTCAGCGCGATATATATTATTCGGAACTTTTGAGAAATCACATGTCACTTACCAAGGCACGAGGCATTTGCAAGGAAGTTCATAAGTGGTTGTTTTTCTGGTTAATTGTAGGTGCATGTTGTGTGGGGATTTTTTACATACGAAAAATATTTGCAACTGTTTTTGCGGCAAACGATGTAGATGTTGTTGTGGATGCGGTTCCCCTTATTATTACAGCGCTTGTTTCTTTGATTTCAACAATTATCGTAGTTCCGGTCACAATTGCTAAATTCTTGTTTAATACGAATGAGGATGACAATATTACCACATTGATTCAACATACCCAAGATCATGATTCTGCTGGTATAACTATGTTTAAGGAGCGCTTTCTCCCTAGAACTAAAAAAACAGGCTTGCAATCAATAGATAGTGATGATCAATAATGCATTAGATATAGTTGCCTGTTTGATATAGGCGGCTATGTTTTTGCGTGTAAAACTAATTGACACCGAAAGAGCTTCAGGTGGTATAATTGGACAGGTCTATGCTAGAGTGATGCAAAGAATAATAAAAAGAACCACCCGGTGGTGAGACCGAATTGGTCTTACCGCCGGGTGGCTGTTTATGGTAGCAGTATGCACTTTGTCGCAGGCTGTCCGCTGATTTTCTCTACGCCATTTTACGCCATTTTTACGCCATTTTCACATAGAAAGGCATAGAGATATGTGGACTTATGTGTTTTAAAAATATTGAAAAACCTAGTGATTATCAAGCTATATCGGCATTTAGAGAGATACATTGAAATATGGAATCGGTAGCTTCAGCGCCGATACCTAGTTTCATTTTTACTCATTCTCCTTCAAAAATCCTTAGCTTGCATTATAGCACAGTACGCCCTTTTTCCCAAGACAATAATGAAAATTTTTCCATACGAATTTATGAAGTGCTGGTATGGTTCGTTGAGGCGTACAATAAATATTGAATTAACTCAGGAAATTAACTTGAAATTAATGCCGCAAAAACATTTCGGGAACAATATCTTAAAAATAATTTGCAAAAAACCGTTGCCATTATTCCTGAAAAGCGATATAATGGTACTCGATATAAGATTTTAACGGAGGAAACTCATTATGGATTATATAAAAGTGGCAGAAGCGGCGGCAAAATGGGGCATTTCCCCTCGGCGTGTTCGTGTTTTGTGTGCGGAAGGTAAGATTCCCGGTATGGTACGCCGTGGTAAGCTGTATATGATTCCTGCAAGCGCAGAGAAGCCTGCTGACGGGCGTACCAACCGTGCTACGCTACTGACCATCATTGACGCAAAAAAGGATCAGCTTGCCAAGATGCGCCCTCTGACAGAGGGTGAGGTGGAGCGCCTTCGTGAAGAATTTATGGTGGAGTTTACTTATAACTCTAACGCCATAGAGGGCAACACCCTAACGCTCAAGGAAACGGCAATGGTTTTGGAGGGTATGACCATCGACCAAAAGCCGATGAAGGATCACCTTGAAGCGGTGGGACACCGTGATGCATTTATGTATGTGCAGGATATTGCAACCAAGGAGATCGACCTGACTGAGAGTGTTATTAAAAACATCCATTCTCTCGTTCTGTTAAACAGACCGCAGGATAAGGGCGTATACCGCGCCATTCCTGTGCGTATTATGGGTGCTTATACAGAACCTGTGCAGCCATATCTGATCGTGCCGAAAATGACGGAGTTGCTTGCGGTCAACAAAGAGCGAGAGCAGACAATGCACATCATTGAACGCATTGCACGCTTTCATCTTGAATTCGAGGGTATCCATCCCTTTATTGATGGTAACGGCAGAACCGGCAGACTGATACTCAATCTTGATCTGATCCGCAACGGTTATCCTGCTATCAATGTGAAATTCACCGACCGCAAGCGTTATTACGACGCCTTTGATGCTTATTACCGCGATGGCAACGCCGACGCGATGATCGAACTGATCGGTGAATATGTGGATGAACGACTTGATGAGTATTTCAATGTGTTAAACGGCAGAGTGTGATAGGAGATATGATTATGACAGAAGCAGATAGAAAAAGAGCCGCAAAGGCTTTTGCAGATGTTTCAATATCCTGATGTTTCTTACGAACAATCCCGAATACAGTACAGCACAGGAAATATCAGAGCTTCGCGGTATCAAGAAGAACCTGGTATCCGTTTATGTGGAAAAGCTGGTAAATGCCGGCCTTTTGGAGCGAGGTCCGGTTGAAGGAGATAGGAGAAAAGTATCACTTACCTGTACTGATAAGGCAGGACCTATCATAGAAGCCGGCAGACAGATGCAGGAAGCTTTCTATAAGAAAGTTACCGATGGTATCCCAGATGAGGATTGGGCAGTATATAAGCGCATCGAAGAGCAGATGATGCGAAATGCCCGTAAGATATTAAAGTAAGAGAATGAACAATGCGAATATCAAGGCAATAAAAACGAGGAGAATGCAAATGAACGACAATAAAGAGATGTTAGGAACGGCGCCGATCGGAAAGCTGCTGTTTAAGTTGGCAGTACCCACTGTTGTGGCGCAGCTCATCAATATGTTATACAACATTGTTGACCGGATATATATCGGCCATATGCCCGGAGATGGAAGCCTTGCGCTGACAGGTGTCGGGGTTTGTATGCCGATCATTATGATCGTATCGGCCTTTGCGGCGCTTATCAGCTCAGGCGGTGCACCGAGGGCGTCCATCTATATGGGCAAGGACGACAAGGAAACTGCGGAGAAGATCTTAGGCGGCTGTTTCTCGCTGCAGCTGATCATTTCTGCGGTTTTAACGATCGTGCTTCTTATTTGGAGCAAGGAGCTGCTCCTGATGTTCGGTGCCAGTGAAAATACCATTGCATATGCGTCCGGTTATATGAGTGTTTACGCGATCGGAACGGTATTTGTGCAATTAACATTGGGTATGGGTGCATTCATAACGGCGCAAGGCTTTGCCAAGATCGGTATGATGACCGTGCTGATCGGTGCGGTTAGCAATATTATTCTCGATCCGATCTTTATTTTCGGATTTGATATGGGGGTTGAGGGTGCGGCGCTGGCTACGATCCTGTCGCAGGCAGTTTCCTGCGTTTGGGTGCTGACCTTTCTTGGCGGCAAGAAAACCTATCTGAAGCTTCGCCGAAGGAATATGCGCATTCGCGGACGGATTATTTTCCCGTGTGTGGCCCTTGGATTGGCTGCATTCATTATGCAGAGCAGTGAAAGTGTTATTTCGGTATGCTTTAACGCCTCGCTTCTGAAGTACGGCGGGGATATCGCAGTGGGGGCTATGACGATCCTGACAAGCGTTATGCAATTTGCGATGCTTCCGATGCAGGGGATCGCCCAGGGTGCACAGCCGATTTCCAGCTACAATTTTGGTGCGAAAAATGCAGACCGTGTCAAAAAGACCTTTAAGCTGCTCCTGGCAACCTGCCTGATTTATTCGTTTACCGTTTGGGCGGCAATTATGCTGTTCCCCAATATGTTTGCAAGCATCTTCACTCCGGACGCGGAGCTTGTTGCGTTTACGGCGAAGGCACTGAGGATTTATTGCGGCGTTCTTTGCATTTTCGGCATTCAGATCGCCAGCCAAATGACCTTCGTATCTACCGGCAATGCCCCGTGCTCTATTATCGTAGCGGTTGTGCGCAAATTCGTATTGCTGCTGCCGTTGATTTATCTTGTGCCGCGGCTTGTTGAGAATAAGACGATGGGCGTCTACCTTGCCGAACCGATTGCCGATGTTATCGCCGTAACATTTACGGCAATTCTGTTTGCTGTTCAATTTAATAAAGCAATGAAAACATTAAATGCAAAGAAGACACGAAACGAAAAAGCGCTGGACCTGTGATGGGACTTGTGCAATAGTAAATGAGAATACCCTCCCGTGCTTGCAAACTGCAAGCGCAGGAGGGCATTTATCGTTTGAAAGGCATCACGCAAGCTACTGCCACGATCCGGTGCGGCCTACATCATTTCCAAGGTCGCAGGTATATCGCCACTGTACCACATCTCCGTCTTTAAGCGAATACCGGGAGCAACCGTAATTGGGATACCAGCCGTTGACCCGGTACATCCAACCGGACAGCTCGCCGCAGTCGAACTCATACAGATTGTGGATTCCTTCGATATAGGCGCTGTTATAGATGGGAGTCCAGGAAAATTCCATAGGGATACCGTTGTCCCTGCACACCCGCTGCAGCACATCAAATACGGACTCTCCCTCATAAAAGGTGACGGTGGTTGCCGCCAGGATCACACCGTCGGAGGGGACCGCCTCCAGTTTCTCAGAATTCAGCATATTCAGATTGTTAAGGATCGTGGAGCACTCGATGGAGAAGGTGCAGGTATAAGCCTTGCCCGTATTCACATTCTGATCCTCCGGTTCCACAGGCTTGGGCTTTCCTTCCGGAATGGGGTCGGTCAGGTACGGATCCTTGCCGCCGTTTTGCTCCGGCTTGGAAAGATAGTCATCCTGTCCGCCTGTGGGAGCGGCTGTGGTGTTTTCCGTTGACGGAGCTTGATTTTCGTTCTCAGGATCTCCATCGGGATGAATGGAAAAATCATTCACAGAGCCGTCGGATGTAATATTCAAAATGGTGGTTTTACTGCCGGTAACGGATACAGAGGCAATCGCCTTGCCGTTTGCATAAGCGGTGGCACTTTGCGCTTGCCATTTCTCGCTCAGATAAATGGAGAGCAATGCGGAAAAGCCGAAGGTATCTGCCTGGTTAAGTACAACTTTGATGCTCCCATCCTCGTCCTTGCTGAGCTGCACGCCGAGATTGATCTCTTTTGGCTGGTCAACATCACTGCCGAAGATCGTCCATTCGTATTTGTAATCGCCGGATTTTCCGGTAAAGACGCCGATGGCATTTTCACTTTTTACCTGTTTGATAACACTTTCTGTAATAACTCCGTTTTCAGGAATTGCAACAGGAGCTTTCAGATTGACACCTTCCCAGTTGCCTCCGCAGGCGCATAGAGAAAGGGTTACCATAAAAGCCAATAATAGAATGAATATTTGTCTCATACTTATTCTCCGATCACCAGTCTTCCGTTTTTGACCTTCAGGGTATCCGTAGTCATAGCCAGACTTTGGGCTTCGTCGGATGCGGCAAATACCGCATCTTCTACGATCAAATCAAGGACATCGCCGGGACGGACACTGCCCCGCAGACGGAATTTCAGCCGCAGTACCACATTGTGATCGTCAGCCAGAAGCTCTTTGGTAAATGCATTTCTGCCGCCGGTCATATCCAGATACATAATGCTGATAAGACCGGTATCATTGCTGTTTTGCACATTGCAGCTCCAATCGGGAAGCTTTTGCCCTGCACTGTTTTCGTCACTCAAAATGAAAATGTTGCCTTCTTCTACGCCCAAAAATTCCAGTCTGGAAGGATCAAAGGCAATGCACATACTCATCGCGGGATACCGGGCATCTCGAAGCGCTGAAACCGTTACGTCCAGTGTAAATTCCTCTGTCCGGGAGGCAGAAAGCTTTTGGGGTGTTTCCACGGTCAAAGCAGGCACGCCGGGCAGTGTGCGCCCTTTGGACTGTGTCAAAAGTATGATAACGGCTGTCAGGATACAGATACCTATGATCTGGGGCCATCTTTTTTTCAGAAACTTTTTCATAGAAACACTCCTTAAAGTGGGCGGGGATAAACCAAATATCATTAAGTTAGTGTCTTTGCGAAACCAGTCCGCAGACTGGTTTCGCAAACTCCGGCGTATCGATACCCCGGAGATTCCCACGACCAGTAACTTAATGTAAACCCCGCCCCGTCAGTTTTTTAGGGATTGGTGGTCAAGGTAGCTGCTTTGGTAACAACAAGGTATTCGCTCTTATTTACAAAAGCTTCTACAATGCCCAACGCATCAAAGGTATTGATGCGGCTGTCGCCGTTGACATTCATTGTAAGGATCTGATCGCCGGTTGGTGCATCACCCTTGCGGAGCCAGGCATCCACTGTGTTCAATGCATCCTGTGCGTTGATCACACCGTCGCCGTTGGTATCGCCAAAGGTGATTTGGGCGGCAGCAGCTTCTGTCAAGGTAAAGTTCAGCTTGTTTGCAAACTGTGCCATATCGATGGACGCATCCACAAATGCCACATAGGTGGCAACTCCGGTCTTTGCAGAGATCTCTGCGCTGTACTGGAAGGTGTACTGATTGGCACCGTCGTTGTATGTCAGCCCGGCTGGATTTTCAATGCCGACCACGGAAACGGCAACGGCTTTCCCGGTGGAAGGAATCAGGTCGATGTCATCACCGGTGTACAGACAAACGGCACTATAAGAAATGCCTTTTACAACCGCAATGTTACCTGCGGCGGTGGCGGTGTTTACCACCACCATTGCATTTTCATCGCCGGAATCGGAGGTGCGCTTTATTGACATACCGCCGATACTGATCCCTTTCTGCTCACCGGCATTTGCGGCATCTACCCGGAAAGTAATGGTAAAGAACTGGGCAGGGAATGCGTTGCCTTCTGCGTTGCCAACCACGGTGATGCCGCTGTGATTGTTGGCATCAAAGTAAACGACGCGCAGCTTGCCATCTTCATCCAAATGATAGCTCAGTTCGCCGCCGGTGAGACGACTGCCGGCAGTCACGCCGGTAACACGCAGGCCTTCGGGGACATTGACGATAAAATCGATCAGCTTATAGCCTGCGGTGTTGTCCCACTGATCCAGGGTGATGACTGCATTAAAGGCTTCACCCACATCGTCGGTGATCTGTGCGGGAAGACCCAAAGTGGCGGTAGGCTTACCCGGAACAACATTGCCGGTCTCAAAAGTCACATCGGAATAGTCAAAGAGAGCTTTTTTGTTGCTTACAAAGCGGTCATAGGCAACCAGTGCATAGCAGGACTGGTCGGTAGCCATAGCATTGGCACCTGCGCCTGCGATGTGCTGGAACATTGCTTCATCTTCCAGATAGTGAGACAGCAGTGCGTCCACAACGGAATTGCCGTTTTTGATGAAACGGCTGTCGGTGTCGGGGTCGATGCCCCAGGTAGTAGCGGAGACAATGACCCAGGCACAGCTTTCGGCGCACTCGCTGCCGCCGGAGGAGAAGGTGCCGTTTTCGTGCTGCATTGCAGACAGACAGGTGAAGGCTTCCTCCACGGCGGTGGCAACCTCTTCTCTGTCACGGTAGGGATACAGAGCGGTCAGTACCATACCGGTCACATCGGGGTCAGAGGCATAGGCCAGATTGGCTTGCAGAGCCCAGCCGCCGTCATTATGCTGTTTTGCCAGAATTTCATCCACGCACTGCTGACGGATCGTGGGATCGGTGGTGGCATAGTTGTTGGAATCCAGAGCGATCAGCGCCCAGACGGTGCCGTTGAGACCCTGCTTTTTGATCCAGCTAAAGCCATTGGCACTGTACGCCTCCACCAGATCCCAGTTGCCCACAGCGGTGGCATCCTTGCCGATGGCAGACAGGGCAACGATCAGACGGGAGTTCTCGGTGGACTTGCTCTTGTGGAGTGCGCCGCTCATATTTACGGATGCGGCAGTGGTGTTGACAGTCTCCACAATGCGGTCATAGTAACCGGTAAAGTAGGCATTATCCTTATCATAGTAGTTGCCGCGGGCCAGGCTCAGCACCGTCCATTCACCGGCGGTGGTGCCGAAAACCGGCTCGTTGACGGTAGAGGCAAGCTGTGCCATAGTGGCATTCAGGACAGCGGAAACATCCTGAGGCTGACTGGGTGTTTCGGCTTCCTTACCGGTAACGGTCACTTTTGCATAGCCGGGAGCGGAAACGATGGAATCGGGATATTCATTGCCCCAGCCGCCATCTACCCACAGGTAATAAGTGCCTGCACCGGGGAAGGTGACGGATGCGCAGGCATCGGCATCGGTGGTGACGGTACCGGTTTCTTCGTACAATGCGGTGCCGTAGTACACGGTGCAGTCGGGAACATCGGTAAATACGGAATTGTATTCAAAATCCTTGGAGCCCTTGATGAGCTTCAAATCGCAGGCAGTACCGGCTTGCACGGTGTATGCGTGGGTGATGTCGCCGTTGCCGTCTGCAAAGAAGTGGAAGCCGTAACCGGAATCCTGATAGAAGTCCCAGCTGGTAAAACCGGCAAGATCAATGAAGTCACCGGCTTCCAGTACGATCTGGTCAGAGGTGGCGCCCCAACCGCCTCTGGCCAGGGGATACTGACCGTTGAGGTAGTAGTTCAGGTTTTCATCTCTGCCAAACAAGCCGCCCTGATAATAGGAGCTGCCGGGATCCCCGGTAAAGATAACATCTGACCAGTCGCCGCCGTAGAGGTTTTCATGGGCGTAAATGATGAGATGAAGGGCGGTGATCTCGTAAGTGCCGTCCCCGTCCTCGTCGTACCGGTAGTCACTTAATCCATAGGTATCCAGATCGATTTCGGCCAGTGTATCAAAGGCTACGGGAACATAGGAGATATAGCCGCCGTCTTTATCGTTGATATACTTGTCATCGTAACTGACGGAGATGTACACATATTCTGCCTCAGTAGCGGACACGGAGGCGGCAGGCAGCAGACCCAGCACCGTCACAAGGGCGAGGATCATACTCAAAATTTTCTTGGTTCGCATAACAGAATCGTCCTTTCTTATGCTATTAGATTACTTTTCCTTAGGCGTTTTTAATCCTGCGGACTCCAATGCACGGGGCCAGGGCCCAAGGTATGCCTTGATCTGGGCGCAAGCTGCACTATCGAAGTCCTTTTTCGTGGGGAGCCTTCCAAGCTCCCGGTACTTTTGTCGCAGAAGGTCCTCCGCCCAGGCCTTCTTTTCTTCCGGTGTCACTTGCATCCCTCCTTTACTTCTTTGTGGTCTATACGCAAAAAGAGCACAACCAACTTATCCGCAAGTACGGATAAATTAGGCTGCACTCTCCTGTCAAAGCGTGATAGACCCGATCGATACAGCAGGCTCTCTGACTTATGGCAAATGCCAAACACAGCAATGGACGGTTGTTCCGGATTCTGACCGGATCGCCTTGCTTTACCGATAAAGCAATATTCAGTTGGTTTGCGGGCTGTGACCGCCAGAGCGATCCGCAGGTCAAGGGGGACAAGACCTGCACAGACGGTCACAGCAAAAAAACTGCAGCAACCCGTTAATGAGTTGCTGCAGCCGTTTTTCCGCAACAAAAAACCACAGAATCCGTACTTGCAGATCCTTGTGTTTTTACCGCATTTAAGCAGTTCTCCTGACTTACGCATCCTAAGCGCCCACACAGCCTTCTCGGATTTCTCCAATGACCGACTTTCGTCAAATGTGGGTGCCTCCGCGCATACAGTGGCGGTACCGTCCGGGATTCTCACCCGGTTTTCTATTCTCCTGTGGGGCTGTTACCGCATCCACAGGCACTTAAAGGGAATATTTACTTACAGGAACAGTATACACGAATGCGGCATAAATGTCAATCGAAAAAGCACGATTATGGGTGCATATAAGAATTGGTCGGATTTTTGCCTGAACAGCCTGCGGCGATCGCAGCAGCGATACAAAATAAGGAGGCACCCAAAACCGAGCACCTCCTGAAAATTTTATTCACTTTGGATAAATACGCAGTGCTACTTTGCGTAGAACGAATACTTCTACTCCGGAAACAGAAGATATTATTGTGCATCAACGGGTTTGCCTGTTTTTTGACCCCTAATTTGACCAGAAATACTATAAGGTGATCTTCTCAAGCTGTATTCTTTTTAATTCCATTGATGAATGGACATAGGTGTTCAATGTGGTAGTTACATTCGCGTGACCCAATATTTCAGACAGGGACTTAACATCTACCCCTCTTTCAATGCAACGGGTGGCAAATGTATGCCGAAGTGCGTGAAAATTTACATACCGGATCCCGGCAAGCTTAAGGATCGCCTTATAGCGGTACTCGAATGTTCGGGGACTTATGAAGTTTTGTTCGTCATTTGATAATATATAACCGTGCAGCTTACGGTATTCAAAGCCCTCTATTATACTATAGAGCTTGGAACAGATCGGAATGCACCGGAAAGAGGAATTTGTTTTTGGTGGGCCGATCGAAAGAAACGAGTGTTTCACGCCGTTTTCCCACACCCAGGATCTGGACAGAGTATGGCGAACATAGATCAGCCTTGTATTCAAATCTATATCCTCCCATCTAAGGGCACAAGCTTCTCCAATGCGGAGTCCGGTGTATAGTGTGATATAGATCAGCAGACTGTCCGTTTGCATATTTTCCAGCAATTTTGTTTCCAGTGCTGTTTGATCTTCAGAAGATAAAATGCGCAATTCCTTCTTTGAAAGAGAAGGCTTGATTATTGGAGACAGAAGTGGAGAACAAATTCCCTCGGATGCTCCAAATTTAATTGCGGAGCCAATTACAAGAGAAATACTGCGAACATAGTTTGCCGACAGCGCGCCGCGTCCATCCGTCCGTCCGCTTTCCAGCTTGGAAATAAGAAAACGATTGATTGCAGATGCTGTCAGCTGGTTGACACGAACGGACCCAAGCTCCGGAAGAATATGCGTATCAATTAGATTTTGATAACGGGAGACAGAAGCATCCTTTAGACGAACGCGGTTTGCCGCTTGCCATGCGGACAGCACATCCGAGAATAAAGCGGTATGCACCAGGCGGCGGACCGGTCCTTCCTTGATCACCTTATCTCTCTTTTCCTTTGCCTCCTGAAAAGTTTTTCCGTAGACAGAACCGTACTTTTTAACGCCGTCTATGCAATCCTCTTTCATAAATCTCGCTTCCCATCTGCCGTCTTTTCTTTTTCTGATGTTATCGCCTCGTCTGGGCATAGTAAACACTCCTTTCTGTTGGTTTGTGACCCCTTACCGTACCACTAATATAGCAAACAAAATGCACAGCAGATCACATCCGTGACAAGCTTTTTGCTGAGTAATTCATAAAAAATTAAAAAAAGCGCCATAAAGTGCACTGTATTTGTTGACAACATCCATTGAAAAGTGATATAATGCGAAACATAATAGGGCTTCATATAAATTCGTAGAAGTATTCGTTCTACGCAAGGAAAAGTGACCGCTTTTTTGCTTGTATTTGGCCTATTCTTCTGTTGTTCAAAACCATATCTTGAAGGACGGTGCGAAGATGAAAATTTCTGCTAAAACAAAAGACTATCGCTTGTTGGTAACGGTAAAACTGTCATCGAATGAAAACATTGATGAAAAGGAACAGGATCGGTTTTCCCGTGCGTTTTTGCGTTGCTTTCTGAAAGTCAAGGAGCAAAAGAAAAATGTGATCGAATTTTCCGGACCGGTAGGCATCAGTCTGCAGGACCGCTTGAAGAAGGAGATCACAAAGCGGGACTTCTTATTTATTTTGGAACATATTGTTGTAGCTATTCAGAAGCTGAACGGTAACGGCTTTCCTATCTATAATCTCAGAATGGATCCCCAGAGTATCTTTATCAACGAGACCACGAAGGAAATGCAGTTTTTGTACATCCCCCTGAAAATGGGCAGCCAGGATTCGAATATTATTGAACTGTTTAATACAGTGATTTATTCATCCCGCCCGGCACAGGAAAGGGATATGGAGTATATTTCCCGTTTTAATTACTTCTTCAAATCCTTAAAGCCCTTTGATATCAATAAAATCGAACTGTTTGTCCAGCACGAGGACAGCACGGTCGTAAATACTGTCAAGAAGCACAATGCAGGACAGAGCGGCTATATGACCAGCAGTCATCAGCGCTATTATGACCATCTGGAAAAACAGGAACAGGAACGGATGGCAGAAGAAACGGCCCTGTTGTACGATGAAAATGCTACAGAGCTGTTGAGAGAAGATGTGCCCGTGCCGTTGTATGATAAAGGTGCAGGAATGCCTGCAGGACAGCCTGCCGGGGTGGATACGGATGCCACCGGACTGCTTACAGAGCCGGAGCATATTCCTTTCAGCGCACCGGTGAATAATATTGTATATACGCCTCCCGTGGAGATGGCACCGCCTGTAATGCCTGCAGCAGAGGAAGAAGCCACCGGACTGCTTACAGAGCCGGAGCATATTCCCTTCAGCGCACCGGTCAATGATGTTGTAAATACGCCTCCTGTGGAGATGGCACCTCCTGTAATGCCTGTACCCGGGGAAGAGGCCACCGGCCTGCTTACAGAGCCGGAGCATATTCCCTTCAGTGCACCGGTAAATGATGTTGTATATACGCCTCCTGTGGAGATGGCACCTCCTGTAATACCTGTGCCGGAAACAGAAGAAACGGTTTTGCTGAATGAAACACCTGTTGCAGCAAAGGAGCCGACTATATTCCCGGAGCTTTACAGAGTACGGACCGGTGATGTTGTGCGAATCAACAAGCCTGTTTTCAGACTGGGCAAAGAACGGAGCTATGTGGACTACTTTGTTACAAACAACAATGCAGTCAGCCGAAGCCACGCAGATATCATTACAAGACCCTCCGGTTATTTTGTAGTGGACCTGAACTCCAAGAACAGAACCTTCATTAACAATGTTCCGTTGGTGGTTCAGCAGGAGACCCGTATCAACGAAGGCGATGTACTGCGGTTGGGAAATGAAGAGTTTGTGTTCCGCTTTGGAATGGCTGACGGTCCGTCCGTCTGCCCCAATTGCAAGGCCCCGGTAAAGCAGGGATCCAAATTCTGTACGCACTGTGGAACGAAAATCTAATGTCCTATAGGAGTGTGATACTATGCGTTATACGGCAACAGCAAATACCGATGTAGGCATTGCCAAGTCGAACAACCAGGACAGTGTTTTAATTAAACACGCAGTAACGGATATTGGCGAAGTACTGATGGCGATCGTTTGCGACGGAATGGGCGGCTTGGCGAAGGGTGAACTGGCAAGTGCCACCGTTATCAGAGCTTTTTCAAAATGGTTCGATGAGGAACTGCCTTACGAGCTGGAAAATGCGGATCTGCAGGTGATCGGCAGAAAATGGTCACTGATGTTAAAAAACCTGAACGGACAAATTATGGAGTTTGGACAGCGCCTGGGTGCAAATCTGGGAACGACTTTCTCCGGAATTCTTTTTGTCAATGACGATTATGTGATCGCGCACGTGGGCGACACCCGTATTTACCAAGTGGGCGCGGCACTTCGCCAGCTGACAACGGATCAGACATTTATTGCCCGCGAGATCAGCCGTGGAACAATGACCGCAGAACAGGCAAAGACTGATAAGCGGAGAAACCTTCTGCTGCAGTGCGTAGGTGCTTCCAGGGATGTTGAGCCTGAGGTCCTTTGTGGCACGGCGGAAATCGGTACATATATGATCTGCTCAGACGGCTTCCGGCACGAAATTACCCCCGGTGAAATGTATGAAGTCTTGAAGCCTGACAGTATTCCCAATGAAAATGCAATGCACAACAATGCAAAGTATTTGATCGAACTGGTGAAGTCCCGCCGGGAAAAAGACAACATCTCAGTGGTGTTGATCAAAGCGCAGTGAGGTAAGGGCGTATGACAGAAATCGGAACCGTTATTGACGGTAAATATGAAATACTTAAAGAGATTGGCCGAGGCGGTATGTCCATTGTTTACCTCGCAATGGATAAGCACTTAAATAAGCAGTGGGCGGTTAAGGAGATTCGCAAAAAAGGCAGCGGTAAGAATGACGAGATTGTTGTAAATAGCTTACTTGCCGAAGCGAACATGATGAAAAAACTCGACCACCCTTCACTTCCTCGAATCGTAGACATCATTGACAACGGCATTACAATCTACGTTGTTATGGATTACATCGAAGGTGAATCTTTGGACAAGATTTTGAATGAGTATGGTGCGCAACCGGAAGAAATGGTTGTCAACTGGGCAAAGCAGCTTTGCGATGCTCTGTCATACCTGCATTCACAGAAACCTTCCATTATATATAGAGATATGAAACCGGCAAACGTAATGCTGAAGCCGGAAGGAAATATCAAGATTATCGACTTTGGTATTGCTAGAGAGTACAAAGAACAGAATCTCGCAGACACCACTGTCCTTGGCACCAAAGGTTATGCTCCCCCTGAGCAGTACAGCGGTCAGACTGACCCGAGATCCGATATCTTTGCACTGGGTATGACAATGCATCATCTGCTTACCGGCGTGGATCCGCGAAACGGCGAACCTTATGCACCTGTAAGACAGTGGAATCCAGAATTGTCAGAAGGAATTGAGATTATCATCGACCGATGCGTAGAGCCGGCAGCCGAAAACAGATATCAAAGCTGTGCTGACTTGCTTTATGATCTTGAACACCCGGAACTGATTACCAAGGGGTTCAAGAAGAT
>JAZNDF010000067.1:0-46006 GCA_045587925.1 Faecousia sp.
TTATTTATACTACGGCACATTTGATGACTGCGTTGTATGGGTCAGTCAGGAACAAACGGAAGCAATTGTGGATTTTGAACTGGCTGGGTCGAGATTTTATAACAGAAACGGAATCAGCTTTTTTGTCTGCAGGAATAGCGAACTGATTATGCTGGAGGAAGCTTACGAACAAGGCTTTATTTCGGCAGAGGATATCGCCATCGTGGCAGGCCGTCATTGGGAGTATAATGAAGCACACGGAACAATGCCTTAAAAAACACAGGGGCAAAGGTTCGGAGAACAAAAGAGCTGCATATCCCCGATATATCATAAAGAGATACATAAGGAGGGAATGAAAATGCAAAAGCGATCAAAACTGTTCATCAGCGCTGTATTGCTGATTATTATGATTTTGAGTATGGCAACGCCAACACTTGCTATGGAAACGGAGGTCACAACTGAACATATACATACCTGGACAACATTGAATGCTACAAAGAATAGGCATTATCGGTATTGTACTACTTGCAACGAAACGCAAGATGAACCCCATACCTTTAACAGTGAAGAAATCTGCATTGTCTGCGGCTATTATTTCCATACACATAAATGGCAGTGTATAGAAGCCGACTCGCAATTTCATACGGTCGTCTGCTCCGGTTGCGATAAATCTCAAACATCTACCCATAGAATGCAAGGGGATATTTGCACGATCTGCGGGTACGAAGTACATACGCATATTATGCAGTATGTTGGAGGGAAAACCTATGATCATCGCCACGAAATGAAATGCACATCTTGCAGTACAATCAGTACAGAGGATCATACCTATGGAAGCGATGATAAGTGTACTGTTTGTGGCAGGGAACGACCCTGTGAACATCAGTGGACATATAACGGCGAGCAATCTAACGAAGAACATATTTTGGCCTGTACTTGCGGAAGGACGCAGACTGAATCGCACAGTTGGATATGGAATGCTACAGGGAGATATGTTAATTGCACTGTCTGCGGAATAAAAGACAGCGGGCATGTTCACTTATATTTTTATCCCGATGGAACGCATTGTATAGAATGCGGCTATGAAAAAGGCACTGGAGGATACAGATACCAACCCAATGGAACAGAATCTGAAGTAGGACTTGCCAAAACAGAGCCTGTGGACACGAAGACTACCAACACAGAACCGGTGGGCACAGTACCTTCCAACACAGTGTCTGTGGATACAGCACCGATTGAAACAGAATCGGTTGAGACGGAACCGACGGAAACGAAGCCTACCGAAGTCACTGGCAGCGAAGCTGATCCGGAAGAGGCCAAAACGGAAGCATCTGATACGGTTAATGAAGAAGATGAAGAAGCAAATTCAAAGTTTGACGGTTCTGCACTTATATGGGTTACATCTATCGTTACCATTGCTGCCGGCTTGATCATCGGCTTACTTCTGTGGAAGAAAAAACTTGCTAAGTAAGATTACTTCTTCCGCCGCGAGCATCACAAGAGGATAAGGGGGGGCGGTTCTCTTATACCCTTGTTACCATAAGCGATTAGTCCCCTTGTCCCCAGAATTAATATATTTGAATGCGCTGAAAACGTCTATGATTCGATTATGGAGTGGTAATATGAAACACATAAAACGAATGATTGCTTTTATAGTGATAATATTTACGATTGGATTACCTTTTTCTGTTTCTGCACTCGATAACGGACTAACTACAGAGCCATTACCTGATGAGGAAATATCCCGTCTTATTAATTTGGATGCAAATGAATTCATAAAAATTACATCGTATACTCCTCAGGCGGTAAAACGCTTTGATGTGCGAGAAGACCATATGATTCTCATTGGTGTGAACAAAGGAGAAACCGCTGTAGTTGTGGTTTATGATAACTTGGGAAATTTCCAATACGGATTTGAGAAACAAAAGTCTGGAAATTTCGAGGTTATGTGGAGCAATAATAATATTGCCTACTACAGTATTCGCAGTGATTTGTTGTTTATTGTGAATAAAGATGGCAAAATCATAGATATTAAAAAAGTTGCAAGCAATATGGAAACCAGCATATACAAACAGAACGTTTTGGAATCTACAACGCGCACTGTAGACACCACTACTTATCGTATGACAAATGGGACTATTGCTGACTTCTTTTCGAGTTCTTATAAGAAGATCACAAAAACAGATACTGAAGGTACTACCGTGATCTATGATGCCAGTCGCAATTGGCGTTCCCGCATAATTTGGGGCATTATAGCATTTTTACTAATATCATCATTTATAGCATTCGGCATTGTTGACGGAATAAAAAAGCATTGTACAAAAATTAAAAATCAGGAAAACAAGGAATCAGTCCTGTTGTCACCTGATGAAACGGAAAATTCTCAAGAATAGTAAACAAATATGGCGGGGAGCGCATTGTGCGCTCCCCGCCATTTTACTTACACATTGTATATGCCCTATGAGATACAGAACCGTCTGCGTAAACTGCGCAATCACGGATAATTTGAAAACCGCAGGACAAATGGACTGCCAAAGATGCCGTGTTTTTCTTATCTATGTGAGAATAGACCGGCACTTGGATTTGCGCAAGGACTTCCCTCACAAGGGCTTTTGCATAGCCTTTATTACGGTCCTCCGGTGCTGTTTCCAGCCCTTCCAAAAGCAAACCGTCCTGATAGGGCTCCAGACGAAGTGCGGAACGATACCGACCGTCCGTTTCCCACAGTGCATAAAGGGCATCCGGATCCTGAAAAAAGCATTTTGTATCTGAATAAAGGTCCTGCTCAGCCAGAAGCAACTGCTGTTCGGGAGCAGAATTGGGATAATTCATTTTCCCCTCTTTGCGACAGCTCTGGGAATATACATTCCACAGCTGCTGAAAATTCAATTCCTGAACAGAACGAATGATCTTAATCATTTAGTTTGCGTATTTCTTTACGACGCGGCGCATATCGTCAAATTCTGCTTCCATATCCTGCACCAGCTTGAACTGGGTACGGCAGCGATCCAAATTCTGCTCCGGGTAGCTTACACGGAAATAATTATCACCGTCCAAGTAGTCCGTTAAGAAGCGAATTCCGCACTCCAATGTCATTAAGCGGGCGCCCCAGGGCAGATATTCCAGTTCACACTCTGTCAGGCAGCCTTCTGTACCTTCCAGGAAACCGCGGGTATATGCCTCATACAAGCCCAGATCAAAATTAACCTTGCTGAGATTTTTTTCACTTTCATCGCAGCGATTTGCACCGAAACGGATGGAATCGCCAAAATCATTGACGGAAAAACCAGGCATTGTAGTATCCAGATCGATCACGCAGATGCCCTCACCGGTTGCCCGGTCAATGAGAATGTTATTGAGCTTTGTATCGTTATGGGTAACACGCAGGGGAAGCTTGCCATCCCGGTGTGCCTGCAGCACAACAGAACAGTCAGCCTTTCTTGCCAGGGCGAAATCGATCTCAGCGCGCACGCTTTCCGCTCTGCCCATTTTATCCGCTTCCAATGCGCACAGGAATTTTGCAAAGCGGTCCTCAGTGTTGTGGAAATTAACAATTGTCTCGTGGAGGGTATGGGCGGGATAATCCTGCAGAAGCTTCTGGAAACGACCAAAAGCACGGGCAGATGCCTCAAACAGCTCCGGTGTTGCTCTTTGCAGGCAGTCGGTATTTTCCACATAGGGCATCAACCGCCAGACACGGCCAGTGCTGTCTGTATAGTAATCCTTACCCTCTTTGGTCTTTACCAGGCTCAGTGTCTCACGGATGGGATCACCGCCGGCAGAGATCACCTTATCCCGCAGAAATGTAGTGATCCCAATGAAGTTTTCCATCAATTCCTCCGGATGAGGAAATGCTTTTGCGGAAAGACCCTGCAAAATAAAGCGGACTGCATCTCCGTCCTGGGGCTGGCATACCACGCAGTAGGTATCGTTGATATGGCCCTGTCCATAGCGGACTGCGCCCATAAGTGTAGCCGGGAAGTCATAAGCCTCTAAAACTTCTTGTAAAATCTTTGTATTTTCCGGTAAGAAAATCCCCATAATCCATTCCTCCGTATTTAGAATTTATATTTCTATTATAAAAAAGTCTGCAAAACGGGTCAATGCATATTTCCACATTAAATGTACCAATAACGACTTTTACAGCGCTTCTCCCAAAATTGACTTGGTTGCATAAGCATTCAAGCGCATATCCGCCACATTTCCTGCCAGATATTCATAATATGCCTGTGCGCCGATCATCGATGCATTGTCACCACACAGCTTAAGCGGAGGCATATATACTTCCACACCCAGCTTTTCTGATGCCGCCAGAACATCTGCACGAATTCTGGAATTTGCCGCAACACCGCCGGCAACTGCCAGTTTTTTTCTTCCGGTCATTTTGATAGCCTGAACCACCCGTGGCACAAGAGTATCTGATACCGCGGCAGAAAAAGCGGCACAAAGACTGTTAATGTCCAGCTCCTCCCCTACCTGATCTGCGTGATGAATTAAATTCAAGGTAGCAGTCTTCAGTCCGGAAAAGCTCATATCCAGGGGATTTACGCCAGGTTTTGAGCGGGGCAAAACATATTTATTTTCATCCCCTGCCTGGGCGGCCTTATCCAGTGCCGCACCGCCGGGATAGGGCATACCCAAAACTCTGCCGACCTTATCAAAGCTCTCTCCTGCCGCATCGTCCAAAGTGGTACCCAGAATTTCCATTTTCGTGTAATCCTGTACATCCACGATCATCGTGTGACCGCCGGAAACCATCAAGCATAAAAATGGCGGCTCCAGCTGGGGATATGCCAGATAATTGGCCGCAATATGCCCCCGAATGTGGTGCACAGGGATCAGCGGCTTATTCATAGCAAGCGCCGCCGCTTTTGCAAAATTCACACCTACTAAAACTGCGCCAATCAAACCAGGTGCATAAGTGACTGCAATTGCATCGATATCCTTACGGCTTAATTTCGCATCTTCCAACGCCTGATCTGCAAGGGCATAAATTGCCTCGATATGCTTTCTGGACGCGATCTCCGGCACAACGCCGCCATATTCTCTGTGCAGCGCGACCTGTGAAGCGATACAGTCTGTCAGCACATATCTTCCATCTTTGACAATGGCTACAGCGGTTTCATCGCAGGATGACTCTACTGCAAAAATATTCAAACTGTCCACTCCTTTCGTAAAATAAGGGCATCTTCCTTTGGATTGTGATAATAGCCGGGTCTGCATCCAACCTGCACAAAATCCAGCTTTGTGTATAGGTCGATCGCAGGCGTGTTGGATTTGCGAACTTCCAGGGTAAGGCAGGTCACATCATTGTCCTTCAACCGACGGATGAGCGTGTTGATCAACGCCTCCCCTACCCCTTGCCTGCGATAATCCGGATGGACCGCAAGATTCATCATATCCGCCCAACCCATTACCGATTGGGAGCCCACATAGCCGGCAATATTCTTGCCGTCAACTGCTACGATCCATAGCGATAACGGATTTTTCAGCTCAGAGGAGATCGAATTTGCACTCCACGGGTCGGAAAAGCACTGCTTTTCCAGCTGTGCAATTCCTTCCACATATTCTTCTGTCATTAAACAATATTCCATCATTTAGCCTCATACCAGCTCTTGCCCCACTTTGCTTCCGCAATCAGAGGGACATTCAGGCTTGCAACCTGTTCCATTTCCCGGCTAACAAGCTCAGCTACCCGGTCAGCCATGGCCTCCGGGCACTCCACGATCAGCTCATCGTGGACCTGCAGCAAAAGCTTTGCCTGGGGATAGCTTTTGCGAAGGGCTTCCGCCACACGGATCATTGCCAGCTTGATCAGGTCAGCGGCCGTTCCCTGAATTGGCGTATTCAGCGCAATCCGCTCTGCGCCCTGACGGACATTGAAGTTACTGTTTTTCAAGTCCGGGATATAGCGGCGGCGTCCGTACATTGTTTTTGTAAATCCACAGTCTCTGGCATCCTCCACGACCTTTTTCATATAGTTGCGGACACCGGGATAATTGGCCAGATAGCTGTCAATATATGCCTTCGCCTCATAGCGGCTGACGCCAATATCATCTGCAAGGGAAAATTCAGAAATGCCGTAAACAATTCCGAAATTAACCGCTTTGGCATGGCGCCGCTGAAGGGCAGTAACCGCCTCCGGTGCAACACCAAAAACCTGGGATGCCGTGACCGTGTGAATATCCATACGGTTACGGAACGCATCCTGCATAGCCGCATCCGATGCAATATGCGCAAGAACGCGAAGCTCGATCTGGCTATAATCCGCGTCTACCAGCACACAGCCTTCCTTGGGAATAAACATCTTCCGAATTTCTGCGCCCATTTCTGTCCGCACAGGGATGTTTTGCAAATTCGGCTCCGTGGAGGAAAGACGGCCGGTTGCAGTGACAAGATTCTGGAATGTGGTGTGAATTCGTCCATCCGCACCGATCACCTTCATAAGTCCGTCGGCATAGGTCGACTTCAGCTTTGTAAGCATCCGATAGTCCATAATTGCCTGAATGATCGGGTGCTTATTCTTAAGCTTTTCCAGCACATCTGCATTTGTGGAATAACCGGTCTTTGTTTTCTTAACAGGTGGCAATCCAAGCTTTTCAAAAAGCAGATCGCCCAACTGCCGTGTAGAATTTATATTGAAGGGTTCCTCAGAATAGGAATAGATCAGCTTTTCACATTCATCAATTCGTACCGAAAGCATTTTGCCGAATTGCTCCAGCTGACCCCTGTCGATCGCCACGCCTTCCTTTTCCATTGCATACAAAACCCGGCACAAAGGAAGCTCTATATTCTGATAAAGGTCCAGCATATCCTTTGCCTGAAGCTCATCCTTCAGAACATCCTGTAAATTCCAGATCGCTTCCGCACAAGCCACAGCATCCCCATCCTCTGCCGCTGCACCCAAAAAGGAGGTAGCCAGCTTGGAAACCGCATAATCGCTCTGGGACGGATTGAGGTTATATGCCGCAAGTGCCGTATCAAACACAAAATTGCCACCTGGAAGCCCCATTTCGTCCAGTGTATGCAATGTGGTTTTCAGGTCGTGGCAAACTGCCGGCGCATTGCTCATTAAAACCGGCATCATACAAACAGCTTCAAGCGGTGTGACCGCGCACACACCGTCACTCCAGGCAATGCCAACACTGCCATCCGGTGCAATATAAATCGCATAGCGGTCCAACTGCTCCGGAATTTGCGACACTCTGGGCAGCTTAACACCTTTTCTTACAACCGTCTCCACAGAAACATCTGCACTGCGCAAGCCATACTTATCGATCAGCCGCACAAACTCCAGCTGGGTAAACAGCTGATACAGCTCCGGCTTATTATACGGACGGATCACTGCATCCATAGGCGCAAAATCAATAGGTGCATTGGTGCGAATGGTTGCCAGATCGTAGGAGAGATATGCGTTTTCCCTGGCCGTTTCCAGTTTCTCCCTCAACTTCGGACGAATGGTTGGGTCGGCAAGATTTTCATAGACACCATCCAGGGAACCAAACTTTGTAAGCAGCTCGGTAGCCGTTTTCGGTCCAACACCGGCAACACCGGGGATATTATCGGAGGCGTCACCCATCAGCGCTTTCAGATCCACCATTTTAGGCGGTTCAAATCCATATTCTTCGCAGAATTTTTGGGTATCGTACAAGGTTGCAGTTGTCTGACCCGGCTTGGAGATCACCAGCTTGACCTTGACATTCTCGTCGATAAGCTGCAAACTGTCCCGGTCACCGGTGACGATCACACATTCCCAGCCGTTATTTCCGCAGATCTTGCCCACTGTACCGATCACATCATCCGCTTCCCAGCCCTGACATTCATAAATGGGAATATTCATTGCTGTGAGCACCTGTTTCATAACCGGCATCTGCTGTGCCAGTTCCTCCGGCATAGGATGACGGGTGGCCTTATAGCCATCGTACTTCAGATGGCGGAAGGTCGGTCCGTGAAGATCAAAGGCAACACAAACCGCATCGGGCTGTTCTTCCTTTTCCATCCGTTCGAGAATGTTCAAAAAGCCAAAGATCGCATTGGTGAACTGTCCGTTTCTGGTCGTGAGCAGTTTAACGCCGTAAAAGGCTCTGTTTATAACACTGTTTCCATCAAGAATCAGCAGCTTCATACTTTTCTCCATTTAGTACCCTGAGGGGTATCAATAATCTCAATTCCCCGTGCTTTCAGCACATCGCGAATTCTGTCTGCTTCGGCATAATTCTTTGCTTTTTTCGCATCGGTTCTGGCCTGCACCAGTGCATCGATTTCAGGATCTGCAGAAGCTGCAGCTTCCTCCGCTTCCTTCTGGCGCAGTACCTGCGCTGCCTGTATTAAGTTCAGGCTCAGAACCTGATCAAAATCAGCCAGAACTGCCAGCTTGGTAGCATCGTTTGTCTTTGCCTTCAGCGCATCATAAACAGCCGTAACAGCAACCGATGTATTCAGGTCGCCATTAAGCGCATTTACAAACCGATCCTTCAGCTGCTGGAATACAGCACTGTCGACCTCTCCATCCTGCTTCAGGGACGCGATCTTTGCAATGAGCTTATCGTAAGCAACGACTGCATTGTCCAGGTTCTCCCAGGAGAACACCAAATTTCTGCGATAGTGGCTCTGCAAGCAGAACAGACGGTACGCCATCGGGTCATAGCCCTTGCTTTCCAGAAGGCTTACCGTTAAAAATTCGCCCTTGGACTTGCTCATTTTGCCGCTATCAGTATTTAAGTGGTGCACGTGGAACCAGTAATTACACCACTTGTGACCCAGATAGCTTTCAGACTGGGCGATCTCATTGGTGTGGTGCGGGAATGCATTGTCAATACCGCCTGCGTGAATATCCAGGTCCTCGCCCAGATATTTCATAGAAATGCCGGAGCATTCAATGTGCCAGCCGGGATAACCAACGCCCCAGGGAGAGTCCCACTTCAGCGCCTGGTCTTCAAATTTACTCTTTGTAAACCAAAGCACAAAGTCATTTTTATTGCGCTTATTGGTATCCTCTTCAACGCCTTCCCGAACGCCGATCGCCAGGTCTTCTTCGTCGTGGTCGTTAAATACATAGTATTTTTCCAGCTTGGAGGTATCAAAGTACACATTGCCCCCGGCCACATAAGCGAAGCCCTTATCCAGCAGGCCCTGAACGATCTCAATGAACTCCGCAATACAGCCTGTGGCAGGCTGTACGATCTCCGGAATTTTAATATTCAGCTTTTTGCAATCGGCGAAAAAGGCATCTGTATAATATTGCGCGATCTCCATAACGGACTTATTTTCCCGCTTTGCGCCCTTGAGCATTTTATCTTCGCCGGTATCTGCATCGGAAGCCAGGTGCCCCACATCCGTGATATTCATTACCCGCAAAACATTGTAGCCCAAATAGCGCAGGGATTTTTCCAGAACATCCTCCATAATATAGGTCCGCAGATTACCAATATGGGCATAATGGTAAACGGTAGGTCCACAGGTATACATTTTCACTATATCCGGGTTATTGGGTACAAATAGTTCTTTCTTATGTGACAGGGAATTATAAAGATACATACAGTCTCCTCCTTAAAAATAAACACGCCTCCTGCGCACCTGGCACAAGAGGCGGGTCATACAAACTCGCGGTTCCACTCTCATTTTTCACTCAAAGCTGTTTCGCTCCCGGACGCACATTCGCACTGCCGACACCGCCTGGGCTTACAGCCGATGACCCTGGCTCTCTGATGGATTGGCACTGTTACTATTTCCGTTCACTGCGATATTAACTTACTGATATTTTACCACTGTCAAATATGGTTGTCAAGGCTGACCTTTTTCAAAATCAGGATATTATGATTGCCTGCAATCAAATTATGTGCTATAATATAAAGGAGGTGATAATATGAAAAAGATTTTCTGCTTTATCCTTTGCCTTATTCTATTCCTGACAGGCTGTGCTCAACAAGCACCTGCCCCTACCGATACCACAGCTGCAGCGGCAGCGGATACCACCCGGATCGCTGATATTCTTCCCCAACAGGAGGCAATGTATGCGGTTAGTGTTCCTACTGTATCCGAAGCCACCAAAGCAGAAGACGGTACTGTGATCTTTTCCTATACATACCAAAGTATGATACTCACTTTACCGGATCCGGATGTTGCCGGCAAGATCGTTGACGACTTCCGAGCCAAAATCAAATCCGGCACGGACTCAGCAAACGAGATCCTTTCTTATGCAACCGACAGGTATGACGGTTCTTCTGAATGGACTCCCTATCTTTTCAGTATTACCTACAGCCCTACCCGTATGGATCAGGGTGTCTTAAGCTTGTTCGGCAACCGTGTCACATACAGCGGCGCATCCCATCCGGAGCGCTTGAGTATGTCCGCCAGCTACGATCTTGTGACCGGTGATGTGCTTACATTGGGCAGTATTATGTCAGCGCAAGCAACGACCGAGGATTTCTGCAATTTGGTTTTGGAAGCGCTCCAAACGGTCCAGGCAGAAAAGCAGCTTTACAGTGGATATGAAAGCACTGTAAAACAGCGCTTTTCCAGGGATGAAAGTCAGGATCACGACTGGTATTTTTCAACAGAAGGTCTGTGCTTCTATTTCATTCCTTATGAAATTGCTCCCTATTCCTCCGGTGTGATCACCGTGGAGATCCCCTATGAAAAACTGGCCGGTCTTCTGTACGACGGCTATTTCCCCGCAGAATGGGAAACTGCATCCGGAACCATTCACGCAACCGGTCTTGACGAAACCGATATCACACAGTTTTCTCAAATTGCAGAATTGGTGCTCGACCCTGACGGACAAATGGTATTTTTGCATACCGACGGACTTCTGTGGGATGTGAGGATCGAATACGGTGCGTGGGACACTTCAAATACTGTATTTACCCCGGTTTACACAGCGCTGTTTTCCGGTACACTTTCTCCCGGAGATGCAATTATGCTTCAGTCCAACGAGCTGACAGCTCTGCGTCTTAGCTATTGCGACGGAACGCAAACCGTTACACGGCACTTTGCCCTTAGTGACCAGGAGATTGTGCTGGTACAATAATTTATACAAAAACAGTGGTGATGCGCAGGCATCACCACTGTTTTTTATGCTTCGTTCATAACTTCCCTGCGGTATCGGGCAATGCCCTTTGCCAGCAAGTCCATCGCCCGCTCCAAATTCTCCTGCTTGAGCACATAGGCAATTCGCACCTCACTGATACCGCTGCCGGGTGTTTCATAGAAAGGTGCGCCGGGTGCAAACATCACCGTTTCCCCATTGTCCTCAAACGACTCCAGAAGCCAGCGCTGGAATTTATCCGAGTCATCCACGGGAAGGCTTGCCATTACATAAAAGGCGCCCATAGGTTCTTCTACAACCACATTGGGGATCTTCCGCAAACGGTCCACCACCACATCTCTGCGACGGCGGTATTCCGCCTTACTGCGCCGGTAGAAGTCCTGATCCACCTGATACAAAGCTGCCGCGCCTAACTGATCAATGGTTGCCACAGCAAGGCGGGATTGACAAAATTTCAGCAAGGCCTGCTGCAGCTCCTTGTTTTTGGTGATCACACAGCCGACACGGGCACCACAGGCAGAAAAACGCTTAGACACAGAATCAATAATGACAAGATTATCATCGATGTCCTTAAACCGGCCCATTGTGGGTACGCCGTAAGAATCGTCGTAACAGAATTCCCGATAAACCTCATCGCAAATCAGGAACAGATCGTTTTCCTTTGCAATATCCGCGATCATCCGCATTTCCTGCTCATCCAGAACCACACCTGTGGGATTGCCGGGGTTTGTGATCATAATCGCACGGGTATTTTTGGTGATCAGCTTTTCAATGCGCTTTTTGTTTGCGTAGTGATAGCCTTCCTCCGGACCTGTATGGAGCGCACGGATAACACCGCCGGCGGCGTGCACAAAGGTCGTATAGTTTGGATAATAAGGCTCCGGGATGATCACTTCTGTATACGGATCCAGAATGGAAAGGCAGGTCAGAAGCAATGCTTCACTGCCGCCGGTGGTAATCAAAATATCATTCGGCTCCAGATCCACCCCCAAACGGGCATAATAATTGCGGATCGCCTCTATCAGCAGAGGCATTCCGGGAGAAGCCTCGTACGCAAGTGTTGTTTTATCAAACTGCTGAACCGCCTGATAGTACACATCAGGTGTTTCCAGATCCGGCTGACCAATATTCAGATGATAAATTTTCTTACCCGCCTGCTCAGCCTTCAGTGCAAGGGGATGAAATTTTCGCATAGGCGAAGGCTCACAACGGTTTGCATTGATTGAAATTTTCATATGTACCTCCAACTGATATATACCCAATAAAACAAAAAATCCCCACCCCAACATAGGGGCGAGGCATCTCGCGGTACCACCCTAATTCACCGGCTGTGCCGGCATCTTAGCTGCTCTGTAACGGGAGCACCCGTACCGGTCATCCCGGTCCGCTTGGAAGTGGCTGAAGGAAATATTCACAAGGGGCTCTCACCATCCCCCTCTCGCTTGGGCGGATATGCTTCCTTCTCGTTTCCGCATTGCTTTTACTTTTTAACCATTCTATCACAAATAGAAAAATTGTCAACTATTTTATAACTATATTCTTACTTCTGTATTCCTTTGTTAACCGAATGAGCTCAGGACTTAAAAAGGCCAGTGTGACCAAATTGGGAAGTGCCATCAATCCGTTAACAGTTTCCGCCAACAGCCATACCGTTCCTGTCTTTAACACCGCACCCGCTACCACCATAATCGCCTGGAACACAACAAATTTCTTCCAGACCCCTTCTCCAAACAGAAACTGCGCACATCTGCCTCCGTAAAGGCCCCAGCCGATCACGGTGGCAACCGCAAAGCAGCACATAGCCATAGCAAGCGGGATGCATACCCAATTTCCGTACACAGAAGAAAAGGCCTGCCCGGTCAGTACGCCGCCGACATCGTTTCCGTAAGGAACAGAAATGCCGCTGGAAAGAATGACTAAAGCGGTCATCGTGCAAATCACAACGGTATCGAGGAATACCTCCATAATTCCCATCAGGCCTTGCTGGACAGGATGCTCCACCCTTGCAGACCCGTGGGCAATGGATGCCGTTCCCATTCCCGCCTCATTTGTAAAAACCCCTCTGGAAGCCCCTATGCGCAATGAAACAAATGCAGATCCTATCACCCCTCCCGTCACAGATTTTGGGGAAAATGCGCCCTCAAAAATAGCTGCAAACGCCTGTAAAATATTCCTTCTGCAAACCAGCAACACCCCAACACACAAGACGAGGTATAACACTGCCGCAAAAGGCACCAGCCGTTCTGCTGCGGTGCCGATCTTCTTTGCGCCTCCAAGGAGCAATACCGTAATGAGCATAGCAAGAACTATGCCCAGGCATAAATTTCCGGTAAGACTTTCCTGTCCACCATAAGAAACAAGTACACTGTTTACACTACTGATCACCGCATTGATCTGGGTCGCATTTCCTACGCCAAAGGCAGCGACCACCCCCAAAAAGCAATATATGTCTGCCATTGGATGCCACCGCTTTGATAGACCCTTACGGATCATATACATTGGGCCGCCAACCCGCTCCCCTGCACTGTTTTTCTCCTGATACCGCACTGCCAATGTGGCTTCTGCAAATTTTGTTGCCATACCGAGTATTCCGCATACCCACATCCAGAAGACAGCTCCGGGACCGCCAATCGCAATGGCACCGGCGACACCTACAATATTTCCGGTTCCTACCGTTGCCGCCAAAGCCGTACACAGCGCCTGAAAGGATGTGACTTCGTTTGCCTGTTTTTTCCTCTGAAACAGGCGCCTGAAAAAGGAAGAAACAGCTCTGGGAAATAATGTTATTTGTGCAAAGCCGGTTCCTATGCTTATGCAGATACCTACACCCAAAATCAGTATCAGTGCCGGTACGCCCCAAACAAACTGATTTATTCTTTCCAGAAAACCTGTCACTTTAACCACTCCCTATATAAAAAGCAGCTTCTCCGTAGAGAAACTGCTTTTGTACTATTCCCATTTCGCCCAGATCTCCGGGCAATAACCCACTGTTACTTCTTTTCCGTTCCGCACAATGGGTGTGCGCATAAGCTTCGGATTATCGAATACCTTATCCTCTTTTGCCAGCTTGTCTTCCATATATTTCATCAGTGTTACATCCGGGTCCTTGGAATTCCAATCAATCAGCTGATCAATGCCCCCGATCCCCCGCAGTACCGCATCAAACTCCTTGCCGGACAAGCCATATCGCAAAATATCGACCAACTGGTATTTGACCCGCCGTTCCTTAAAATACCGCTCCGCTTTCTTTGTGTCAAAGCATTTGCTTTTACCGAATATCTGAATGTTCAATAGGTTACCTCCATAAGACACAATCCGCAGGATGGCAGTAATTCCCCTGCCTCAGCCCGCTGTGCACCAAACAGCTTCGGGATGCTGTCTGCCGACCGTTCGCCCCTGCCTACTTCCAGTAGTGTGCCCACCATAATGCGCACCATATGATGCAAAAAACCATTACCGGTGACTGTAAACAGGATCTCATTTTCCGCCTGTTCCACGGTCAGGCTCTGAATATAGCGAACCGTGGATTTTTTCATATTTTTCTTAGCGCAAAATGCGGAAAAATCGTGCTGTCCCAAAAACAGTGCTGCCGCTTCCCGCATCCCGGCTATATCCAAAGGACGGGGGTCTATGCAAACATACCTTCTGTCAAAGACGCAGGGCTGATCGCTGTTCCAAAGGCGGTAGCAGTATGTCTTTGTCTTTGCACCCAGCCGTGAATGAAATCTCTGAGAAACATTTCTGCAGGAGTATATGCCGATATCCTCCGGCAAATACCTGCGCAAGGAGGACAAAATCTCCTGACAAGGCATTGTGCTGCTGCAATGAAAGTTTACTACCTGTCCACGGGCGTGTGTTCCGGCATCCGTTCTTCCGCTGGCGATCACCTCTATAGGCTCGGACAGTATACGGCTTAATGCCGTTTCCAGCTTTTGCTGTATGGTATTGTCTGTAGATGACAGCCTCTGCCATCCCCGATAGCGGGTGCCATCGTAGCATATATCAAGCCGCACATTCCTCATAGTGCATAAGTTCCTCTCTGGCTTCCCGTTCTGTATCTGCAGAAAACAGGAATTTTCCACTGTAATCATATACCTGAATATGACCGAACATATACTCCATTGTAAACATAGCCATTACCTCCCGGTTGTTTATGGCTTTAGTTTACAGCGGGTCGTGTCCAATAAATCGGACTTTATTCCATCACTTCATAGCCTGCATTTACAATTGCGTTCTTGATAGCATCCACGGAAGCAGTACCGGTGACTGTAACCTGTTTTTTCTCCAGATCCACCACAGCATCCGCTGTTCCTGCCACTTCCTTGCACACGCTTTCCACCCGTGCCTTGCAATGGGGACACATCATTCCATTTACCTTAATTACCGTTGTCATTGCTCGTTCCTCCTTGTTCACTTTCTTTTTCCGTTTCCTGTTATCGTTGAAAAACCGAAGCCGCAGCGCGTTGGTTACCACAAATACAGAGCTTAAGCTCATAGCTGCCGCCGCCAGCATAGGACTCAGACGAATGCCGAAATTGGGATACAGCACGCCTGCCGCAATGGGAATTCCAAGACAATTGTAAAAGAATGCCCAAAAGAGATTTTGCCGGATATTCCGAATGGTCGCCTTACTTAAAGCAACTGCACGGGAAACACCCATTAAGGAATGCTCCATCAAAACCACATCTGCCGATTCGATGGCAATATCCGTGCCTGCTCCGATTGCCATTCCCACATCCGCCGTCACCAGAGCCGGTGCGTCATTGATGCCATCACCGACCATCAGAACTCTGTGCTTTTCATCTTTAAGCTTTTGAATATTGGATGCCTTATCCACAGGCAATACATCTGCAATTACACGGTCAATTCCAGCACGCCGGGCAATGGATCTTGCTGTCTGTGCATTGTCTCCTGTGAGCATTACCACATCCAGATTTAATTTTCCCATTTCCAAAACGGCTTCAGCAGATTTCTCTTTCAAAACATCTGCCGCCAGAATAGCACCTAAATAAGTGCCGTCCTCACAGGAAAAGTAAAGGGGCGTCTTCCCTTCCCCGGATTGCTCGGAAAGATCTGCAGCCGCAACGCCCAGTTCCTCCATCAGCTTGCCGTTTCCGCCCCAGTAACGAAGACCGTCAATGGTTGCAGAAACACCGCGCCCCGGCAAGCTTTCAAAATCCGTTACATCCAGCAGGGTCATATCCTTTGCCCGTTCCATAATCGCCTTTGCAAAAGGATGCTCAGACCTTGCTTCCAGGGATGCCGCAATTTGGAGCAAGCGCTCCTGACTTACCGAACCGGCGATCACATCCGTAACAGAGGGCCTTCCCTTTGTCAGTGTTCCGGTTTTATCCAAAACAACTGTATCGACCAAATGCAGGTTTTCCAGGGATTCTGCATTCTTAAACAGAACGCCCATAGAAGCGCCTTTGCCTGTTCCGACCATAATGGCAACAGGCGTTGCCAAGCCAAGGGCACAGGGGCAGGAAATTACAAGAACAGAAATCGCATTGGTTAGGGAAAACCCGATTTCCTCCCCTGCGATCATCCATACTATAAATGTAATCAACGCAAGGGACATTACCACAGGCACAAAAATCCCTGCCACCTTGTCTGCCAATCGGGCAATGGGCGCTTTCGAGCCACCTGCCTGCTCAACCATATGGATAATTTTCGAAAGTGTCGTATCTGCGCCGATCTTATCCGTGCGGATCTCCAAATAACCTTCTGTGTTTATGGTTGCCGCAACCACACTGTCTCCGGGATTTTTTTCAATGGGCACACTTTCACCGGTCAATGCACTTTGATCCACCGAGGCTCTGCCGGAAATGACCGTACCGTCTACCGGAATGCTTCCACCGGTACGAACCACGACCACATCGCCGACCTTTACATCCTGGGCATTCAGGGTAATTTCCTGACCGTCACGGATGACCTGTGCTGTGGCAGGACTTAAGTCCATAAGCTGACGAATGGCATCGCCTGTTTTTCCCTTGGCGCGGGTTTCCAGATACTTTCCCAATGTGATCAGTGTCAAAATCATTGCCGATGATTCAAAATACAGATCTTCACTGTGACGAACGACCGTATCCCAATCACCGATGCCCATTGCGTGAGCCATCGAAAATAAAGCAATTAAGCCATATATCAATGCCGCACCGGAACCAACAGCGATCAGGGAATCCATATTCGGCGCACGATGAAACAGTGCCTTTAGTCCCCGAATATAATAAACCCGGTTCAAATATACTACAGGCAGTGTCAGGCACAGCTGAAGCAACGCGGCAACCAGACTGTTTTCCTTGCCGTGAAGTACTTTGGGAACAGGCAAGCCGATCATATGTCCCATTGTAAAATACATTAAAACCAGCAAAAATGCAAAAGAATATATCACCCGGCATTTCAGCTGCTTCAAAGCCTGGTCCGGAGAAGACTCTTTCGCCTGTATTTTCTTTCCCTCCGGCGAAGCGCCATAACCGGCACGGTTCACTGCATCCACCAGCAGCTGTGACACCGCTTCCGTTTCCGCTTCTACCGTAAGCTTGCCTGCAAGCAAATTTACTTCTGCCCGCAGCACACCCGGCACTTGTCCGGCAACCTTCTCTACCCGTGCAGAGCAAGCGGCACAAGTCATACCGGTCACATTAAATTTCAATTGCACATCATCACCGCCTAACAAAGCTGAATTCTTGACATCCTGAATATTCTATGATAATATTTTATCAAATGTAAGCAAAATTGCAAGCATTTCCTATATAACATCATTCCAATTTTTTGAATTAAAGGAAGATCATTATGAAAATTAAGATCACTTCAGACAGCACCTGTGACCTCTCTAAAGAGCTTGTAGAACTTCATAATATCGGAATCGTTCCTCTGACTGTTATCAAAGATGACCGGTCTTTCTTTGACGGCGTTGATATCACACCTGCGGACATTTTCGCTCACGTTGCAGCCGGTGGCTCTCTTTGTTCCACAGCCGCAGTAAGTGTAGGCGATTACCAGGATTATTTTGCGAAATATGCAAGTGAATACGACGGCGTTCTGCATATCAATATCAGCTCCGAGTTTTCCTCCAGCTACCAAAATTCCTGTCTGGCAGCTGAAGATTTCGACAATGTTCGTGTGGTTGACTCCCGCAACCTGTCTACCGGTCAGGGTCTGGTTGTACTGAAGGCCTGCGAGCTTGCCGAAACCTGCGAAGATCTGGACGATCTGAAGGCGCAGCTGGATGATTTTACCTCCCGTGTTGAAGCAAGCTTCCTCCTCGATCAGCTTAAGTATATGGTCAAGGGCGGCAGATGCTCCACTGTTGCTGCACTGGGAGCAAATCTTTTGAATTTGAAGCCCTGCATTGAAGTCAAGAACGGCAAAATGGGCGTTGTTAAGAAATACCGGGGCAACTTCGCAAAATGTCTTGCCGCCTATGTAAAGGACCGTCTTGCCGACCGCGACGATCTGGACAAGGGCACCTTGTTCATCACCAGAACGCCGATCACTGATGACTGCCTGAAGGCAGTGTCTGATGCTGTAAGCCAATACAACGATTTTGAAAACACTTATTGGACAGAGGCCGGCTGTACTGTCTCCTGTCACTGCGGTCCCGGAACATTGGGTGTTCTGTTTGTTCGCAAATAATTTACGGCGCAACGAGAATTCGTTGCGCCGCATTTTTACATAAAAGGCTCGTCTGTATATTTCACTGTGATCTTTTCTACATTTGCAAGTGCTTGCTGGATCAGACTTTCTCTGTCCAGCTTTCTTTCTGCGTGTAAGACCTGACCGAGTGTAGGTTTTGTCTTCGGATGCTTGGGTGTAAACACTGTACAGCAGTCCTCATAGGGCAAAACAGATGTTTCCAGTGTGCCGATCTTTCTGGCAATGGTTATGATCTCTTCCTTGTCCATACCCACCAGCGGCATAAAGATCGGGATATCCACAACTGCACCTGTTACGGCCATAGCCTGCATAGTCTGGCTTGCAACCTGTCCAAGGTTCTCTCCTGTGATCAATGCATCGCAGCCATCATCCTTTGCAATTCTTTGCGAGATCTCCATCATAAACCGACGCATAATCAAGGTAAAGAATTCCTCCGGACAATTATCCCGGATTGCTTCCTGAATTTGGGTAAATCCAACAATATTGACCGTCATTCTGCCGCAATAACGGGTCACCAGACGGGCAAGCTCCATCACCTTGTCTCTGGCAAGCTGGGAGGTATAGGGATAGGAGAAGAAATGGACACACTCCACTTCTACGCCCCGTTTTGCCATCATATAGGCCGCGACCGGAGAATCGATACCGCCGGAAAGCAGACACATTGCCCGTCCGCCCACACCGGTGGGCAGTCCGCCGGCGCCGGGCTGTGCAGGACCGTGAACATAGGCAGCCAGATCGCGGACCTCCACATAAACCGTGTAGGCCGGATTGTGGACATCTACCCGACAGTCCGGATGTGCTTCTGCCAATCTGCCGCCAATTTCCTGGGAAATACCGATGGATGTCATCGGAAACGCCTTATCCGAGCGCTTTGACTCCACCTTGAAGGATTCTGCACAATCCAATTCGTCACCCAGATATTCCTCCACAGCATTGAAGATGCTGTCCATCGTCTTCTCGCAGGCGCGGCACCGGCACAAGCTTACCAGGCCAAATATACTCTGGCAAGCCTCCCAGGCACCTTCCACATCGGCCAATTCATCCATAGGCTCAACATAGACCGTTGACTGCATAATATACACATCAAAGTTACCGTAGGCTTTCATACGCCGGCGTATATTCTGACGCAGTTTGTCCTCAAACTGTCTTTTATTGGCACCCTTCAGGACAATTTCTCCTAATTTCAACAAAAAAATCTCACGCAATGTTATTTCCTCGCCTTTCATAATTCTACTGTTCGGTACTGAATGGCCTCAGCAATGTGGTCCGCTGTGATCTCATCACTGTCATCCAGGTCCGCAATGGTCCTGGCAACCTTTAATATCCGATCATAGCTTCTTGCTGTCAAGCCAAAGGTATCAAAGGCATCCTTCATAAGCTGGGCGCTTTCCGCGTCCAATTTACAATGATACCGCAATTGAGTCGGTCCCATACGGGCATTGCACATACCGCTGGTAATCCCAAACCGGCGATGCTGGCGCTTGCGGGCCGCATTTACCCGTTTTTTGATCTCCGCAGAAGGCTCCGCCTCCGCGCGGTTTCGCAGATCCTCAAAATTCACACTGGGCACTTCTACAATGATATCGATCCGGTCCAGCATCGGTCCGGAGATACGACTGCGATAATTCTGCACAGAGGTTTCAGAGCAAGTGCACTTACCCGACGGATCCCCGTACCATCCGCATTTACAGGGGTTCATCGCACACACCATCATAAATTCCGAAGGATAGGTCACGGAACCGGACACGCGGGATATGGTCACATAGCCATCCTCCAAAGGCTGCCGCATCAAATCCAATGTATCCTTGCGAAATTCCGGAAGCTCATCTAAAAACAGCACACCCTTATGCGCCATAGAAATTTCACCGGGCTTGGGATTTGTGCCACCGCCTGCCAATCCTGCATTGGAAACCGTATGGTGGGGAGAACGGAAGGGTCTGCGGCGAACCAATGGCTCATTGGCAGTAAGCATACCCATCACAGAATAGATCTGGGTGATCTCCAGAGATTCTTCCCAGGTCATATCCGGCAAAATAGACGGCAGGCGTTTGCTAAGCATACTTTTACCGGAGCCGGGAGGACCGATCAGCAAAATGTTGTGACTTCCCGCCGCGGCGATCTCCATTGCCCGTTTTACCGACTCCTGACCCAGAACATCCTTAAAGTCCGGCAGCTCCTGCAAAGGTGCCTCCGGGACCCAAATCGGTTCTTCTTCCAATTGAATTTCTCCATTGAGCGCCTGTGCCAGTTCCCGTAAATTCCGAACCGGGATAATGGCAGGTCCTCTTGCCAATGTCGCCTCCGGTGCATTTTCTGCAGGAACATATAAGGTCTCAAAACCGGATCTCCGGGCGGCAATTGCCATAGGGAGCATACCGGAAATGGGGCGAATTTGACCGTCCAGACTCACTTCGCCAAAAAACGCACTGCTTGAGCTGGGACGGCGGATCGCACCGGTAGCACATAAAATGCTCAAAAGAATTGGAAGATCATAATGGGTTCCGGCTTTTTTCTGGTTCGCCGGTGCCAAATTAACCGTAATGCGTCCGGTTGGAAAGCGCAGTCCGCTGGTCTTTGCGGCGGCGCGCACCCGTTCCCTTGCTTCCTTCACTGCCGCATCCGGAAGGCCTACAATATCAAAGGCAGGAAGGCCGTTTGTAATGTAGCATTCCACTACGATATGACTTCCTTGTATTCCCTGTATTCCCATTGTATGCACACTGCAAATCATAACTCTGACTCCCAACTGTTAATACTGTACCTAATATACTCCATAATCTGCCAAAAGACAATTCTTTTTTCCTGCAGAATATAGTATATTTTGTCAATTCATATATTTTTTCGTTTTTTTGACCGCATAACGACTTTACAAACCCGCAAGAAAGTGCTATGATATACGGGACGAAATTTGAATACTTTAGGAGGTATTATATCTTGGCAAGAAAATTCAAGACTATGGACGGCAATACCGCTGCCGCCCACGTCAGCTATGCTTTTACTGAAGTAGCTGGCATTTATCCCATCACTCCCTCCAGCCCCATGGCCGACTATGTTGACCAGTGGTCCGCTGCAGGCCGTAAGAACATCTTTGGCGATACTGTAAAGGTCGTTGAAATGCAGTCCGAAGCAGGTGCTGCCGGTACTGTTCACGGCTCTCTGGCCGCCGGTGCTTTGACTACCACCTACACCGCTTCTCAGGGTCTGCTGCTGATGATCCCCAATATGTACAAGATCGCCGGCGAGCTGCTGCCCTCCGTGTTCCACGTTTCCGCCCGTACCGTTGCTGCACAGGCTCTGAACATTTTCGGTGACCACTCCGACGTATATGCCTGCCGTCAGACCGGTTTTGCTATGCTGGCTGAGTCCAATGTTCAGGAAGTTATGGACCTGGGTGCTGTTGCACACCTGGCTTCTATTGAAGGCAGTGTTCCCTTCATCAACTTCTTCGACGGCTTCCGTACTTCCCACGAGATCCAGAAGATCGCTATCTGGGACTATGAGGACCTGAAGGAAATGACCAATATGGAGGCTGTGGAAGCTTTCCGCAAGCACTCTTTGAACCCTGAGCGTCCCGCAATGCGTGGCTCTCACGAAAATGACGACATTTTCTTCCAGCACCGCGAGGCTTGCAACAGCCACTACAATGCTCTGCCCGCAGTTGTTGAGAAGTATATGGCTAAGGTCAACGAGAAGCTGGGCACCAACTATCAGCTGTTCAACTACTACGGCGCTGAGGATGCTGACCGCGTGATCGTTTGTATGGGTTCTTTCTGCGATGTTGCAGAAGAAGTCATTGACTACCTGAACGCACACGGCGAAAAGGTCGGTCTGGTGAAGGTTCGCCTGTTCCGTCCCTTCTGCGCTGAAAAGCTGCTGGCAGCGATCCCCGCATCCGCTAAGAAGATCGCTGTTCTGGACCGCACCAAGGAGCCCGGTTCTCAGGGCGAGCCTCTGTATCAGGATGTTGTTATGGCTCTGGCTAAGGCCGACAAGAATGATATCACTGTGATCGGCGGCCGTTACGGTCTGGGTTCCAAGGATACCCACCCCGCTTCTGTCTTTGCAGTATACGAAGAGCTGGCTAAGGATGCACCCAAGCACGAGTTCACCGTTGGTATCGTTGACGATGTAACCAACCTGTCCCTTACCGAGAAGGTCTCCCCCAACACCGCTGCAGAAGGCACCATCGAGTGCAAGTTCTGGGGTCTGGGCGGCGACGGCACTGTCGGTGCAAACAAGAACTCCATCAAGATCATCGGCGACCACACCGGCAAGTATGTACAGGCTTACTTCCAGTACGACTCCAAGAAGACCGGTGGCGTTACCGTTTCTCACCTGCGTTTCGGCGACAAGCCCATCAAGTCCCCCTACTACATCAACAAGGCTGACTTCGTGGCTTGCCACAATCCTTCCTATATCACCAAGGGCTTCAAGATCGTTCAGGATGTAAAGCCCGGCGGCGTCTTCCTGATCAACTGCCAGTGGTCTCTGGAGGAGCTGGAGCATCATCTCGATGCCGCTTCCAAGCGCTACATTGCTGAAAACAACATTCAGCTGTACACCATCAACGCTATCGACCTGGCTATTAAGGTCGGTATGGGCAAGCGCACCAACACCATTCTGCAGTCCGCATTCTTCTCCCTGGCAAATGTTATGCCCAGCGAAGAAGCAATCGGCTATATGAAGGCTGCTGCTGAGGCTTCCTACCTGAAGAAGGGCCGCGATGTTGTTGACGCAAACTGGAATGCGATCGACGCCGGCGCTACCGCTTATGTGAAGGTCGATGTTCCCGCCGCTTGGGCAAATGCCGAAGCTAAGGTTACCGAGACCGTTCTGGAAGGTCCTGCAGACACTGTCGCTGTTGTTAAGAACATTCTGACTCCTGTTGGCAAAATGGACGGCTACAGCCTGCCTGTTTCTGCCTTCACTGACTATGCTGACGGTCAGTTTGCTCTGGGCGCTGCCGCTTACGAGAAGCGCGGTGTTGCTGTGACTGTTCCCCACTGGGATGAGACCAAGTGTATCCAGTGTAACAACTGTGCATATGTTTGTCCTCACGCTACCATCCGTCCCTTCGCACTGAACGAGGCTGAAGCTGCTGCAGCTCCCGCTGCTTCCCGCATTGTGGACATTAAGGCCGGTAAGGGCAAGGGCGTGTACAAGTACACAATGGCTGTATCTCCTCTGGATTGTATGGGATGCGGCGTCTGTGTTGGCGTCTGCCCCACCAAGGCGATCACTATGGTACCTCAGGAGAGCGAGCTGGCTCAGCAGGATGTCTTCAACTATATGGTTTCCAAGGTTGCTCAGAAGCCCGAAATGGAGGACAATTCTGTCAAGGGCAGCCAGTTCAAAAAGCCTCTGCTCGAGTTCTCCGGCTCCTGCGCAGGCTGTGCTGAAACAAGCTATGCCCGTCTGGTGACTCAGCTGTTCGGCGACCGTATGTATATCTCCAACGCTACCGGTTGTTCCTCCATCTGGGGCGGCCCCGCAGCTACCTCTCCCTACTGCGTCAATGCAGAAGGCCACGGTCCTGCTTGGTCCAACTCCCTGTTTGAAGACAACGCAGAGCACGGTCTGGGTATGTACACCGCACAGGCTGTGATCCGTGAGTCCCTGGCAAACAAGGTTCGCACCGTAATGGAAACCACCGTTTGCGACGAGCGCAAGGCTGCTTGCCAGGCTTGGCTGGACAGCTACAACGACGGCGAAGCAAACAAGGCCGCTACCAAGGCTCTGATCGCCAACCTGGAAGCTAAGGTTTGCTGTGACACCGTTGCAGACATCCTGGCTAAGAAGGAATATCTGTCCAAGAAGTCCGTTTGGATCTTCGGCGGCGACGGCTGGGCATACGACATTGGCTTCGGCGGTGTTGACCATGTTCTGGCTTCCAACAAGGATGTTAACATCTTCGTATTCGATACCGAAGTTTACTCCAACACCGGCGGTCAGGCTTCCAAGGCTTCCAACATCGGTCAGGTTGCACAGTTTGCAGCTTCCGGTAAGGAAACCAAGAAGAAGTCTCTGGCTGAGATCGCAATGAGCTATGGCTATGTATATGTTGCCCAGATCGCTATGGGTGCAAACCAGGCCCAGACCATTAAGGCTATCTGCGAGGCAGAAGCTTACAACGGTCCTTCCCTGATCATCGGCTATGCTCCCTGTGAGATGCACTCCATCAAGGGTGGTATGATGAACTGCCAGGCTGAGATGAAGAAGGCTGTTGACTGCGGTTACTGGAACCTGTTCCGCTTCGATCCCTCCAAGGAGACTGGCAAATTCCAGCTGGATTCCAAGGCTCCGAAGGATGGCTATCAGGAGTTCCTGATGAACGAAGCCCGTTACAGCCGTCTGACCCGTGAGTTCCCCGATCGTGCTGCTGAACTGTTCGCTAAGAACGAAGCAGCCGCTAAGGAGCGCTGGGAGCATTTGAACAAGCTGGTTGAGATGTACAAGGACTAATCCTTAAATACAACAAACAAATTTGGCGGGGAACGCGCAATGCGCTCCCCGCCTTTTCTTACAAGAAAGGCTTCTCCTCCGATGAGAAGCCCTCCACTGTCAATGACCGCCTGTACTCAAAGAAATCGGGATTATCTGTATGCTCATAATGTAATATTCAATTGCTGCATTTGATCGCGTATTGCAATATACGCATCATTTGCGTCTGTAATATTGAGCACCTTTTCTTCAAAGGGACAAATGCCATTACCTTGTCGATTGATGATATTATCCACAAGTGTGTCATATTCCACTGTTATATTTTGCTCAGCCAGTACTTTTCGTGCAGGCTTACTGATCACTTGTGCATATACAGCACGGACGCCAAGCAGCGCATACAGAAATGCAGTTGCCTTCCCAACTACCTTATCCGCCGCGGAATAACCGCAAAAAACCTGTTTTTCCTCTACCCACATAACGAGCGGCTTTACCCCTCTTTGGGTGGATGTATAAAGCTTCTCGCCCTTACAGATCACGGCGGTATAATTACCGCAGGCAAGTGTTTGCTTTGCCTTTGTTAAATCATCCATCGGGAACCTCAATTCTAAAACTAGCGGCAGGGTATTCCCTGCCGCTAATTTTCATTATTTAAAATATTTAACAGCAGCTTCAAACATACGGATATCGTAGTTACCGGGCACATTCCGGTACAGATGATTACCAATACGCTCGCTGTGTCCCATCTTACCGAACACTCTTCCATCGGGAGAAGTAATACCTTCAATGGCAAACAAAGAACCGTTGGGGTTAAATGCAGTGTCCATTGTAGGTTCACCGTTCAGGTCAACATACTGGGTAGCGATCTGACCGTTGGCGGCCAGCTTCAGTGCCAGCTCCTCAGATGCGAAGAACTTGCCCTCGCCGTGGGAAATGGGAACATTGACAATATCGCCCACATTCATAAGGCTCAGCCAGGGAGACTTATTGGAGGCAATTCTCGTATGCACGATACGGCTCTGGTGGCGACCAATGGTGTTGAAGGTCAATGTGGGGCAGTTTTCATCGGTGTCGATGATCTTTCCGTAAGGCACAAGACCAAGCTTGATCAGTGCCTGGAAGCCATTACAGATACCGCACATCAGGCCATCCCGGTTATCCAGAAGTGCGCCTACTGCATCCTTAACCGCAGGATTGCGGAAGAAAGCAGTAATAAACTTTGCGGAGCCATCCGGCTCATCACCGCCGGAGAAACCGCCGGGGATAAAGATCATCTGGCTGTCGCCGATCTTCTTTGCAACCGTTTCCACACTGCGGGCCACATCCTCAGCAGTCAAATTGCGAATGACAACGATCTCTGCTTCAGCACCGGCTTCCATAACCGCGCGGGCAGAATCATATTCACAGTTCGTGCCGGGGAATACGGGAATCAAAACCTTCGGCTTTGCAACCTTAATGGCAGGTGCAATGCTGAGCTTTTCCCCACTGTCCAGATTGGGGATCTTCGCATCAGACTCCGCGGTAACCGTACTGTAAACGCCCTCTAAGGTTTCGGTATTGAGCTTATAGAGCACATCAATGTATACCGTTTCTGTGCCATAAGTAATCGTCGGTTCCGCAGTTGTATGACCAACCAGCACAGCATCGTCACATTCCTCTGTCAGCTCTGCAAGGATCATACCGTAAGCAGGGCCGTACATCAGCTCAGCATCTGCCACGGACTTAAATCCGATGTGGTTGCCAAAAGACATTTTCATAACAGCCTCTGCAACGCCACCGGCATCGATCGCCCAGGCAGACTTGACCTTACCCGCCAGAGACAGGGCGTGGAACTTTTCCCAGCTCTGATTTCTGCCTGCATAATCAGACAGATCCTGTGTGCCGAAGAGGTAAACCGGGTTGCCGGCTTCCTTAAATTCATTGGAAATGACCTGACTTGCCAGCACAGGTGCAATGGCAAAGGAAATCAGTGTGGGCGGAACATCCAGATCCAGGAAGGAACCGGACATAGAGTCCTTGCCACCGATCGCCGCCGCATTTATTCCAAGCTGTGCATCCATCGCACCCAGCAGTGCCTGGAAAGGCTTGCCCCAACGGGCGGGCTCGTTACGCAGTTTCTCAAAGAATTCCTGCAAGGTCAGGTATGCATCCTTGTAGTCCGCACCGGCAGCTACGATCTTCGCTACGGAAGAAATCACACTTGCCTGTGCGCCTACATAAGGATCCGCACTAAGCAGATCGGGGTCACAGCCCCAAGCCATCAGGCTTGCCTGTTCTGTCTTCTCACCGGGCAGGACCGGCAGAACTGCCGCCATTGCCTGTGCAGGTGTCAGCTGCTTCTTGCCGCCAAAGGGCATCAGCACACTGCCTGCGCCGATGGTTGCATCAAAGCGCTCCACAAGACCTCTCTGGGAAGCAAATTTCAGGGAAGCTGCAATTTCCTTCAAGCTGTTCTTGCCGGGGTAACCGGCAGTCTTACCGTCAGCAACTGCAACATTTGCGTGCTTGACTGCGCCGTTGGTATCCAGGAAGGAACGGGCAAGATCAGCGATCTTATTGCCCTTCCAGGTCATTACCATACGAGCCTCTTCGGTAACAACTGCTACGCGGTAAGCTTCCAGATTTTCAGACTCCGCAAATGCAATAAATTTATCTGCATCCTCAGCCGCAACGACCACGGCCATACGCTCCTGAGATTCGGAAATCGCCAGCTCTGTTCCGTCCAGACCTTCGTACTTCTTACGAACGGCATCCAAATCGATTTGCAGACCGTCTGCCAATTCACCGATGGCAACAGACACGCCGCCAGCGCCAAAGTCATTACAGCGCTTAATCAGCCGTGTAACCTCCGGATTTCTGAACAGTCTCTGGATCTTCCGTTCCTCAGGGGCATTGCCCTTCTGGACTTCGGATGCCATTGTAGTCAGGGACTTCATATTATGGCTCTTGGATGAGCCGGTTGCACCGCCAATGCCGTCGCGACCGGTACGGCCGCCCAGCAAAACGATCACATCTCCTGCGGCAGGACGCTCACGGCGCACATTATAGGCAGGTGCCGCGGCGACAACTGCACCGCATTCCAGGCGCTTTGCTACAAATCCGTCGTGATACAGCTCTGCAACATGACCGGTCGCAAGACCGATCTGGTTGCCGTAGGAGGAATATCCGGCGGCGGCAGTCTGGCAAAGCTTTCTCTGCGGCAGCTTGCCGGAGAGGGTTTCATTCAAGGGCTTTGTGGGGTCACCTGCACCGGTAACACGCATTGCCTGGTGGACATAGGCACGACCGGACAGCGGGTCACGGATACAACCGCCAATACAGGTAGCCGCGCCGCCGAAGGGCTCGATCTCTGTGGGGTGGTTGTGGGTCTCATTCTTGAACATCAGAAGCCAATCCTGATCCTGACCGTTGACCTTTGCGGTCACGTGAATGGAACAAGCATTGATCTCTTCACTCTCATCGAGTTCAGGCAGAAGTCCGCGCTTCTTGAGCACCTTTGCGCCAATGGTGGCAATATCCATCAATGTCTGCGGGCGCTTAGCGGCCTTCTCTTCGCCATAGACCTCTACACGGGCGGCCAGATACCGCTCATAAGCGGCCTTGACAGCAGGATCATCGATCTTCACATCCTCCAAATGGGTGGAGAAGGTGGTGTGACGGCAGTGATCAGACCAATAAGTATCTACCACGCGCACCTCGGTAATGGTAGGATCTCTGTGTTCCTCATCCCGGAAATAATTCTGCAGGAATTTAAGGTCATCCAGATCCATTGCCAGGCCTAGGGTATTCAGCAAATCAGACAGGCCCTGCTCATCCAGAGAAATAAATCCGTCAATGGTGGCAACCGTTTCAGGTGCTGCATAATTTACAGCCAGTGTTTCCGGCTTTTCCAGGGATGCTTCTCTGCTTTCCACCGCATTGATCACATACTTTTTGATAGCATCAATGTCCGCTTCGCCCAAAGAGCCCTCCAGGACATAAACCTTAGCAGACCGAATTACAGGGCGGTCGCCCTGAGACAGGATCTGAATGCACTGCGCCGCGGAATCTGCCCGCTGGTCAAACTGACCGGGCAAAGGCTCTACTGCAAACACAGTGGCATTATCCGCAGAAAATTCATTTGATGCAATATCCAGCTGGGGCTCGGAAAATACGGTCTTTACCGCATAATCAAACAGCTCCTCAGAAATATTCTCTGCATCATAGCGATTCAAAAGGCGAACCTTATCCAAGCCTTTAATGCCCAGCAAATTCACAAGCTCACTGTGAAGGGCTCTGGCTTCATTATCCAGACCTGCCTTTTTCTCTACAAATACTCTATATACCAAAATCAGTTCCTCCCGGCTTTGAGAGCCTTTGCACCAATATCGTGACGATAAAATGCGTTATCAAAATGGATTTGATCCACCAGCTTGTATGCATCGGCAATTGCATTTTCCAAAGTGTCAGCAACTGCAGTTACACCCAAAACACGGCCACCGTTTGTAACCAGTTTGCCATCCTTGATCGCCGCACCGGCCACATAGACATTATCGGCGATCGCCTGGGGAATTGTCATTTCAAAGCCCTTTTCGTAAGCTACGGGATAGCCATTGGAGGCCATAATGACACAGCAGGCATTCTTATCAGCAAACTTTACATCCGTTTCATCAAGGGTTCCGTTGGTGGTTGCCTGCATCACGGTCAGCAGATCGCTTTCCAGCAAAGGCAGTACGACCTGAGTCTCCGGATCGCCAAAACGGCAGTTATACTCGATGACTTTGGGACCGTCGGGTGTAAGCATCAGGCCAAAATACAGGCAGCCCTTAAAGGTGCGACCCTCTTGATTCATTGCATTAATAGTAGGCAGGAAAATGGTCTGCATACAAATTTCTGCAATTTCCTCTGTATAGTAGGGGTTGGGTGCAACCGTACCCATACCGCCTGTGTTCAAGCCGGTGTCATTGTCCCCTGCCCGCTTATGGTCCATAGAGGAAACCATAGGCTTAACGCAGTTTCCGTCTGTAAAAGCCAGAACGGAAACCTCAGGACCGGTAAGGAATTCTTCGATCACGATCTGATCGCCGCTCTTGCCGAACACCTTATCTGCCATCATAGACCGGACTGCTTCCTTTGCTTCCTGGCGTGTCTGGGCAATAATAACGCCCTTACCCAGTGCCAGACCGTCCGCCTTGATAACTGTAGGAATGGGTGCAGTATCCAAATATGCCAGTGCAGAGTCCATATCGGTAAAGACCTCATACTGTGCAGTGGGAATACCGTACTTCTTCATCAGGTTCTTGGAAAACACCTTACTGCCTTCAATGATTGCCGCATTGGCGCGGGGACCGAAGCAGGGAATGCCTTTCTCCTCCAGTGCGTCAACTGCACCCAATACCAACGGGTCGTCCGGCGCAACCACCGCATAATCAATGCTGTTTTCACAGGCGAATTTTACAATGTTTTCAATATCCTTTGCTCCGATGTTTACACAGGTAGCATCCTTTTCCATACCACCGTTACCAGGCAATGCAAAAATCTCAGAAACAGATTTGTTTTCCTTTAATTTCTTGATGATGGCGTGTTCTCTGCCACCACTGCCAACAACCAGTAACTTCATATCTGTCACTCCATTAATGGTGGAACAGTCGCATACCGGTAAATGCCATCACAATGCCGCGGTTGTCGCATTCCTCGATGACCAGATCGTCACGAATGGAACCGCCGGGCTCAGCAATGTATTTCACGCCGGATGCGGATGCTCTTTTAATATTATCACTAAAGGGGAAGAACGCATCACTGCCCAATGCAACATTCTGACGGGTAGCCAGGAATGCCTTCTTGTCTTCCTCTGTCAGGCGCTCAGGCTGGGCGGTAAAATAATTCTGCCAAATGCCGTCAGCGCAAACATCCTCTTCGTTGCCGTTGATATAGCCATCAATGACATTGTCGCGGTTGGGACGGCCCAGATCCTCCCGGAAAGGCAGTGCCAGTGTCTTGGGGTGCTGACGCAGGAACCAGGTGTCTGCCTTGGAGCCTGCCAGTCTGGTGCAGTGAATTCTGGACTGCTGGCCGGCACCCACACCGATCGCCTGTCCGTCAACTGCATAGCAAACGGAATTGGACTGGGTGTATTTCAGGGTGATCAAAGCAACGATCAAATCGATCTTTGCACTTTCGGGCAGATCCTTGTTCTTGGTAACAATGTTCTCAAGCAGGTGTTCGCCGATCTTAAAATTGTTACGGCCCTGCTGGAAGGTGATGCCGTAAACCTGCTTGTATTCAGCTTCTGCAGGAAGATAGTCAGGGTTGATCGCAACCACATTGTATGTGCCCTTGCGTTTGGTCTTCAGAATTTCAAGCGCCTCATCGGTATATGCAGGTGCGATCACACCGTCAGAAACCTCGCAGGCGATCAGCTTTGCAGTCAGCGCATCGCAGGTGTCACTGAGCGCGACCCAGTCACCAAAGCTGCACATACGGTCAGTGCCACGGGCACGGGCATAAGCGCAAGCCAAAGGATTTTCGTCAAGATCAGGAATATCATCCACGAAGCAAGCCTTCTTCAGCTCATCGTTCAGGGGCTTGCCAACTGCCGCAGAGGTAGGAGAAACATGCTTGAAAGAGGTTGCCGCTACCATACCGGTGGCTTCCTTCAATTCCTTAACCAGCTGCCAGGAATTCAGAGCATCCATAAAATTGATGTAGCCGGGGCGACCGTTCAGAATGGTAAAGGGCAGATCGCTGCCATCGTGCATATAGAGCTTTGCAGGCTTCTGATTGGGGTTACAGCCATACTTGAGTTCAAATTCTTTCATTTTCTTTCTCCTTTACTGGTGCTTATTGATAATTCTCTGCTCATATTTGCCGCTTTCCAGATCGGTATAGCGAACAAACAGAGAGATCTTATTGTCATTGTTCAGGTTTTCCCACAGCATATTGGTAAATGCATCAATATCCCCATCGATCGCGACCCGCTCAGGCTCGCCCTGGAAGGTGGGAATCACCGGATTGCCGTCACACACATAGGTGTGGATAAAATGACCCAGACCGGCAATGGGAGGATATTCATAGAAAAATCTTGCACAAGCTGTGCCTTCTGCATCTGCAGATTTCAGGATAGACATCTTATAGCTGCCATCCCCTGCCAGCAGACCGGAAATTCTGGGTGTCCAGTTGGGACCGTCATCTTCAAACATTCTGGTACGCAATGCAGCTTCCCAGCTTTCACCCTTTGCCAGATATCCCCAAATCGTGTCGGTCTGATCGCCGTTTGTAACGATCAAGCCACAGCCAGCCTCACGAACAGGATGGTAAATGATCAGATGCGGATCCTTCATCAGGCTGGGATCATAAGCCTCGGTGCGGATGCCGTCCGGCTCCTGAACAAACACACGGTTGCGGCTGTTCACACTGCGGCCCATAATAAAATACGCGGCAACAGCTTTCTTTCCGTCCGGTGTAATTCCCAACACGATACCACGACCGGGATAAGCATTTGTTGAAAGCTTCTCCTTCAGAACGCCAATTTCATAAACATTCATAGTTCTTTATCCTTTCTGTCTGCTCAACACGATGTTCTTACTTACCATTTCCGTTGCCGCGGGAAGAATTTTCCATTCTGCCTGTTCCATTACTCTGCGCTGAAGAATTTCAGGGGTATCCCCTTCCTGAATTTCCACAGCCTTTTGCAGCAATATCTTTCCGCCGTCCGGAATTTCATTGACAAAATGTACGGTTGCGCCTGTGACCTTGACGCCGAATTTCAGCGCTTCCTCGTGGACTCGCAGTCCGTAATAGCCTTTGCCGCAGAAGGAAGGGATCAAGGCAGGGTGCACATTAAGAATGCGTTCCGGGAAGTCCTTTGTGAAATTTTCGCTGAGGATCGACATAAAGCCCGCTAAAACGATCAGATCGATGCTGTGTGCTTTTATCAATTCCTTGATTTTATCTTCAAACGCCTCCTGGCTTCCACATAGGCGCTTTGTAACGACCGCCTGGGCAATTCCTGCCTTTTCAGCACGGGTCAGCGCATAAGCCTCCGGATTGTTTGCGATCACAAGTGTAATTTCACCGCTTGTGATCAAGCCGGAATTTTGCGCATCGATCAGCGCCTGCAAGTTCGTGCCGCCGCCGGAAACCAACACAGCAATTTTTGCCTTGTCCATCCGCAACTCCCCTTTTTATGCAATAACAACCTTTGTATCGGATTTAACGATCTTACCGATCACATAAGCATCTTCACCGTTTGCCTTCAGCACTTCAATTGCTGTATCCACCTGCTCAGCAGGAACGACGATGCTCATACCGACGCCCATATTGTATGTATTAAACATATCCCGCTCAGGAATATTACCGGTCTTTGCGATCAGATCAAAGATAGGCAGGATCTTAACAGCGCTCTTTTCGATCACTGCGCCCAGACCGTCAGGAATGGAGCGGGGAATATTCTCATAGAAGCCGCCGCCGGTAATATGGCTGATGCCCTTAACCTGCACCTTCTCCAGCAGAGCCAAAACAGGCTTAACATAGATACGGGTAGGTGTCAGCAAGGCTTCTGCCGTGGTCTTGCCCCCAAGCTCAGCCTTGGGTTCATACAAATCCGGATTGTTGTTATCAATATCAAACACCTTACGGCAAAGGCTGAAGCCATTGGAATGGATACCGGTGGAAGGCAGTGCGATCACCACATCCCCTTCTGCCATTTTGGTGTTATCGATAATCTTTTTCTTATCAACGATGCCCACAGCAAAACCGGCAAGATCATAGTCCTCCACAGGCATCATTCCGGGGTGTTCTGCCGTTTCGCCGCCGATCAGCGCCGCGCCGGACTGGACACAGCCTTCCGCAACACCGCCAACGATTTCCGCAATTTTCTCAGGAATATTCTTGCCGCAGGCAATATAATCCAGGAAGAACAGCGGCTTTGCGCCACAGCAGATAATGTCGTTGACGCACATTGCAACTGCATCGATGCCGATGGTATCGTGCTTGTCCATCAAAATTGCCAGCTTAACTTTTGTGCCGCAACCGTCTGTTCCGGACACCAGAACCGGCTCTTCCATACCGGCGATAGGCAGACCGAAGCAGCCGCCAAAACCGCCCACATCATCCAGACAGCCCTCATTACGGGTGCGGGCAACATGCTTTTTCATCAGTTCTACCGCCCGATATCCGGCAGTAATATCCACGCCGGCCGCGGCGTAGCTTGCAGAATAACTTTTTTCCATAAAATCGCTCCTCTTTTTATTCCTTGCCGGTCCAGCAATAGGTGCACAGCTTACAGGGTTCTAATCCGATTGCGTTGATAACACCGTCCAGGGTTTGGAAACCCAGCGATGCAAACTTAAACTTTTCGCAAATTGTCTTGCGCATTGCCTTGCCCCGCTCTGTATCGCCGTCTGCATACTCATCAATGTGATTTAGTCCCTCTTCCCCCTCCAGCTCGACGATAACCCGGCGGGAAATCAGATCCATATCGCTGGTGGAACGGGAGAAATTCAGGAATTTACAGCCATACATAATCGGAGGACAGGCAGAACGCATATGAACAGACTTAGCGCCGTTTTCGTAAAGAAAATCAACGGTTTCCTTCAGCTGCGTTCCCCGGACGATGGAATCATCCACAAAAAGCAAATTCTTATTTGCAATCAATTCGTGAACCGGGATCTGCTTCATCTTTGCAATCTTGTTTCGATCAGACTGACGGGCAGGTGTAAAGCTTCTTGACCAGGTAGGTGTATACTTAATAAACGCACGGGCAAAAGCCTTTCCGGTCCTGTTTGCATAGCCGATCGCGTGAGGTGTGCCGGAATCGGGAACGCCTCCCACATAGTCAATATCCATTGAACGGCCCTGCGCCATATCCCGCTCTGCAATGGCTGCGCCGTTACGATAGCGCATAGCTTCCACATTTACGCCCTCGTAGTTGGAGGTGGGATAACCGTAATAGCTCCAGAGGAAGGCGCACACCCGCATATCCTCTCCCGGTGCCACAAGCTGGGTCATCTTATCCGGTGTCAATTCAACGATCTCTCCGGGTCCCAATTCGCATATGTGCTCATAGCCAAGCTTTGTATACGCAAACTGCTCAAAGGAAACGCAGTAGCCTTCCTCATTTTTGCCAATTTGAACCGGTATTCTTCCCATCCGGTCACGAGCCGCGATCAGCCTTCCGTCATTGGTAAGAATTAAAATATTCGCAGTGCCGTCGATCACCCGCTGGGCAAATTGAATTCCATCTGCAAAGCTGCTCTTTTGGCTGATTAGTGCTGCTACAAGCTCTGTGGAATTCACCCTTCCCCCGGTCATTGCATCAAAATGTCCGCCGCTGAATGACAAATACTGGTCGATCAAATCACTGGCATTATTGATAACACCAACGGTAGTAATGGCATAGGTGCCCAGGCAGGACCGGATCAGCAAAGGTTGGGGATCCGTATCGCTGATACAGCCAATGGCAGCATTTCCCTTCATTTCCTCCAGCACGTGCTCAAACTTTGTACGGAACGGAGAATTTTCGATATTGTGAATATCTCTTTGCAATCCGATCTTCGAATCACAGGCAGCCATACCGCCGCGGCGGGTACCGAGGTGAGAATGATAGTCTACGCCAAAGAACACATCCTCAACGCAATCTGAACGGGATGTAATTCCAAAAAAGCCTCCCATTATATACTCCTTTACGAAAACGAAAAATGTGACAAACAGCATTTTGGCGGGCAGCGGTCATTGCCGCTGTCCGTCAAAACGAAAACTTATTAAGCAAAAAACAGCTTGTTGAGTGTCATCGGATCGATATACTGACCGTCCTTATATACGCGCATATTGCCGGAGGCGATCTCATCGATCAGCATCACCTTGCCGTCTGCATCATAGCCAAACTCAAACTTGATATCGTACATATCCAGACCCTTTTCCTTCAGGTCATCTGCAACGATCTTTGTGATCGCCTGGGTCATTGCCTTCAGGTCATCATACTGCTCAGCTGTCATAACGCCCAGATCAACCAGACCGTCCTTTGTTACCAGAGGATCGCCCTTTGCATCGTTTTTGAAGGTAGTCTCCACATAAGCAGGCAGGTCCTGACCCTCAACACAGTAGTCAGAGTAGCGGCGGTAGAAGGAGCCTACAGCCTTATAGCGGCAAATAACCTCCAGGCCCTTGCCGAAGACCTTGCCGGGCAGAACTTCCATTGTAGTATTTGCAAGGTCTGCGCTGACATAGTGGGTCTTAATGCCGGCGGCATTGATCTTCTCAAAGAAATAGATAGACATACGCAGGTTTACATCGCCCACGCCTTCGATCGTCAGACCGACAGAATTTTCACCGGGATCAAACACACCGTCCTTACCGGTGCAGTCATCCTTAAACTTCAGCAGATAGTTACCATTGTCCAGCGCGAAAACATCCTTGGTCTTACCGGTATAAACAAGCTTCTTTTCCATAAATCATTTCTCCTTTAGAAAATAATTAACAACTTAAAGTGACGCCGCAACGGAAGCGTCTTTATCCAAAACCTTCTGCGCATCGGAATCACGCTTCGCATCCAGCTTTTCAGCCAATGCCTGATCTTCCACTGCAATGATCTGTGCCGCAAGCAGCGCAGCATTGCCGGCACCGTTGATCGCAACCGTTGCAACCGGGATACCGGTAGGCATCTGAACTGTGGAGAGCAGTGCATCCATACCGTCCAGAACCGGTCCTTTACAGGGAATTCCGATCACAGGAAGTGTGGTGTTGGCAGCGATCGCACCGGCAAGGTGCGCAGCCATACCGGCCGCCGCAATCAATACACCAAAGCCGTTTTTACGGGCGTTGATCGCAAAATCCCGTGCTTCAACAGGTGTTCTGTGTGCAGAGTAAATGTGAACCTCATAAGGAATTTCAAGGTTCCTGAGCATATCGACAGCCTTCTGAACAATCGGCAGATCGCTGTCACTACCCATAATAATACCAACTTTTTTCACAAGCAAACCTCCCTAGCCAACAAAAAAAGGGCGCACTTAACCTATAAGGTCAGTTGCGCCCAGACGGTCGGCATTACATCGTTTGTTCTTTGTTCCCCTGTGGTGCTCCACAATTTCCGTCAGTCGCAAAGAACACAATATTTATCGCTTATATATTGTATCACGCCGTCATTTTTGTGTCAAGGTAAACCCGCGGATTTTCTTCTTTTTTTGACGCTATTTTTCCGTTTTTTACCTTGATTTTGTCCTTTGTATCGCGGTCAATTTTTATACAGTGGGAAGAACCTTTTTTGCTTCGCAGTATATACAGCGATAGATCTTCTTCTGTGCATCAACACAGCGGAAAATATGGTCCAGTTCCTGCTCTGTAGAGCTGATACAGCGGGGATTGTCACACCGCAGTTCATTTGTCAGCACATCGCCCAACGCAGGCATCTGTCTGCCCTCTTCCGCTTCCTTCAGAAGCTTGAGGATCAGCGCCATACGCATATGCTTTGCATTGAGTGCCTGACGGAAGTATGCAGCTCTGGGATCTTCGTCCACCTTTACACTGATCTCATTGACACGGGGCAGCGGGTGCAAAACACGCATCGTAGGCTTACCCATTGCCATTTTTTCAGGTGTAAGTACATAGCTGTCCTTAAGGCGCTCATACTCGTCAAAGCTATCAAAACGCTCTTGCTGAATGCGGGTCATATAAAGTACATCCAGCTCCGGGATCGCCTCTTCCAGAGATGTCGTCTCCACATAATCCATACCGTTCTTTTCCAAAACCTCGTACTTAACATACTTGGGAAGCCGAAGTTCCTCCGGTGCGATCAGCACAACCTTAATGTTTTTATAGCGGCTCATAGCAGAGATCAGAGAATGGACTGTTCTTCCATACTTCAGATCACCGCAGCAGCCGACAGTAAGATTATCCAGTCTGCCAAGCTCCCGGTAGATGGTCAGCAGATCCGCAAGGGTCTGTGTGGGATGGCAGTGACCGCCGTCACCGGCATTGATCACAGGAATGCTCGCGCTTTTTGCCGCCACATAGGGTGCGCCCTCCTTGGGATGGCGCATAGCCATAATATCTGCATAACAGCTTATCATTTTTGCCGTATCGGCAATGCTCTCACCCTTGGACGCAGATGAAGAGCTTGCCTCGGAAAAACCGATAACATTGCCGCCAAGCTCGTACATAGCCGCTTCAAAGCTCAGACGGGTACGGGTGGAAGGCTCAAAGAACAAGGTCGCAAGCTTCTTTCCCCGACAGGCATCTGCATACTTTTCAGGATGCTCGCTGATATCGCAAGCAGTCTGCAGCAGCTCATCCAATTCCTCTACAGAAAAATCTACAATATCGATCAGACTTCTCATCACTTTGCTCCATTCACAGCCAGATAGTTTTTAATACGCTCCACATTTTCCTGATTTGCAGGATCTTCTTCCAGATATTCGATAATGTCATATACATCCACGACAGAGTATACCGGGAAGCCGAATTCCTCTTCGATCTCCTGCATAGCCAGCTTTTCGCCCTGACCCTTCTCCTTGCGGTCCACCATAATAAAGGTTGCCACGACCTTAACACCTTCAAGACCGCTCAGAATTGCCATACTCTCCCGAATGGCAGTGCCGGCAGTGATCACATCTTCTACGATAACGATCTCTTCACCGGGCTGGGGAACATAGCCGACAAACACGCCGCCCTCGCCGTGGTCCTTCGCTTCCTTGCGGTTAAAGAAGAAAGGCACATTCAATCCGTTCTTGCTCAGTGCAACAGCGGCAGAAACCGCAATGGAAATGCCCTTGTAGGCAGGTCCGTACAGAACGGATTTCTTATCTCCCAGCTTATCTGCATAAGCCTTTGCGTAAAATTCGCCCAGCTTTGCGATCTCATCACCGGTTTTGATCATACCTGCATTTACAAAGTAAGGGATCTTTCGACCGGATTTGGCAGTAAAATCACCAAACTTCAGAACACCGGCACCCTGCAAAAATTCAATAAATTCTCTTTTGTAGCTTTCCATATTCCTGACCTCCCTCAGTCACAAAATTCTGCAATGCAGCGCTCATAAGCGGCTACAGGATCTGCCGCCGCTGTAATGGGGCGACCCACAACAATATAATCCGAACCGATCTCCTTCGCCTGGGCAGGGGTCATAACCCGCTTCTGGTCACCCACATCTCCATCTGCAAAGCGTACACCGGGCGTAATCGTGAGAAAATCCTTGCCGCAGGTATCGTGGACCTTGCTTGCCTCCAGCGGAGAGCAGACAATGCCGTCAAGACCGGCATTTTTCGCAGTCTTAGCATAATGCATTACGACCTGGTCAATGGGCTCTTTGATAAGAATATCCCGCTCCATCGTTTCCTGATCGGTAGAGGTCAGCTGGGTGACCGCGATCAGCAAAGGACGGCTGCCGTCAGGTCTGGTCAGTCCTTCCAGTGCACCCTGCATCATTGCAGTTGCACCGGCAGCGTGGAGATTGGTGATATCCACATCCAGATTACTCAAAACAGACATTGCCTTTTTTACGGTATTGGGAATATCGTGAAGCTTCAAATCCAGGAAGATCTTATGACCTCTTGCCTTGATCTGTCTGACGATTTCCGGACCCTCTGCATAGAAAAGCTCCATACCGATCTTCACAAAGGGTTTACGGCCGGTAAACTTGTCCAGAAATTCAAAGGTTTGCTTGGCACCGGAAAAATCACAAGCTACAATTACATCCTTACCCATTACTTTACCCCTCCTATAATTTCACTTAATGTATCGATTTTATATGCTTCCATCACTCTGGGCAGATCTTCAATAATATCCCGGCAAATGTAGGGATTGACCAGGTTTGCCGCACCGATCTCAACCGCAGTTGCACCGGCAAGCATCATTTCGATCACATCCTCCGCACTGGATACACCGCCCATACCGACCACAGGGATCTTTACTGCATTTGCTACCTGATAGACCATCCTCACTGCCACAGGAAAGATCGCAGAACCGGAAAATCCGCCCATTTTATTGGCAATAACGGGCTTGCGGGTACGAAGATCGATCCGCATACCCAGCATTGTGTTGATCAGACTGATACCGTCTGCACCGGCATCCTCGCAAGCCTTTGCCACAGAAACGATATCTGTTACATTGGGACTGAGTTTCACGATCACGGGCTTTTTGGTGACCTTTTTAACCGCCGCAGTCACTTCAGCCGCCGCCTTGGGATCTGTGCCGAAGCTCATACCGCCGCCGTGCACATTGGGGCAGCTGACTTTTACTTCCAGCCAGCCCACCTGCTCCTGGGCATCGAGTTTTTCGCAGGTGTATGCATATTCCTCCACACCAAAGCCGCTGACATTTGCCATAACCGGCTTGTGCAAGCATTTTTTCAGCTTCGGCAGCTCGCAGGCGATCACCTGCTCCACGCCGGGATTTTGCAGTCCGACCGCATTGATCATACCGGCGGTACACTCCGCAATGCGGGGTGTGGGGTTGCCAAATCTGGGCTCTTTTGTTGTACCCTTGAAGGAAAATGTACCCAGGCAGTTAATATCGTACAGCTCGGCATATTCATAGCCAAAGCCAAAGGTGCCGGAGGCAGGAATTACAGGATTATCCAGCTCAATTCCGCACAAATTCACGCTTAGCTTTCCCATAATATTTCCTCCTTCCGCATAACCGGACCCTCCTTGCAAATGCGCTTATAGCCGGTAATGGTCTTGCAGGAGCAGCCCATACAGGCACCAAACCCACAGCCCATCCGCTTTTCAAAGCTCATCTGACCGGAGACAGCCGTTGCCTGATACACAGCTTTCAGCATAGGCTCAGGTCCGCAGGTGTAGAAATAAGTATAATCCATAATCTTCAGCGCATCGGTCACAAAGCCCTTAATGCCGTAGGAGCCGTCAACAGTTGTAACGGTTACGGATGCACCCAAAGCCTTAAATTCCTGTTCATAGAACACTTCCTCTTCTGTATTGAAGCCAAGAATGACCTGTACCTGTCTTCCCTGCCGGATAAGCTCTTTTGCCAGCAGGTACATTGGAGGTACACCAACGCCGCCGCCGATCAGAACAGGACATTCCCCAGCTGCAGACAAATCATAGCCGTTGCCAAGTCCGGTCAGCACATCCAGCTTTCCTTCAGACATTTGGGACATCTGCCGCGTTCCTTTGCCAACCACTTTATAAATGATCGTCAGCAAGTCCCCCTGCACATCGCACACAGAAATGGGACGGCGCAAAAACAGCCCGTCGAGCAGAATGTTTACAAACTGTCCCGGTGCCGTAATGGCAGAGGTATCGCCCTGTAACACCATCCGATAGACACTGTCTGTCAGCGGAATATTTTCAACAATTTCAAAAATACCCTGTTTCATTTTTACTCCTTATAACTGGGACTTTGGCGGAGGTGTTGCCCTCCGCCACAAGTATTAAGCATCAATGGTGGAAATGGTCAGCGTCGTTTCTTCCAAAACATCCAGAAGCACCTTAACCGTATCCAGCGCTGTAAACATAGTTACATTGTATTCTGTAGCGATCTGGCGGATCTTCAGACCGTCATCGTGTGCAGAACCGGGATCTCTGGTATTAATTACATAGGCGATATGGCCCTGACGCAGTGCTTCAGGAATTTCTTCGCTGCCGGTGCTGATCTTTTGCAGCAAATGGGTGCGAATGCCGTTTTCCTTCAGGAACTTTGCAGTCCCAACGGTTGCTTCGATGTTAAAGCCAAGCTCATAGAAACGGCGGATCAAAGGAAGTGCTTCTTCCTTATCCTTGTCTGCAATGGTCGCAAATACAGTACCGTAGTTCTGCAGATGCATACCGGATGCCTGCAGGGCTTTATAGAGTGCTCTTGTCATCGTCTTATCATAGCCGATGGCTTCGCCGGTAGACTTCATCTCCGGGGACAGATAAGCATCCAGACCGCGAATTTTATTAAAGGAGAACACAGGTGCTTTAACATACCAGCGATCCTTCTCTGTGGGATAAATATCGAAAATTCCCAATTCCTTCAGGCTCTTGCCCAGGATCACTTCTGTAGCAATATCCGCCAGAGAGTAGCCGGTAGACTTGCTCAGGAACGGAACGGTACGGGAAGATCTGGGGTTGACCTCAATGATATATACATTATCCTTTTCATCTACGATAAACTGGATATTGAACAGGCCTACAATACCAATGCCCAAGCCAAGCTTCTTGGCATACTGCAGAATAATGCCCTTTACCCGGTCGCTGATGGAGAAGGGCGGGTATACGGAAATGGAGTCGCCGGAGTGGACACCGGTGCGTTCCACCAGTTCCATAATACCGGGAACGAATACATCCCGACCGTCACAGATAGCATCCACTTCCACTTCACGGCCCTGAATATACTTATCCACCAGAACCGGCTTGTCCTCATCGATCTCAACAGCAGTACGCAGATAGTGACGCAGCTGATCCTCGTTGGCAACGATCTGCATTGCACGACCGCCAAGAACGAAGGAGGGACGAACCAGCACGGGATAGCCGATCTCAGCAGCAGCATCGATGCCGTCCTGAATTTTGGTAACTGCACGGCCCTTTGCTCTGGGAATATCCAGCTCATTGAGCAGGTTTTCAAAAGCATTGCGGTCCTCTGCCTTATCAATAGCGGCGCAGTCTGTACCGATGATCTTTACACCCCGGTCAGTCAACGGCTGAGCCAGGTTGATGGCAGTCTGTCCACCCAAAGAGGCGATCACGCCTACAGGCTTTTCAAACTCGATGATGTTCATAACATCCTCAGGTGTCAGCGGTTCAAAGTACAGCTTATCTGCAGTGGTATAGTCCGTAGAAACGGTTTCCGGGTTGTTGTTGATAATAATTGCCTCATAGCCGGAATTGCGGATGGTCATAACCGCGTGTACGGTGGAATAGTCAAATTCCACACCCTGACCGATACGGATCGGGCCTGCGCCCAGCACCACGATTTTCTTCTTATCCGTCAGAATGGAGGTGTTTTCTCCGGTGTAGGAGGAGTAGAAATAAGGAATATACGCACCGGTATGGCAGGTATCCACCATTTTGAATACCGGGAACAGGTTGATCTCTTTACGCAGATTGTAAACATCCAGCTCCGTGCATTCCCACAGGCGGGCAATATACTTATCGCTAAAGCCCATCTTCTTGGCTTTTTTCAGGGTCTCGGTGCAACGGACATTCTCCTTAAGCACATTTTCCATTTCCACGATATTCTTGATCGCTTCCAGGAAGAAGGGCGTGATCTGGGTGATCTCGTAAAGCTTTTCAATGGAGACACCGTGATAGATCAGCTCCGCAATGGCAAAGATATTATCAGAACGGAACTCCTTGATATAATCAAGCAGTTCTTCCACAGACATATTGTCAAACTTGGGATGATAGATATGGTTCGCGCCGATCTCCAGAGAACGGATACCCTTAAGCAGACACTCCTCCAGATTGGAGCCAATGCCCATAACCTCACCGGTAGCCTTCATCTGGGTGCCCAGCTGATTGGTTGCAGAGGTAAACTTATCGAAGGGGAATCTGGGAAGCTTTGCAATCACATAATCCAGCTTCGGCTCGAAGGCTGCATTGGTATTGGCGATCTTAATATCCTCCAGCGCCATACCCACAGCGATCTTGGCTGTGACACGGGCAATGGGATAGCCGGATGCCTTGGATGCCAGTGCCGAGGAACGGGAAACTCTGGGATTGACCTCGATCAGGTAGTATTCACTGGTATGGGGATTGAGTGCGTACTGCACATTACAGCCGCCCTCGATCTTCAGCTCGCGAATGATCTTAATGGCAGAGTCATTGAGCATTTTCAGATCGTGGTCATTGAGGGTCATAATAGGGGCAACAACCAGGCTGTCGCCGGTATGAACACCAACAGGGTCGATGTTTTCCATACCGCAGATCGTAATGGCGTGGTCATTGCTGTCGCGCATAACCTCAAACTCGATCTCCTTATAGCCCTTAACAGACTTCTCGATCAGCACCTGATGTACAGGAGAAAGCTTAAATGCATTCAGACCCACATCCACCAGCTCTTCTTCATTATAGGCAAAGCCGCCGCCAGTACCGCCCAGGGTAAAAGCAGGACGCAGAACCACAGGATAACCGATCCGTGCAGCTGCTTCCTTAGCTTCCTCAATGGAATAGGTGATCTCAGAAGGAATGACGGGCTCACCAATGGACTGGCACATTTCCTTGAACAGCTCACGGTCCTCTGCCCGCTCAATAGATGCACTGGGTGTACCCAGCAGCTCCACGCGGCACTCTTTCAAAATACCCTTCTTTTCCAGCTGCATAGCCAGGTTCAGACCGGTTTGACCGCCAATGCCGGGCACGATCGCATCAGGGCGCTCATAACGGATGATCTTTGCAATATACTCAAGGGTCAGCGGCTCCATATAAACCTTATCTGCGACTACAGTATCGGTCATAATGGTGGCAGGGTTAGAGTTGCACAAAACGACCTCGTATCCTTCCTCTTTCAGCGCCAGGCAGGCCTGGGTGCCTGCATAGTCAAATTCGGCGGCCTGACCGATCACGATGGGACCGGAGCCAATGATCAAAATCTTCTTAATATCAGTTCTCTTTGCCATTTTATATCCTCCTACCTTTTATACACAATCTTACCGTCACAAATCGTCAGCACACACTGACCTTTTAGCTTCCATCCCGCAAAGGGGGTAGCTTTTCCTTTGGAAAGGAAGGTTTCCGGGTCTACCGTAAATTCCTTCTCCAGATCCCAGACCGTGAAGTCTTCCCCCATCGGGATGTTAAACCGCTTTCTGGGATTGATCGCCAGCAGCTCGATCAGCTTTTCCAGCGAGATGATACCCTTTTGTACAAGGTGGGTGTACAGTACCGAAAACGCCGTTTCGATACCAACCACGCCAAAGGCGCTTCCCGCCAAGCCCTTGCTTTTTTCCTCAGCGCTATGGGGTGCGTGGTCTGTGGCGACCATATCAATGGTGCCATCAACAATGCCTTCCACAAGAGCAAGGCGATCTTCCTTGCTTCTAAGCGGCGGGTTCATCTTAAACCGCCCATCCTCCTGCAGGAAGCTGTCGTCCATCACAAGGTAATGCGGCCCGGTTTCACAGGTAACATCCACGCCCCGCTTCTTTGCCTGACGGATCAGCGCAACGCTTTCCTTTGTGGAAATGTGACACACGTGGTACTTACAACCGATTTCCTCAACCAGCTTCAGGTCTCTGGCGATCTGCTCATACTCACTGGCACTGCAGATGCCCTTATGCCCGTTCTGCTTTGCGTATTCTCCGTCGTGAATGTAACCGCCCTTGAGCAAGCTGTTCACTTCGCAGTGGGCAACGATCATTTTATTCAGTGCCTTTGCACGCAGCATCGCCTGGCGCATCCTGTCATCATCCTGCACGCCCTTTCCGTCATCAGAAAAGGCGATCACATTCGGTGCCATTGCCTCCAGCTCTGCCAGCTCTTCTCCCTGCTGTCCTACTGTAATTGCGCCATAGGGATAGACATTGATCACTGCCTGCTCTTCGATCAGCTTTAATTGCTGCTGTAAATGTTCCTTACTGTCCGGAACCGGGTTCAAATTCGGCATTGTGCACACTGCCGTATAACCACCGGCAGCAGATGCCAGCGAGCCCGTCCCTATCGTCTCCTTATAAGAAAAACCCGGCTCGCGAAAATGCACGTGCACATCACAAAAGCCGGGAAAAACAGTATATTTGGAAGTGTTAAAAGGAAACAAAGCCTCCGCAACAGAAGTTCCAGAGGAAAGGACACCATTGACACAGCAGCAAACACTTTTCAGCTTATTTTCTGTGCGCATCATTCCGGTTTCCTCCTAAGTTCAATTTTATCCGTCTAAGTATACCACAGGGCAAGTATTTTGTCAAACCCTGTGGCATACTTTTTTCTGTTTGTATTTTCAACAAATATTGTCTACTTAGGAAATTCCTCTATA